>JALEYW010000074.1:0-42620 GCA_022773145.1 Bacteroidales bacterium
AGATATTCGAGCACCTGAAGCGCACTTCCTCCAAAGCATTGCAGGGCATCACCGCCATGCGGATGGGCAAAGTGCTCCGGATGTTGGGCGCAGAAAAACGGCATAGCCGTGTGGGTAACCGCTATGCCGTGGTGTATCAGTGAGTTGGTTAGTTATGGTCGCTTCGCTACCGGGTTATAATAAAAACCCGTTGGCGGAATTTTGAAAGCTCGAACATATTACAGATATAACCTATTAAATGAAGATAATTCACTAAAAATAAAAAATCAGATAAACCCGCTTCCCTGAACAGGAAAAGCGGATTTATCTGACATTCAAATTTCCAGTGCTATGCTCCTTATTTCTTCGCGGGCTTCTCGTCAGCGAGTTCCACAGCAAACGAGCGGTTCATGCCGCTTTGCGTCTTGGCGCGGATCCAGAGCACACGGTCGGGCGAGAGGTTGGCGGCTTTCACGGCCTCCTCGAAGTCGGCAGTGGTGCGCATCTCCTTCTCGTTCACCTTCATGATGATCAAGCCCTTCGTCAAGCCAGCCTCTTTGAACTTGCCGTCGCGGATGGCCGAAATCATCAGGCCGTAGGGCAGGTTCAGCTGTTGTTTCTCCTGGTCGTTCAGCGGACGCAAGGCTGCACCCATCGACTCGGTGTCGAGCGTCTGTACTGCCGTGGTCGTTCCCTGGATGTTGCGCAAGGTAATCTGCACGGTGTGTTTTTTCTTGTCACGCACGTAGGTAACGGTAACCTTGTCGCCGGGACGGTGGTTCACCAGCAGTTCCTGCAACTGGCCGAACTTCTCGATGGTCTTGCCGTCGATGGCGGTAATCACATCTCCCTCTTTCAAGCCTGCAGCAGCTGCCGCACCGTCAGCACTTACCTCAGCCACGTAGATACCGTTCACCGTTCCGAGATCCGGTTCACGTCCTTTCTCCTTCTCAGCATCGATATAGGTAGAAACGTCCTGTCCCGAGATGCCGAGCAATGCGCGTTGCACCGTGCCGTACTGCCGCAGGTCGTCCACCACCTTGTTCATGATGGAAGTGGGGATGGCAAAACCATAGCCGGAATAAGAACCGGTCTGTGAATAGAGCATGGCGTTGATACCCACCAGTTCACCGCGTGCATTGACCAAAGCTCCGCCGGAATTACCGGGGTTGATGGCTGCGTCTGTCTGGATGAAGCTCTCGATACTTCCGGGCGTGGCTCCCAATGAGCGGGCCTTGGCACTCACAATGCCTGCCGTGACCGTAGAAGTCAGACTGAACGGGTTGCCGATGGCCAGTACCCACTCGCCAAGTTTCAGGTCGTCGGAATTGGCCACCGTGATGGCCTGCAGATCCTTAGCCTCGATCTTGATGAGTGCCAGGTCTGTGGTCTTGTCCAGTCCGATGATGCGCGCCTTGAACTCCCGGTTGTCGTTCAGCTTCACGGTGAGTTCGTCGGCATCCTGCACGACGTGGTTGTTGGTCACGATGTAACCGTCGGCGGTGAGTATCACGCCCGAACCGGCACCGGTGCGCTTGGGGGTCTGGATTTGTCGCTGGCTACCGCCGCCACCACCGCGACCGAAGAAATCGCCGAAGAAATCCTCGAAGGGATCTCTGTACTGAATGGTCTGCGTCTTTCCGTTGATGGTCACTTTAATATATACCACGGAGTTCACTGCGTTCTCTGCTGCATAAGTAAGGTCAATGGGGTTTTGCGGAACAGCTGCCGCAGCCTGCTTCTCAAACGGGGAAAGCGTCAAGACAAAGGCCAAGGCCATTGCCGGAAGTACAAGTCGTCTCATTTGTCGTTTTGATATATACAGAATTGATAGATTATTCATGAAATCATTTAGGTATTTCGAGCTGGCGGAAAAGGTACGAACCGCGCAACAAGCAATTACTAAAGCAACGGGACACCTTGGTACCAAGCAGAAAGCCTATTTTGTCAAATCGGCGCAAAATTACAATTTCAAGGCAAACCCCTGTTCTTTACTACCTACAAATTGCCCTTCTGTTCCCCTTTTTTAAGAACATTCCGCCACTTGCTAAAACTTGTTAGGCATTACCGCCTTGAATTTTAGGTTAGTTGGCAAAAAGGAGGATGCTATAGATTGCTATAGATAGCTATAGAATTCTATAGCGAGCGGCTCGACAAAGGAAAATTGAAAATCCATGGGCTTTTGAATAAAGCCGGCTGCAGTTCGGAAAAGAAATTGCAAAACCTTACGGTTATTTCTTTCTTTTCTCTCACTTTGCACGGCTTTTCATTTTCCTTTGCACTCGCCTTGCACTATCTTTACATAAGACAGGCGGCGGCTCGGCAAAGGAAAATTGAAAATCCGCAGGCTTTTGAATAAAGCCGGCTGCAGTTCGGAAAAGAAATTGCAAAACCTTGCGGTTATTTCTTTCTTTTCTCTCACTTTGCACGGCTTTTCATTTTCCTTTGCACTCGCCTTGCACTATCTTTGCACAACGTAAGAACAACCCCTATCATGAAAAAAACATTTCTTTCGATATTGTTAGCCACCGCCGCAGGAATTGCGACGGCACAACCGGCCTCCAACGCCGGAACCTACGTACCTGCACCCGAAAACCTTGAAGCACGACAACATTTCAGCGACTCACGCTTCGGAATATTCCTGCACTGGGGACTTTACAGTCTGTTCGCTCAAGGCGAATGGTTCATGCAGAATGAGGGGATTGACAAGACGGAGTATGCCAAAGCGGCACGCGCCTTCTATCCGCACAACTTCAACGCACGAAAGTGGATCAAAGCGTTCAAAGCGGCTGGAGCGAAATACATCTGCTTCACGACGCGACACCACGACGGTTTCTCTATGTGGAACACGGACTGCTCTGACTACAACATCATGCACACGCCTTACGGCAAGGACGTGGTGAAACAACTGGCGGACGCTTGCCACGAGGAACAGATGGGGCTGCACCTGTACTACTCGCACATTGACTGGACACGCGACGATTATCCCATGGGACGCACGGGACGGAACACGGGGAAGGTGCCTGAAAAGGCTGACTGGAACAGTTATTACCATTTCATGAACCACCAACTCACAGAACTGCTGACGCGTTACGGCAAGGTGGACTGCATCTGGTTTGACGGGATGTGGGACCACGACGGGGACGAAATTCCCTTTGACTGGCAACTGCCTGAACAGTACGCGCTCATACACGGATTGCAACCGGCCTGCCTCATCGGCAACAATCATCACCTGACACCCTTTGAGGGGGAGGATATGCAGATGTTTGAACGCGATATTCCCGGTGAGAACAAAGCGGGACTTTCGGGACAGGACATCAGCCGGCTGCCCCTCGAAACGTGTCAGACAATGAACGGAATGTGGGGCTACAAAATCAAAGACCAAAACTATAAACCGACCCGGGAACTGGTGCGTCTGCTGGTACGTACAGCAGCGAAAGGTGCCAATCTACTGTTGAACATCGGCCCGATGCCGGACGGCTCGCTGCCCGAAACAGCACTCGAAAGATTGCAGGAAATGGGCCGCTTCCTCAACGGCTCGGCAGGTGAGAGTGTCTACGCCACGACGGCGGGCGACATCGCACTGGGCGACTCGGTGGTGAGCACTAAAAGCCGCAAGGACGGCACGCTATATGTACACCTGCTGACGGAACAGCCGATGAAACAACTGACGCTGCCGCTACGCGCGAAGGTGCGAACGGCGACAGCACTCTCCACGGGAGAAACGCTCCAAACAAAACGAAACGCGAAAGAGGGGACGACGACTTTTTTCCTCCCCGATTATCCGGCCGGTGAGGCTGACTTTGTACTCAAAATCCAAACGAAATGAAAAAATTGTGCGCATGGCTCCTGCTATGGACTGCCTTCTTCTCCGCAACCTGCAACGGATGGAGCCAACCGGGCTGCACGCCTTTCTTAGCATCGCACATCCACACGTTCCGCATGACGGTGGACGGTGATGCCGAACGCTTTCCGGTGATTGCTTTGAACGGCAGCGAACGCCTGGACATCTCGTTCGACGACATGACGCATGAGTACCGGCGTTATACTTACCGGCTGGAACACGTGGGCTATGATGGTCAGCCCTCTAACGAACTCTTCGAGAGCGATTACCTCTACTCCACCGCCGACGAGGGTATCATTGAAGATTATACACCGAGTCAAAACACATCGGTGCAATATACGCATTACTCTTTCTGCATTCCCAACGCGCAGATGAAGCCCAAACTATCGGGAAACTACAAACTGACCATCAGCACGGAGGATGACAATGACGAAACGGTGCCCGTAGCAGTGGCGTTCTTCGGCGTGGTGGACACGCAAGTAGGATTGCTCCCGACTTGTTCCACGAACACGGAAGTGGATTGGAACGAGGCGCACCAGCAGGTGTCGCTCCGCATGGATTGCAGCAGGCTGACACTGCGCGATGCGGAATCGGAAGTGAAACTCTTGGTGATGCAGAACCGCCGCCCGGACACGGCGGTGCGCTGGCCAGCTCCCACGGCGCAGAATGGCACGACACTGATTTGGGAACATGACCGCCGACTGATTTTCAAAGCAGGAAACGAATACCGCAAGATGGAAATCCTCTCTACCCGTTACCCGGGGATGCACGGCGACCACGTGGCGTGGTTCGACCCGCTCTACCACTACACACTGCTGACGGACGAGCCGCGCAAACATTACCTCTACGACGAGGACCGCAACGGGCTGGGGCTGGTGCGCTGCGAGGACTGCACCGATGCCGACACGGAGGCAGACTACGTGGTGACGCACTTCGCGCTCCAAATGTTGCCGCGACTGGGACGGGAGGTGTATGTTTCGGGACGCTGGACGGAGTCGGTACAAAAGGAGGAATGCCGGATGCACTACAACGAACTGACGGGGTGCTACGAGGCTGACATCTTGCTTAAACTGGGCTATTATAATTATATGTACCTGTGCTACGAAGAGGGAACGGGCTCTACTTGGCAAACGGCCACGGCGGAAGGTGACTTTTACCAAACGGAGAACGAATATGAAATCCTGGCGTACTACCGTCCCACGGGCAGCCGCTACTGGCAACTGGTGGGCTGCGTCACTCCGCTATTCCGCCCATGAATTATCTGCATTAAATATAACTACATACAAATGAAAATCGTTTTCTTGGATGGCTATACCATCAACCCCGGTGACTTGACTTGGGAACCGCTTGAAGCTTTGGGAGAACTGACGGTATACGACCGCACGGAACCGGCCGAAGTGGTGGAACGCGCCGCAGAAGCTGAAGTGCTCATTGTGAACAAAACGTGTCTGACAGCCGAGCACTTCGCCGTGCTGCCCCAGCTGAAACTGATTTGCGTGGCGGCCACGGGCTTTGACCGTGTGGACGGTGTGGCGGCACGGCAACGGGGTATCACGGTGTGCAACTGCGCCGGATATTCCACCTTTGCCGTGGCTCAGATGGCCATTTCACTTCTGCTCGAAGCAGCTGACAGCGTGGGACACTACACGCATCAGAACCAACAGGGGGAGTGGAGCCGTTGCCCTGACTTTTGCTACACGACGAAGCCGCGACTGGAACTGTGGGGCAAGCGCCTCGCCATCGTAGGCTTTGGCCACATCGGAAGCGCACTGGCAGATGTAGCCCGCGCCTTGGGTATGGAAATCTTCGCGGTGAGCCGAAAGGCGCAGGAGGATTTGCCGGCGGATGTCCGCAAGCTGACACTTGAAGAGGCAGTGGCTACGTGCGAGGTGGTGAGCCTGAACTGTCCGCTGACGGAACGCAACCGGCAAATGGTGAACGCCGCACTGTTGGCAAAAGCACGCCCTGACCTGATCCTGCTCAACACGGCACGCGGTGCATTGGTGAACGAAGCGGATGTGGCCACTGCGCTGCACGAAGGACGGTTGGGGGCTTATTGCACGGATGTACTGACGCAGGAGCCGCCCTCACCCGACTGCCCGCTGCTCAACGCTCCGCGCTGTTTCATCACGCCACACATTGGCTGGGACACGCCGGAAGCCCGCCAACGCATCCTCGCGCTCTTGGTTAGTCATATCAAAGCGTACTACGCCGGAAAACCTGAAAGCGTGGTGAATGATGCCTTTTAGGAAAGGCTATAGATTTTGATAGATTTCGATAGATTTCAATAGATTTCGATAGTTAGCAATAGATATCGATAGCTTCAGCATAAAACCTCTTAACCCCAATACATTAGCTGTGTTTACTTTTGTCCAAGCTCTTGATTTTATCGGCACGCTTGCCTTTGCCATCTCCGGCATCCGTCTGGCCTCTGCCAAGCAATTTGACCTGTTCGGTGCTTACGTGGTCGGCGTAACGACGGCCATTGGCGGCGGTACGATGCGCGATTTGCTGCTCAGCCAGCCGCCGTTTTGGATGACGAACCCTTTCTATCTCATCTGCTCCGCCATAGCGTTGCTGTGGGTCATTGTGTTCCGCCGCTTCTTAGTGCGCCAGAACAACACGTGGTTTCTCTTCGACTCCATCGGTCTGGCCCTGTTCACCGTGACGGGCATTGAGAAGACCATCGCGGCGGGCTTCCCCTTCTGGACCGCCATCATCATGGGCACCCTCACCGGTGCGGGCGGCGGTGTGTTCCGCGATGTGTTCATCAACGAGGTGCCACTCATCTTCCGCAAGGAAATCTATGCACTGGCCTGTGTCATCGGCGGTCTTTTCTACTTTGTATGCTACAAGATGGGCATGGACAATATCCAAGCGGGTGTTATCTGTGGTGCTACGGTGATGCTGACGCGCTTCTTGGCCGTGAAATACAAGCTCCACCTGCCCATACTGAAACGGGAAGACTGAGCCTTGCTTATCCGCTCCTCCTACCCTGCCCTACCCTGACTTCATGCTCTACCTGCACATTCCTTTTTGCCAAAGCCGCTGCATCTACTGCGACTTCTTCTCCACTGCCTCACCGGGCGGTGCGGACAGCCGTTACGTGAAAGCCTTATGCCACGAGCTGGCTTTCCGGCAGTACTACCTGCCGGCTCCGAGCGGCGAAGCGGCCACACTCCACACCATCTACTTTGGCGGGGGCACGCCGTCGCTGTTGCCCGATGTGGCATTGGAGGAAGTGATGCGCACCATCCGCCAACTGTTCCGCGTGGCGGACGATGCGGAGGTTACCTTGGAGTGCAATCCCGACGATGTGTGCGCCGAACGGGTGGCGCAGTGGCGCAGGATGGGAGTGAACCGGGTGAGCCTGGGAATACAGACTTTCTCCGACTCCCTGCTGCGCCTCCTGCGGCGCAGGCACACGGCAGCGGAGGCGGAGCGAGCAGTCAGAACGCTGGCCGCAGGCGGAATAGACAATCTCAGCATTGACCTCATCTACGGCCTGCCCTGGCAAAACGCGGCGGATTTCCGGGAGGACTTGCAACGTGCCTTTGACTTGCCGGTGAAACATTTGTCGTCGTATGCGCTGAGTGTGGAGGAAGGGACGGTGCTGGGACAAAAGGTGAAAAGCGGGGAACTGGTGCCGGCGGATGAGGACACGTGTGTGGAGGAATACAACGCTTTGCTCGCAGCTGCGGAGGAGGCGGGATTTGTACATTACGAAATCTCCAACTTCGCCTTGCCCGGCTTCCACTCGCGCCACAATTCAGGCTATTGGAACGGCACGCCTTATCTCGGTGTGGGACCGGGTGCGCACTCTTTCGACGGGGAGTGCCGGCGGCATAACCTGCCGTTGCTGGCAGAATATCTGGGATGTGAAGAAGGGGATGTGCCGCACACGTTAGAGCGGTTAGACAGGACAGAGCTTATCAACGAGATGATTTTCACGTCACTGCGTACGCGGCAGGGGCTGGACATGGAGCTGCTGGCCGAACGCTTCGGCCAAGAGGTAAAAGACGAAACGCTCCGCCTGGCCCGCCCCCACTTGGCGGCAGGAAAACTGGAACTACAGGAGGGAAGGCTGCGATTGACGAAGCAGGGAATATTGGTGAGCGACGATATCATGAGCGACCTCATGCAGCTGGCGTGAAGCTTTTATAGATTGCTATAGATTGCTATAGATTGCTATAATACTCTATAGCAGGCTATCGGCTCATCGTTTTTTGAAGAGCTCGCAAGAAATTGGAGCGATAGTCGGGATTGAGCCGCTCCATTTCCTGTAACACGTTTTCGATGTGGGTGCGGTTGGTTTCGCGGTCGTGCGGACAGATCTTGCGCACCGGCTGATAGTGCTGTAATTCCGCCCAGAGGCGGAGGTCGCTTTCTGGTATCAAAGCTAAGGGACGGATGATGGTAAGGGGCATTTTCCGGTAAGGTTGCTTCACGGCCATTGTGCTAAATGTGCCGTTGAACGTCAGGTTCATCATGGCCGTGCGCAACAAGTCGTCCAAGTGATGTCCCAGAGCTATCTTGTTGCAATGCAACAGTTGAGCCTGTTCAAAGAGCTGCTTGCGCCGGTGCCAGGAACAGAGAAAACAAGGCGTGCGCTTTTCGTTACGGTCCGGTTCAAAGCCCGTTTCCACCACGTGGAGGGGAATGTGGTAGCGAGCCGCCATCTGTTCGAGATAGGCTGTGTCGGACTCATAATCCACGCCGCGCATCCGCACATGGAGAGCCTCCACCTCGAAGTAGCCTCCGCTACGCGTCATCCGCTCGCCCAACAGATCGAGCAAGGCGAGTGAGTCCTTGCCGCCGGAAAGTCCGATGAGGATGCGGTCGCCGCGTTCGATGAGGCCGAAAGTGCCGAGTGCCTCTCCCACCTTCCGTTGCAGGCGTTTGTGTAAGTTGGCAGCCTTTTCTTTCATCTTCTATTTCAAAAACACAAAGTACACCGCCGCCACAAGGCACAGGAAGGCTGCAATGTGGTTCCAATGAAAGGTCTCGCCCTTGAACATGAGGGTCACGATGACGGTGAACACCATCAACGACACCACCTCCTGAATGACCTTGAGTTGGATGAGGTTGAACGGCCCGCCATTGTCAATAATGCCAAGGCGGTTGGCCGGCACCTGACACATATACTCAAACAGGGCGATGCCCCAAGAAAAAAGGATGACCGCTATCAGGGGCCAATCCTTGCTAACGCCCGTCTGCTGCAACTTGAGATGCCCGTACCAGGCAAAGGTCATAAATATGTTGGAGCAGATAAGCAATAAAACGGCATATAATCCTTGCACGTCGGGAAATGTTTTTTTATTTAAGTGTTCGGAGATTATCTCTCATAACCTCCGAACACCTACAATTCTTTATACTATTGATTTACTACTTGGCACGCAGTGCGGCATCCATTTCGCGTGCGGCACGCTTGCCGTCACCCATGGCGAGGATAACGGTGGCACCGCCACGCACAATGTCGCCGCCGGCATAGAGGGTGGGAATGGACGATTGCATCTGCTCATTCACGGCAATGGTGCCCTTGCGGCCCAGTTCCAGTCCCTCGACAGACTGCGGCAGGATGGGATTGGGCGAAACGCCGATGCTGACAATCACCAAGTCGGCCTCCATCGTAACCTCCGCACCGGGAATGGGCACAGGGCGACGACGACCTGAAGCATCAGGCTCACCCAACTCCATCTGCTGGAGCACGACGGCACGAACATGACCTTGCTCGTCGGTTTCGTAGCGTAAGGGGTTGTGGAGCGTGAGGAAACGCACGCCTTCCTGTTTGGCATGATGTACCTCCTCGACTCGTGCCGGCATCTCCTCCTCCGAACGGCGGTAGATGATGGTAGCAGTTTCGGCACCCAAGCGCAAGGCTGTGCGCACGGCATCCATGGCCGTGTTACCTCCGCCCACCACGGCCACGTGTTTGCCCATAGGCACAGGAGTGTCGCTCTGGGGATTGGAAGCATCCATGAGGTTGACGCGGGTCAGGTATTCATTGCTCGACAGCACGCCGGTGGCATTCTCACCGGGAATGCCCATGAAGTTGGGCAGACCTGCACCCGAAGCCACGAACACGCCGACAAATCCTTGCTTGGCCAGCAAATCCTCCACACGCTCCGTCTTGCCGATAATGCAGTCCTTGACAAACTCCACGCCGCTGCGGCGCAGGTTGTTTATCTCAAAGTCCACAATCTCGTTGGGCAAGCGGAACTCGGGAATGCCATACTTCAGCACGCCGCCGATTTCGTGCAAAGCCTCGAAAACGGTCACAGCATAGCCACGCTTCACCATTTCTCCGGCAAAGGAGAGTCCTGCCGGGCCACTGCCCACAACGGCCACCTTCGAGGCATCGGGAGCAGGTTTCGTGGCTGCAGATTCGGCAAGTTCCTGTTGCTGACAGGCGTTGCGTTCGTAGTCGGCTGCGAAGCGTTCGAGGTAGCCGATGGCCACGGGCTGGGAGTTCATCTTGTGGTGGATGCAACGGCTCTCGCACTGCTTCTCCTGCGGACAAACACGGCCACAGACGGCAGGAAGCGCACTGGTTTCTTTCAGGGCGTGGGCGGCATCCAAGAACTCGCCTTTCTCGATGTGCTTGACGAAACGAGGAATGTCGATACCCACGGGGCAACCCTCCACACAGCCGGGATTGAGACAGTCGAGGCAGCGATGGGCTTCCTGCTGCGCCTGTTCGGCAGTGAGACCCTGGTTCACTTCTTCCTTGAGTGAACGCGCCCGATAGGCAGCATCAAGTTCAGGCATCTGCTGGCGGGCAATAGCCACGCGCTCCTTGGGTTTCATGGCCGCACGGAGTTCCTTACGCCAAGCGGCATCGCGGCTCTTGTCGGCTTCGGCAGGAGCAGCGGCCTCCCCTGCAACTTTCGCATTAGCAGCTGTTTTAACATCAGCGGCCACTGCGGCAGGTTCATCGGCAGGCTTTGCGGACATGCCGCCCAGAGCGGTTTGCTGGTCGAAGACTTCCTTGGCGGCACGTTCCTCGGGCTTGAAAGCAGCAAGGCGTTTCAGCATTTCGTCGAAGTCTACCTGATGGCCATCGAACTCCGGCCCGTCCACACAAACGAACTTGGTCTGACCGCCCACGGTGATGCGGCAAGCACCGCACATGCCCGTGCCGTCCACCATGATGGTGTTGAGGGAGACATCGGTGGAGATGTTGTATTTCTTGGTCAAGAGGCAGACGAACTTCATCATGATGGCCGGGCCGATGGCGAAACACTTGTCCACCTGCTCGCGCTGGATGATTTGCTCGATACCTTCGGTAATCAGTCCTTTCTGTCCGTAGCTACCATCGTCTGTCATGATCATGACCTCATCGCTGCTGGCACGCATTTCCTTTTCGAGGATGATAAGGTCTTTGTTGCGTCCGGCAAGCACGGTGATGACGCGGTTTCCGGCAGCTTTGAGTGCCTGCACGATGGGGAGCATGGGTGCCACGCCCACACCGCCGCCGGCACAGACCACAGTGCCGAAGTTCTCAATGTGGGTGGCCTTTCCCAAGGGGCCTACGACATCGGCAATGCTGTCGCCCGGTTCCAAAGCACAGAGTTTAGTGGACGAAACACCGACTTCCTGCACCACGAGGGAGATGGTGCCGGCCACAGGGTCGGCCTCGGCTATGGTAAGGGGCATACGTTCGCCACCCGGGCAAACACGTACTATCACGAAGTGGCCCGCCTTACGCGAACGGGCTATGAGCGGAGCTTCGACCACCAAGCGGTAGACGTGCTCCGAGAAGCGTTCTTTGCTGACTATTCTGTTCATGTTTTCTGGGATATATAGATATGAAGGTTTGACAGATGATTTGGCCAACTCATGAAGAAGCCAGTAATTTCCTATTATCAGAAATTAAATTCCAAACCGAAAAGGAGTTGTTCCGAGAATTGGAAATAGGATTCACCCTCCTGTCGCTGGCGGCTGTCGTCGAAGCGCGGATAGAGGAAGATGCTACCCTTGAGGTATTTGTTGATGGTGAAGCTGAAAGTGTTTTCCCACTCAATCTGCGACTTGGAATAGTCCGTAAAGTAATAGAAACGGCTTCTCCAACTCACATTCTTCATCAAGTTCCAAGTATAGTTCACGGTGATATTGGAACCACGTTCCCACTTGGCTTTGTGTCCTTCGGTCAGTCCGAAGGAAGTGGCCAATGCGTCACGGTCAACGTACTTGAGTTTGAGACCGATAGGCGAGAAGTTGGCATCGATGTTGAATTTATTGTTTTTGGTTTGGGTCTTAAACGTCATACCGACAGAGAGCAACGACTCAAAGGGCGACATGAAGTCGGAATACACCTTCTTGTCGTTGGAACGGTATCCCCGGCAAAATTGGGTCCAGCTTTGTAACTTAACAGTATAGTACCAGTTTTTGATGGCCTGGAGTCCGAAGGAGTTGGTCAGGCGCAACAAGTCAGAATAGGTCTTAAATTTGTGTTCTTCATCGTTTTCCGAAGTCTGGAAACCGAGGTTCATCTCCAGTTTGTTATCGAAAGTGATTTTCTGCTGGTTGTTGAAGTTGGCTTCAATGGTGGTGCTGGCCAACAAGGTGTTATGGTCTTCGCCGCCTTTGTACCAGTTGTCACTCACATGGTTCTGGGTGAATTGAAACGACAATCTTGTCTTGAAAGTCCAGAAGTTGGGTCGTCGAACAAGTATGTCCCAACCTTCATCGCCGGGAGAGGGCACCACCATGGCCTGTTCCTCCCGTTTTTCTTCCTTGACGAAACGCTCGGTTAGCGTACTTTCCGCTCTCACGCCCTCACGGATGCGATTTTCCACGTTCATTGTACCCTGCTCAGCTTCCTCATGGAGCACGAACCAGGGGAAGGCAGTGTAAGCCGCCATCAGCGCATTATCCGTAGCCTCCGTAATGGCATACATCCGATCGGAGGAGGGCAACATCTTTTCACACTGACGGGTCGCCGTGTCGGCCGACAATCCCATCAAACGGTGCAGAGTTGCACTATAAAGCGTAGGACTGCCCATCAAGGGGGCATAATAAGGGTTGCTCAGGGTGTCACTACCTGCATAATGCCAATCTTTGTATACGGTAACCAAGGAGTCGAACGCTGCAGCCCATCGGTCGTCAACTGTTTCGGAAACACGTTTGGCACGTATAGCATCATGAGAACCAGCAACTGCACGATGTTGGGCCCAAACACTCGTATTCCATCCGGTTGCAAACAATAGAACGCTAATAATAACTTTATTCCACATCAGAAATTTTCAATTTTTAGAAACCGGCCCAAGCGACTATAACGCATTACAAGCAACGCAAAAACCGGAGAAAAGGACTAAGTCACACAGATTAAGGAAGAATATACCCGCCTTGTCCTTTAAACGCGGGCGAAGTTAGGAAATAAATTTGCAAAATCTTGGTCGTCAGCATTCAAAAACCTATTTTTGAGGCGATTTTTCATCAGTTTGGCTGCGGCTCGGCAATGGAAATGGAATTCGCGCTCTTTCCATTGCTCTCGCCATGCACAAACTTTTCTGTAAAAGCTCCTGCCATGAGACAGCTCAAAATCACCCAAAGCATCACGAACCGAGAGGGAGAATCGCTCGAACGCTACCTTCAAGACATTGGCCGCGAAGAAATGATCGGCATTGAAGAAGAAGCAGAATTGGCCCGACGCATACGCCAAGGGGACGAAGCGGCCCTTGAACGGCTAACCAAAGCAAACCTGCGCTTTGTCGTTTCCGTGGCGAAACAATACCAAGGACAGGGGATGGGGCTGATTGACCTCATCAACGAAGGCAACGTGGGGCTCATCACCGCAGCGCGCAAATTCGACGAAACACGCGGATTTAAATTTATTTCTTACGCGGTTTGGTGGATACGCCAAAGCATCCTACAGTCGCTGGCGGAAAACAGCCGCATGGTGCGCTTACCGCTCAACCAGGTGGGGAACGTGAGCAAAGTCAACCGCTTTTTCAACCAATTTGTACAAAAGAATGAACGCCGGCCCTCGACGGAAGAAATTGCCGAAGCACTCGGTATAGAACCGGAAAAAGTCAATGGGGTGCTGCTGACTTCAGGACGACATGTGTCAATGGATGCGCCCTTAATCGACGACGAAGACAGCTGTCTGCTGGACCTCCTGTCGTCGCGCGAAACGGGCGATGTGGACACGGCACTGGTTTCGGAATCACTGGCTCAGGAAGTGGAGCGGGCACTCGACCGTTTGCCTGAGCGCGAAGCGCAAGTGTTACGCCTTTTCTTCGGCATCAGATGCGGAGAAAAGAATTTGGAAGAAATCGGGCAAATGTTGAACCTAAGCCGTGAACGTGTGAGACAAATCAAAGAGAAAGCACTTGCGCTATTGCGCTCAGCACAAATGGGAAGTGTACTGAAGAGCTACCTCTAAATACCCACCTACATATAATTCCGGACGGCATAACTCATTTTGCCATCCGGAATTTTCGTATAGAGGTGTACTGCCTGTAAAGTGTGGACATTGTGCGGACAAAATCTTCCCGGTATTGTCATGGCGTAGGTAGGGAACGCACGCAGAAATGCCCTCTTTTCAATCTTGGACGAGACGCTTTTCAAGCAATGCTACTGCCTGGGCGGCAATGCCTTCTTCGCGACCGGTAAAACCCAATTTCTCAGTAGTGGTGGCTTTTATACTAACCTCCTCCTCACTCACTCCAAGCAAGGGAGCAAGAACTGCCTGCATGGCCGGAATGTGAGGCGAGAGTTTAGGTTGCTGTGCCATGATGGTCATGTCAACATTGACAACCTGCCATCCTCGCTCGTGCAACAGTTGTACGGTACGCTCCAAAAGCAACGTGCTGCGGATGCCGGCATAAGCAGCTGAAGTGTCAGGAAAATGAAAACCTATGTCGCGCAGTGAAGCGGCTCCCAAAAGAGCATCACACAGAGCATGAATTAAAACATCGGCATCACTGTGCCCCAACAGCCCCATAGTATGAGGAACTTTCACACCTCCCAACCACAACTCGCGACCTTCGACCAAACGATGGACATCGAAGCCCATGCCTATACGGATATTCATAACAAAAAAAGAAACGTATACCTATAGATAAAAACTTCATTTTTTTAACGGCGGCCAAAGAGGTCGCGAATGCCATCCATGTCGAAAGTGAGCGAAACACGCATGGTCTGGTCAAGGGGATTGGACGGTTCGGTAGCAATAACGTAACCGGCATCCACGCTGAGCACGTTGAGCTTGAAGCCGGCACCCACCGTGGCGTACTTACGATTACCCTGCATCTTGCTCTCGTGGTGGTAACCGGCACGAAGGGTAAACTTATCGTTGTAAGTGTACTCGGCACCTATGCTCCATTGTATCTCCTCCAACTCCCCCTTGAAACCACGCTCAGAATCGCCGAAACTCTTGAAAATACCGCTGATGGGCGACTGGTTATAATACTCATCGTCCAAACGCTGCTGATAGTCTTCATCCAGCTCGTCTGCTCCCTGTAAAGGCATAGAGGGCACAAGCAGCTTGTTGGCATCGGCACTGAAACTGATGCGGTTGTACTCGTTGAGGGGGATGAGATAGCTCAAACCCAAACGGAGGTTGGTGGGAATGAAATAGGACCGGTCGTCGCCATAGGAAATTTTGCTACCAATGTTGTTGATATTCAAACCCCAAGACAACTGACACTCGCGCTGCCCCATCATGACGTAGGTGTTATAGAACATGGCTACATCGGCTGCAAAGGCGGAACCTGCTGTACTGTTGTCATCGTAGTGGCCGGTGATGTCAGAATAGAGGTAACGCAAGCCTACGGAGGCGGAGAATTTCTCGCTCAACATGCGGGAGTAAGCCAAATCTACACCAAACTCGTAGGGCTTGACGGTCATGCCGTCAGAAGCATTGACTTCGCCGAGGGTGAAGTAGCGGATGGAACCACTGAGGGCCTGATAGTCGCCCAAACGGACATAGCCCACGGCGTCGAGCAAGGCAATACCCGTGGTGAGTTTGCGGAGCCAAGGGGTGTAGTTGATGGCAAAGCCCGCACGCGAAATGGTAAAGGGGTATTTGGCGGGGTTCCAATACTGGGAATGCACATCGGGGTCGGTGGCCGCACCGACATCGCCCATACCACCAGCACGGGCATCGGGCGCTATGGTTTGGGACACTACGGCCGTGCGAACAGGATTGAACTGGTCGCGCACTTCATCTTCTGCGCAGAGAACAAGGAATGAAAAGAAAAGTGACAAAAAGGAAATGATATATTTCATCGGGGTAAGTGGTTTGTTTGTTCTTTGAAAAGGAATGGATTGATGAATGGAAATATTTAACCGCTTATCGGTGGAGCATACTGGAAAAGAATTACAAAATAACCATCTTGTGGGTGGAAGTTTCTTTATTGTCCACTTTGCTGCGATAAAGATAAACGCCACGCGGCAACCTATTGCCGGCATAGTCGGTGAGTTCCCATTGAACAGCCGAGAAACCGACAGACGAAGGAACGCTGACCGTTGTGTGCCATACACGACTGCCACTGATACTGAACACTTCGGTTTGTACCTGTCTGTCGGCTGTACCATCGGTTACGGGGAAAACGGTTACAAAACGAGTAGAACTGGATGCACCGGCAGGAGAGGCTTGTACATCGAAGTCGGGTGCACCTTGGTCGGACACGCGGAAAGAAAGCGTTGCAGTGGTAGAATTGTCAAATACATCCCAAGCACGGAAAGAGAGGGTGTGAAGTCCCTCTGACAGTCCGGACAGGGGATAAGTGGCCAAACCGGTTTGGTAAGAGCCATAATCGAATGAGAAGTAATCGTTGAGGACAACAGCCTCTGTGGTTTTACCGTCAATCCACAACTCCATGTCATGTCCCATGTTGCCACTAATCATAGAGATGGCAGAGGAATCGCTGACATGAGCGTAAAAAATAGCATCAGGGCCAACTGTAGCACCTGAAATGAAATCAGGGCGATCCAAATAAAGATAGATGTCCGGGCCAAGGTTGTCAACAGAAGATTCAAGGGCTGAGCCATTGAAACAGAAGCCGGAAAAGCTACCATTAAACTCGTTGACATGGAGACTGTCGACAGCATAAAGGGAAAGCAAAGCCGGATCATTGCTAAACGTGAGGCCGCGCGGCACCACAAAACTCAAAGAAAAACGTCCATTGCTGACCCTAACCTTACCTTCAAAAACGGTTTTTGTATAATCGGTATACACCAAGGGAGAGGCTTTGGTGTTGCCCTGACCTTTGCAAGTGATACTTTGCAGGGGTGCAAAAACAGTGGCGGTTAACTCGCCATTAAAATGCTCATCGGGTACACCCGTCTGACCGGAAACAGAAACGTAACCGGAGAATGTGGCTTTACTGCCTATGGGCAATGCCTGCACAGCACCGGCAGTGACCGGTTCACCATTCAAACTGTCAATCACCAGCCCTTTTCGGGGATAGGCAAGCGTGAGAGCCGGATCGCCCAAAAGCACATATTTCAACTTGTTGATGGTTTGGTCAGTTCCGATGGACACCTCGGTGTTTTTTAGCAACTCACACTTCGTAAGACGAAGCGCATCGCCCAAAGTGTTTGCTTTGCCTTCTTGATTGGAAGAAAACGCATAGTGAACAAATCCCATATTGAGCGAACGATTGTAGTTGGCATACACTGAACGCGCAGCACACAACACGGCGATTGCCGGACCATCGGCGCAGAACAAGGCATTGCGACCAATATCGGCACAGACTTGGTCGTAAGGGGTGATTTCACATGAAGCGAATATCCACACAGGACGCGCGTCACTTTTGTTCTCCGACATTTCTTCTTTATTCAACAAGAACTTGTGGGAAATGCGGTCAGGACTGCCGTGACCGTTGTAATTGAAAATGAGAGCACCACGTTGCATGGCCATTTTCAACTTTTGAGTGGCTTCAGGATAGGTGCCACCTTTGGCTTCCTGGGTCATGACATAGGCATCGGGGTAAATGCGCCGCAATAGGAAATGGCTGCCGGCAGACTGGCTGACCTGATTGGCCACCTTCTGGGCATCGTTCATGTGAAGGTTGTCGTCGCCTACGTCGGCTACAGCCCACATCTGGTTTTTCCAACTGCCTACACTTTCATTGTTGAGGTATTCTATGGCGCGGTCAGTAAGCCATTGGGCATCGGCCTCCTTATGGCAGAGGAAACGGCCTATTCCCAAATCGAGCTTCTGCTGGTTGTAGGGTGTTCCCTCACCATCGTCAAGAAAGCCGAAATAATCATCCGTCACGTAGCTGTGCATGGTGCCGATGGAATAGTTCGTGTTTTGATAACTTTCCTGGTCGTTCAACTCCATGGCCAACAAATAGTCATCGGGCGAAATGTTTTTCCAATCAGCGGTTATCATGCGATTGTCGAAAGTGCAATCGCCAAAAAGTAGCAAATAGCGGGGAGCATCATCGCTACTCTCGGCACGGTCGTAAAGCATTTTCATATAACGACGATAGGCTGCCGCATCGGGAGTTCCGGAGGAAAACTCATTGTAAAGCTGATCAGCACGAACTACCTTGACGCGCAATCCCTGCTTAGAACGGTGTGCCTCTGCCAATCGTTCAGCTTGAGCGGTCAATTTACCGGAAGCCGGAACAATCATGACATAATCAATGCCTGCATCGGCATGCAGGTCTTGATTGGCCACTTCTCCCTCCACACGAGGCGCAGGATAGGTTTTCGACACATCCACCACGACAAAACGAGCACTTCCATCAGCAGCTCGGGCGGTATAGACATCGCCTTGCAAATTTCCAGGGAGTTCTGCCACTGTGGACTGGGCATCTCCAAGCTGCCATACACGTGTATTGGCATCTGCCGCTCCCACTTGTAAGGCAACAGCTCCTGTAGTACCGGTCGTAAAGGCATGGGTTGTACAATCTGTGCGTAAATACTGAGGATAGACGGTATACAAGTAGTTGAGACGAGCCGTACTGGAAGCTTTAATCATAAAACGCTCTTCCTGCTCCATTGTAGCGGTAAAAGATCCACGATACCCCTTGGCAGACTCACCTTCTCCATAAATATTGATTTTGGCTTTGGCAACCTGTTGACCGGTGCTTTCCTGATCAATGGTGACAGCGGTTATATTGGTAGAATTTTGAGCACTGACATCGTAACTCACCACACAGTCTCCCCCTACATGTCCGGGAAGTGAAAGCCGATAGCGCACACCACTTTGCAAATCAGTGTCATCATAAAAATCACGCCCACCACCATACCATACAAAGGCATCATTATCTATCAAAGCATAAGCATCTACCTGATTTATCTCCTTTCCTTGACTATCCGGAAAGGAAAGCATAGACCAAGAGGCGGGAAGATTTGTCGCATCAGTGGATTCAGTAAGAAAATAATAGCTGTAATTGGAAAAGGTGTTGCGCTGGAACCGCGTGGATGAGGTGTAACGTAACAAGCCTTCGGCAAAGAACAGCACAGAACCGGAACGACGATAAAGGGGCACTTCACATAAATCGTCAATCAAAGCATCAGAACCGGTGAAAGAGAATTTATCTGGCAGCAATCGTCCACCATAACCATATAGTTTGACCTTCGCGGGATCTGTAAAACCCATCTTTTGTAAATCTGCATCGTTGAGCTGATATATGCCTTCTTCCCAAACACTTATCTTTACCCATTTGCCACTCGCAAGGACAGAATGGGATGCATATCGACCAGCTGAAGCAACTCGGAGGGCAGCTTGGATACCCGCTCGCTGAGCAGCTGAAACTTTAGGGCCTACATTTTCTGTTTTTACCTCATAGCTCTTCACGCGATACCATCGGCCATTACGCTCCACGATGGGAACAAACGTTACATCCACCCATGTTTCACCTCTGCTCAAGCCTCGCATCTCATGTAGCTGGAGATCATAATGGGGAAGGAAACCCATCGAACGAAAGGTTTTGACTTCATTACGCGACATGGGCTCCAATTCGGGATATTCCACATAAATTCTAACAGAATCAGTGGGTAAAAGTTTTCCCAAGCGAACCTGTGCCTGTTCTATCGGCAAGGTCTGGGTTTGAGCGGACAGAGCGGACAGGAAACAAATTAGATATATCAGGAAATTGCGCATAAACAAGAATGAACTACTTTACATGAAATGAAAGAAGAGGACTATCGTCAGCCTTGAGGGTGATGGTAGAATTGATGTGAACCGGCTGAGGCAACAAGTTCATGGGGAAAAGAAACAAATCGCCTTGACGAAGGGTGTAATGCCCACTGATACGAGCTATCTGCTCATCTACGCATTCCCAAAAGTTCTCCGGAACAGCCGCTTCTGCACTGGTAGCATCCACAGAAAGGCTCAGCGAACAGACTTTTGTGAAATCAACCTGACCTGCATCTGCTACTGCCACCGCATCATCAAAACCCACTGCTGCATCCCAAGGAAGAGATAAGACCTGATAATGGTTGAGTAAATCTCGGGCTATAAAATGTACAGCCGGTGAAGCTTCAGAAGCAATGTAGTAACGATGGGCAAACTGCTTGTGGATGCTGCGTCCCAATCGGACAATCCGAACGGCAACACAAAGACTAGCATCACATTCTGTCGCGAAGTCGGGAATAAAGAATGGACGCTTGGCAATGAGCAAAGCGGTATCCGGAAGGGTTAACACCGTCCATGATGGCGATGAAGCTTTACCCTCAACTAAAGGAACCGGTACCAAACGAAATATCTTCATAAGCTTATCTATTCAAAATGAACTTCATGCTGACCCCAAAGTCCTGCGTGGTTACCGGATAGGAGGACGAGGTAAGCAAGGGTTTATTCATCTGACGGTCGTAGTAGGCCGTCAGGGTGAGGAACTTGCTCAGAGCGTAATCTGCCGAGAAGCTGATTTGCACGGCCTTGTTACCACTCGTAGCCTGGGTCAACTCTGTCAGGATGTCGCGGTTGAGTGCGGCCTGATTGCGTAAGGTGAAGTCCAAGCGCAAGTTGAGGTCATTGGCAAAGCCCTTGGAATTGGTGGTGGTCTTCTTGTCTGCTCCTGTTCCCTTCGACTTGGAACGTACCACACGTTTGGGAGCAAAGAGATTGACACCGGTGATTTTATATCCCAAACCTATGACGAAGTCGTTGGAGCGGGTTTCATTCACTTGCATGGAGGTCATGCTAAGGGTCAACACGCGCGTTTTGCGGTATTCAACCTTCGCGGTAATGTTGTTCAAGAAGGTCATGTCAACCCCGAAAAGCGGCGAGAAGCTTTCGTTGATGCTTACCGTAGAGACATCGTAGGGGCAGCTCGGAATGGGGGCTCCAGTGGTCACTTCGTTGATAAAGCCAAACCCATTCATATACTCCATATAGCTATTGAAAGAGCTATAAGAACCAACTGAGTAGACACTCTTATAGCCATGGTTGAGATTGAAACTCTTAAACACTTTCTTCATCCGAGGCAACTTGGCCAAACCACCATAAGTAATGGTCCAGTTGGGCAGCATTTTGGACAAGGCCGGGAAGATTTCCAATCCGCCACCGCCTGCTGTATAGGCATTGAGGAAGGCGGGTATCATGACTTCGGGAGCGTAAGGACTGACTGTGCCGTTGGCGGGGTCGAATGGTTCACCGGCATAAAGGGTTCCTTCGGGATAGACGGCTCCGGCATACCGCGCCTCTATCTGCTGGCGGTAGCCTTCAAGGGAGTGAACGAACTTGGTGAAGGTCTTGGACTTGTAACCTTTGTCCGGAGAACCTGTTCCTTCAAATGCCGAACCAATGGAAATGGTGGTCATGGAGAATGAACCGGATTCGATGGTCGGCATCCCACTGAACATGTATTGGATGCTGCGGTTGGTATTCCTGTTGCGCGAGGCGGTAAGGTCTATCTTCACATCGCGGAAAGGCTCCAGCGTTGCCCGGATTTGGAAACTCTCCGTGGCACTGGTGGTGGCCGGCGTGATGATGCTGTCGGTCATGAGCAACCAACCTCTTTCGGCGGCCCGGCGAATATAATCCTCCCCCGTCAGTCCGAAAGCGAAGTCCAAACCGGGAGCCATCATTCCCCCACCCTTTGTCTGTCCGAACACATCGCCTATTTCAGGCATGAAACCAGGCAAACTGAGGTTGTACTTATTCGTATAGGTAACACTGACATTGCGTGCCATCATCAAGAAGCGAGACCCCATTTGCAGTGCTTTATACCACTGCTGGTCCTCTTTGCGCTTCTTGGGGCTTACCATCACCTTTACGCGAGCCGTGTCCTTAGAAAGGATGACTATTTTGTTGTTGTCAATGACCTTAAAGCGCAACGGATATTTGGAACCGTCAGGACGCAAAGCTACAACGCGGAGCTGTTTGCTGCGCTGGTTGTGCTGCAATTCCTGGGTAGTGTCGGCCTTGAGCGTTATTTCCTTTTCAAAAAACTTCTTCTCCACTTCTCCTTCCTTCTTGTCCTTCGGAGCCTGGGCGTATTTCTTGTTTACGGCCTTCAGGAAAGGTACATGGTTGTAAAGGGTTTCCAGATTGAGGCGACCATTACCGGTGATGTTGCGGGAATTGGTGATAGTATGCCCATAGGTGCTACCATCGGCCAACTCCGTGCCACGCGCCCAGTTATAGGTGGCATTGTAGGAAACATCTGTTGTTACCCAATCAAACACGGGAAGTTTGTTGATAGGGATTTTCCAGGAAGCATCAAAGTTTTGTTGGTAAGTAAGAGGACGTCCCAAATGCTTGATACTGGTCCAGACGGAATCCTTCCATGCCGTATACCGGTCGGGATAAAGCTCTTTGTTTACCGCAGTATAAGGTTGCTCGATTTCAGCATTGGTGCCAGAAGAGAAATTGGCGTGCAGGTTCTTGGTAAAATCCCATCGTAACTGGAACGAACGGTTCCACAAGAAATCGCTGGACCAGCTAAGCGGCAGGGAAGTATTGTCCATATTCTCCATGTCGCGCTCTTGCAACTCGTAGTAAGAACGAGTGATGTCCGAATTAAAGCCAATATTCTGAGGGAGGAAATTGAAACTCTGATCCTTCAGAATTTTGAACCACTTGGATTTGCTCTTCGACTTCTTGAACGGCTCAAAGGGTTTGAAGTTGGGCGACCAGGAATAGTTGAAAGAATATTTCCAATTCTGATTCTTTTCCCACGCAGTGGTTTCACCCGTGGTATTGGTGGTAGAATAGGCATAGCCAAAGGTGAAGTTGGCAGGGTCGTAGGGCATGGGATGGCGCTTGGTGGCAATGTTGAAGCGCACACCGGTCAGGCTAAAGTTTTTGTTAACCACAACCTTATCGGCAATATTCTTCAAGGAGTCCTTTTCATGCTGGGTAGTCAAAGCACTGAGAGCTTCGTCCAACTCCATGTCCGTATCGAGCGGATTGTATCGCGGCGAAGTGCGTTGCTTGCTGTAAGAATAATAAATAGGTGCATTGAGTTTGACCTTCTCGGGCAGGAACTTTCCGGCCTGCACATTGGTTGTCACAGAATATTCGTACAAATTATCGTCGCGACGCTGACTAACGGTTTCTTCCAGGCCACCAAATCCTTCTGTTTCGACATGTCCGCTGAGATTAAGGGTAGCCACATCGGACAACTGCAAATTGAGTTGAGATTGCGCAGCCCATCCTCCTTTATTGGCAAACTGCTGGAGGCGAAGTTCGTTAGCCCACACTTCGACGTTCTGAAGGGTACGGGAATTGTTTCGCACACCAATCATAATGGTGCGAACCTCGCCCAAACTGGGATTACCCACGATGCTGATTTTGTTGGCAGGACGATTGGGGTCGTATTCTGCATACAACTGCGCATAGCTTGTCAAGCCCAATGACTTCTGCTTGTTGCGGTTGCGCTTCACATCGGTCAACAAAGAGAGGTCAATGTCAATCATATTGTCTTCGGGCCAAACAATCTTGGCGTTGGACGTATTGTCAGCATACTTCTTAGCCGGCGTGATGGTGAGGGGCACTTCGTACTCGTAGAAATTGCTCTTATAATCGGAGCCCAAACGAATGAAGAGCGATACCTGGCCGTCTTCAACCGGTGTCTCTCCCATCAAAGAGTTGGCATGGGTGAACATTTGGAGGTGTTTGTAACGTCGCAAGTCCAAATTGGTGTTCTTATAAACGGCACGTGCATCGCCCGAGGCCAACTGTTTCACCGTTAACGCCAAGGACTGCTCATTGTTCTGCAATATTTGCGACTGACCAGGGTCGACCACGCGGCTGATGCCCGGCGGCAGGATATAGTTAACCGGTTCTTTCTCGTTGTTCTCCTCAAAATTGACAGCACTCACTTCAAGCACACCACTAGTTTCCGGTGCTTTTCCCTGATAGAGGGCCTGCTCATAGGCGCGCCACTCGCCATGCACCAGATTGAGCGTTGCCAAACGCAACACCACGGGCTGGCTGAAGCCTGTCATGAACATACGCATGAAACGAATGGAAGAGAAGTCTGAAATGCCGCCTTCCCGCCGCTCATATTGATCTACCGGGATGCGGAAAAGATACCATGTGTAGTCGCGCACCACGCCATCCCGGGTCTTCTGGCTTGCCACGCGCTTATCGACAATGTAGTTTTGTCCCACCTGCATGGCATCTTCGGAGATGCGGACCTTATACTCATAATACTTTTCGTATTCATTGAGCGTAAAGTCTTGATTGATGTCTTCCACATCAGGCTGGGTTTTGTAGGCCGTACTGTAACTCTCAGGAGAGTTGTCGCTATCCACGGAGTTACCATTCGGGTTATTGATATATTTATAACGGTCGAGGATTGAGCGTTGCTCACGGTCGTAGTCGGAGCCTCTGAAATAGTGGTACTTGTCGGCCGACGGGGAGAGCAGGATGGAGTCGTAAACCTCGGGACGAACCTTTGCCTGTACCGATGCCAAGAACTGTGCATAAGCCGGATAGGTATTCTCCTGCTCCGAAGTGAGTCCGTTAAAGCCCACATCCTGTTTGTTACGGGAACCGCTGGCCGTATTGAAGGCATAAGTTACCGTATTCTGTGTGGGCACACGTCCCCAAACCGTTTCCGTGTATTGTGTCGGGTCTTCGTCAACGGGGAGACCGCTTTCGTAGAATTTCTTACCATCTTTGAGCACATCTTCACTGATTTCGCCCAAGTTGAAATACAAATCGCCACTGAAGGTACGGCCTTCATCGCGCGCTTTGATGAAGGGGTCGAGCATCCAGAACTCAATGTACTCAATATTCGCCGCTTCAAAGTCGGATGTTTCCAATTTGCGCATCATGCCGCCCCAACGTTTCTCAGGATTGAGCAAATGACCGTCAGCGTCAAGCGAAGGATCCAAGTTGTAAGGGCCACGCTCGTTGGGATAATAGGCCAAGTTCAACACACTCAGGGTGTTGGACTCCTGCATATTGACGCTTTTGTTGGGAAAGAGCTCACTCTTGTACACCTCACGCACATCGGGGTCGGAAAGCTGCTTCAAGTCACTCTTGATATGGCCGGGCGTGAGACTGGACGAACGGCGCGTGAACAGAGGGTCGATATAATACCAGGCCAGGAGGGCACGGTTATAACCATAACGTACATCACCGGTCAACTTGGACTCGCTGAACATGGAGGGAACGCTGGAAATGTTCCACTCTTTTGGATTGGAAATGTCAATTTCACTCTTAGAATTTTCAAAGTCGTCGATATAAGAGGCGTTACCCTGCGCTCCCTGACTTTTTCCGGCTATGAGTTGGGCGAACTCGGCAGTGAAATTGATACTCGAAGGTGCTGTGCAATGCAGCAAAGGAAGTTTGTCGAGCCAGTCAGTGAGGCGTTGGCTCTGTTTCTTCCATGAAAGATTCAGCCCCCAGAGTGTGTTGTTCAACGGTTCGGATCCCATGGCCACTTTGGTGGTAAGCGGTTTTTCGCCAAGGTGCATGAAAGTACCTCCCATTTGGAAATCCTTTGAGAAATCATACGAAAAGTTCATGCCCACCATGGTCTTGCGTTGCATGCCATAATCCGTATTACTCTCCAAGCTGACATTCACACTGGTACCCGCATCCAAAATGCTCTTGTTCAGTATTTTTACGATGCCCGAGTTATAATCCACTGTATAGTCCGAACCTTCCATCAAAGTCTGTCCTCCGGCTGTTACGACCACAGAACCGCGCGGAATATTCATGGCTCCCAATTGGATTTCGTCATTGCGTGAAGCCTTGTATTCGCCGGTAATAAGGAATTTGTTTTTCTCCGCAATCTGTCGGGCAACGGTGCGCGTAGAATCATATAGTTCCTGAAATACATACTTTTCAGCCAGATCTGAATTACCCCCAAACGCCTTCGCCAATCCTTTGCCGAAAGGCTCCACCATCGGGAAGAACACGCGGCCGCTCTGGGCATCGATGGTATAACCTTCCACATAGTCGAAATAACCATTCGGCCCAATCTTGTTGTTGTTGTCCAAACGGTCAAGCCCCACCAAGGACAGGATTTTTTTGTCCTTAATGCCCGGCTCCGGTATGTAAGAAAGGTATACCCCCGTAGTGTCAGAGAGAAGTTTGATGTCCAATTTGAACTTATCCTTCTGTACAGAGGTTGCACCAAGAGAGTAGACGTTGCGCATCATCAGGTGCCAGTTTCCCATGGCGGGTGTGCAGGCGGTGTTCTTCAGCGTCTTCACATAAAGCACCTCCTTGGTATCTTTGCGGTCGGAGGAGAATTCGCCCACCTGGAAAGTCTGTCCTTTGTAGGTGTATTCATAAGCCACTGCCAGCACCTGGTCCGTCTGCAGCGTCTGTTTCAAGGACACATAGCCCAATGCTGCATTCAGGGTATATTCCGAGCTGTTAAGCTTTCGGGCAGACTCCAGTTTTTCGTAGTCCACACCTCCCACGAACCCGGCAGCGTCAAGCGTCTGCGTGGCCGAGGAGATGTTGCGTGCATCCGTCAGGCTGTTGTTCAGCTCACTGTAAAGGGTATTAGAGTTGTTGTTGGGATTTTCCTCGCCGGTGGCCACCCATGAAGGGTTGGAGATATGGGAAAATTCGCCCAAGTCCGTAAAGCCCACGATGTTGCGCGTATCGGTGGTAGTACCCGTTTTGTTGGTAACCCAAATCTCTATACGGTTCACGGTGATACCCGAAGCAATGGTAGGCAGTTGCTTCATGTTGTCATCGTAACGGTCGCGGAAGAAATGTCCCAAGAAGAAATGGCGGTTCTCATCGTAAGCATCTGCCGAGAACTCGTAACTGGACAACTGTGCTCCCCCTTTACTGCTTACGCTGGAAGAGGACGACTTCTTTTGGGAAAACACGGTAGACAGCTTTAGCTTTCCAAACTGCATATCCGTACGAATACCGAACAGCGAAGTGGCACCTCGCACCAACGATGAATTGGTAGGCATGCTCACATTGCCGGCCTCCACCAATTTAATGATTTCGTCCTCCTTGCCTTCGTAGCGAAGCTTGAGATTTTGCGTATCAAAGTCAAACGTAGCCTCCGAATTGTAGTTAAAGTCCATGTTGACCTTATCCCCCACTTTTCCGTTGAGGCTCATATTGATTTTCTCATCGAAATCAAAACCAAAAACCTTTCTGTTCCGTTCCGAAAGACTGGGGTTATCAGTAAAGCGGGTATTGGCACCGATTTTCAGTTCGGCAGATCCCTGCGTTTTGATACGCACCCCACCCGGTCCGAAAATCTTGTTCATCGGCCCCAAGTCGAACTGCATATCCGTAAAGTCAAAACGGTCTTTTCCCTTCTCCTTAAATTCCTGTGCATTCTTGTTGCGATAATACGCCGCCATCGAACGGCGCATCATCAAGTTCTGATATTCATTCCACGAAAGCGAGAAAGGAGCTTCCACGTATTCATCTCCCAATTTAGTACCCCAATAGAAACCGCCAGTTTGTTCATCGTAGGTCCCCCCGGTCTGCAAATTTTCAGGATTGCGCAAATCCACCGGTCCACGCGCAGTATCAGCCAACGTCAACGGTACCGTCTTTCGCACACGGGGCAGCGTATCAGCAGCTGCTTCCGCTACGGCACTCTTATCCGTAGAAACATTCCACGCCTTATACATGGCTTGACCTGCCCCTGTCCCCAAGAACAAGAGCACACTCAACAACATGTATAGGGTGAACTTTGACATCTTAATTAAACATCTTGAGGAACGCCCCTTGCGCCCCCGTATGCAGTTTAGTTTGACAATAAAAATTTGGAGACAAGGCTCATAGCATTTTCAAGGCCAGCTTGATTAGCTGCTCTACTTGCAGTCCCGGCTGCTCCTTGGCAATCTGCATCACCACCTTTTGCGCCGGAGCCGGTGAAAAACCGAGAACTGTCAGTGCCTGCACAGCCTCTTCTACCATCGCCGGAACAACCGTCATGCCGACAGAACCACCGTCGCCCTTGCTGCTTTCGCCCATGAACGACATCATTTTGTCCTTCAGGTCCATCACGATGCGCCCGGCAGCCTTAGGGCCAATACCCTTAACTGACTTCAGTGTACGAACATCCTCAGCCTGCACAATACCCGCCAAATCCGCCGGGGTAAATGCTGACAAAATCATCCGCGCCGTTTGGCAACCGACACCTTGCACATTGATAAGAAGCAAGAACAACTCCCGCTCCGCCCGAGTGGCAAACCCATAGAGTTGCCACGCATCTTCCCGGATATATTCATACACAAAGAGCCTAACCTGCTGTTTACCTTGAATGGCCGTATAAGTATTGAGAGATATGCCCAAAGCATACCCCACTCCAGCGGCTTCCAAAACAACCTGCGTAGGAGCCAACTCATCCACTATTCCTCGGATATATTCTATCATACTGATAATAATAACGGAACGCTGCCGCTGTTATTGTACGACGCGCTCCATTTTATTTCCATTTTCTTTATTGCTTCGCGAAGATAGGCTGCGGCTCGGAAGAAATAATCAAAACTGTCATTTTGCTTTTATTCTTCTCTCGCCTTGCACTATCATTCTGTGAAATTACTTCCCTATCAGTTGGAGAAACTCCTCGCGAGTTTTGGCTTGTGTAAAAGCTCCGCAGAAATCCGAAGTTGTCGTCACGGAATTGTCTTTTTCCACTCCGCGCATCTGCATACACATGTGGCGAGCCTCCACCACCACCATGACCCCTAAGGGCTGCAGCGCCTCCTGAATACACTCCTTTATTTGCAGCGTCATGCGCTCCTGCACCTGCAGGCGATGGGAGAAAATATCGACCACGCGTGCTATTTTCGACAGCCCCGTAATGTACCCATTGGGAATATAGGCCACGTGTACCTTGCCATAGAAAGGCAACATATGGTGTTCGCAAAGGGAATAAAAATTGATGTCCTTTACAATCACCATCTGGTTGTACGGTTCATTGAACTTGGCCGAGTTGAGCACCTCCACCGGGTTCATGGCATAACCTCGGGTCAGCGTCTGCATCGCCTTGGCCACCCTCAAAGGCGTTTTGAGCAACCCCTCCCGCTGGGGGTCTTCACCCAAGAGTTTCAATATTTCCGCATAATGTTGCTGCAACTGTTCTGTTGTTTCCATCCGTTTCGCATCCTTCGTTTTGAGAGAATAATAAATTAACTGTAACCTGCCGTGATGATCAATCGGGCAGGTTGACCTCAGAGGCTACGATGCGCACCTCGTAGGTAAAATGCTGTTTCCGAATCAGATTTACATATTTCTGGGCTTCCTGTCTGGTTCGGAAGTCACCGACATGAGTCACCCATCGTGGCGAAATGAACGAGGTGTACACAGCCAGTTCGCCAAACTTTTCCCTGCATTTCTGTCCCATCTGCATGGCCTTCACCTTATCCTGACGGGAATTTCCTCCCGTAAAGATACAGATGCGGAATCCCTGGGCTTTATGGCGCGTGCGTGCCACATGCGTTTTGTTCCCACTACCTTGCGTAACCTGCGTTTTCGGTTTGTTTTCCGTATGCACCGTTTCACCCCCATGCGGGTGAGTACCTGCTCCACCGACTTGTTTGGCAGGCGCAGTAGTCGTACGGGGGACAGTATTATTCACCAGCTGTTCTATTTCCGCTGATTGGTTTATCACCACCGTTCCCTGACCGGCTTCACGTTGTCGCAACTTTTCTGTATATGTTCCCTGAGCTTGAGAAGACAATGCCACAAGAAACAAACCGGAAATAATCAGTAAAGCTTTCACTAGTTATAAGGAATAAATATATCAGTTGCTAAGCAACTTGAGTTAAAAGGTAAAGAGGTTAAGCAGGTGATTTTTATTCACCTGCTTGTTTATAACCTCAAAATCTGCGTTAGGGAGCAACCAAAGTTGCCCGTCGACAATTAGTTTTCTTTCCAAGCGTCGATGATACCCTTGAAATCGGCCACCTTCAAAGCAGCGCCACCAATCAGGCCACCATCCACGTCAACCTTAGAGAAGATTTCCTTGGCATTGCCGGGCTTGCAGCTACCACCGTAAAGGATGGAAACGTTCTCAGCAGCCTCTGCACCGAACTTCTCGGCAATCGTTTCACGGATAAAAGCGTGCATTTCTTCTGCCTGGTCAGCCGTAGCAGTCTTACCTGTACCGATAGCCCAAACGGGTTCGTAAGCCAGGATGATGTTGGCGAATTGCTCTGCGGTAAGGTCGAAGAGCGAACCCTCCAACTGAGCTTTTACCACCTCGTTCTGCTTGCCGGCTTCACGTTCCTCCAGCACTTCACCGATACAGAAGATAACTTTCAAGTCGTTGGCGAGTGCCAGGTTGACCTTTTCCTTCAGGATTTCAGGAGTTTCGTGATAATAAGCGCGGCGTTCGCTGTGACCCAGGATGACATAACCGGCACCTGTGCTCTTAACCATTTCAGCAGAAACCTCACCGGTGTAAGCACCGCTCACCTTGTCGGCGCAGTTTTCAGCACCCAGACCGATCAAGGCAGGGTCAATGATGCCGGCCACGGAAGCCAAGTGGATGAAAGGCGTGCAGATAACCACATCGCAGTTGGGTTTGTCGGCAACCAAAGCCTCATTCAATTCCTTAGCCAAGGCAACACCTTCTTGCAGGTTCTTGTTCATCTTCCAATTACCTGCCACAATTTTCTTTCTCATGATTTTTTTGAGTTTAAAACGTTTGACATAGATATGATGTTTGTAGAATTTCTGTCCAATCCAAAGCGTATCGGCCACTATCACCACGAGCAATGGCACCACGAACCAAAATATCAGCCAAGGCAATCCGCCCCTGCGTCCCTCGCCCGGATGCAGCACAAACGCTTGATTATTTTCCACATCGGGCAAATCGTTGTTGCTCCATTTTCCCGCCACCTTACCATCATGAAGCAAGAGCAATCCGGGATTGGAACGCACCATGGCTTTCAACTCCGTATCCTCTGCCATCACCATGGGATAGGCAGCCCCTGTACGGTCGCACCAATCGGCAGCACCCGCCGAATCGGATGCCGTAGCCATAAAAAAGCGGTACCCCCGGTCAAGACAAAAGTCGTAAAGGTCGTTGATGCGGTCGTTGCAGCCGTCGTCTGCCGCCAGCGCATCCGGCACCGTCAACAGGAACACGCAGCCCGTATCCGCCACGATCTCAAAAGTCAGATCTTCACCCGTCTGCCGGTCCGACAGATAGAAATTGGCCAGTCTGCCCCCCTCTGCATCCTCAGCCCGACCCTCCAAAGCAGCCCGGATATCAGCTCCTTGTTTGTAAGGCGTGAAGTCAAGCAAAGGAAGATAGTGTAGCGTATAAAGTGCCAAGCCAATGGCATAACACCAGGCGTAAATCGAAACCACCCATGAGTTACGAGCCGAAATCAGCCTGCGGCGAAAGAGCGGACCCACTACCCCGCTGCCCGAAAAGCGGCGGAAATCCCCTGCCATCCAATAAACTGCCGCCACTAGTAGCAGCACATTCTTGGCCAGCGTCTGCCCCGCCGTGAGCTGCACGGCATCGCCAAAACAACCACAATCGGGCACGGGATTGGCCACGTATATCCACACCGTGAGGGCTGTAAAAACCAGCATAAACCCCACAGTTAACCGAGAAGCCAACCGCCGGTGCAACCCCAGCAGGATGTACACGCCCAGCATAAACTCCAACGTGCCGAGGGCGACCGAAGCAAATTGTAGCCCCAGTCCGCCGTCTGCCAAGTGAAGTTGCGCATAGGCCGCATAAGCATAGAGCTTATGAACCATACCCATAGGGTCGGCCACTTTCACGAAGCCCGACAGCAAGAACGTCCCACCCAGCAACAAGCGGCAGAACGCCCACAACCAAGCGCTTGGCGCACTAAAGAGTATTCTCGTCCTCTCTTTCAATCGTCAGTTTGATTAGCGCGAAAACCGCATAATTGAGCATATCCATATAGTTGGCTGCCACGCCCTCGCTGACCCACGTCTGCCCCTCCAGTTCCTCAATGCGTTTCGTTCGGAACACCTTCATCAGGATGAGGTCTGCCAACGAGCTCACGCGCATCAACCGCCAAGCCTCGTCGTAATCGTGGTTTTTGCGGAGCATCAGTTCCAGGGCACGCTCAGCCTGCTCATCGTAGAGCGCCAATGCCTCGTCAGCATCCATGTCCTCAGTCAGGGCTGCTCCACGTTCGAGCTGTATCAGGGCCACAATGCTGTAGTTCACGATAGCCGTAAACTCAGGCACCACGCCTTCGTCCACCATGGCACATCCTTTGGTTTGTAGCGAACGGATGCGCGCCACCTTTATATATAACTGATCCGTCATCGTGGAGGGTCGCATCACGCGCCACGCTACACCGTAATCGTGCAGTTTGCGGGCAAACAGCTCACGGCAGGCCGCCAGCGCCTGTTCAAACTCCACTTTGGTATCTGTTTGTGTCATGTACGTTTTTTTGCTGAATTATTTCTTAACAGCGGCAAAGATAGTGCAAGGCGAGAGAAGAACGAAAAACAAAGCGGAAAGATTTGCTTTTCTTCTTCCGAGCCGCAGCCTATCTTCGCAAAGCAGAGTAATGTATTATTGGGATTAGCCACACAAATCCATGCCATAAGTACACATCTTGCATAGACCGGAAGAACAGAAGCGGGAAAAATACGCCTTATAAGTAGGAATTAGCCTTAACTAACAGATGTGGCTATTGGATTATTCGGAATTATTGGTGTCCGGTAAAAGTTCAAGGCCGTCAGGCTGCGCCCCGGAGGGTCAACAGCCTGACGGCCTTGGGGGCTTAACTTGCTGAGGTTTCAATGTTTATCGGCATTCTTGAACTTTCACCGGACACCAATATTCCAAAAATCCCAATATCTCCGCATTCATCGCAGGTTTTCCCCGTTTTCAACGCAGCTTTACCATTTCCGCCTCGCCCCGTCTGAACCTCCTGCAACAAGTCCAAGAGTTGTGCGCACAAGTCCTGGACTTGTTTTTTCTAAGCCCGGACTTGTTTCTCCTGTAAGCCGAGTGAAAAATCCTGAGTGCCAAGTGGTGCCTGCGGCCCATGCCGTAGCCTGTGAAGGCTTGAAGAAAGCATGGTGAATGCTTGAAGAAAGCACGGTGAATGCTTGGTGAAGGCTTTGTGGGGACTATGCTATATACGTAAATTTCCCTCTTTTTACCGTTCACCCTTTCACAAAATGTGCGTTTCCTGCTGAATATCAGGGAGAAACGGTGTGAAGGCTTGCAGTTACAAGCCTTCACAGTGGCGCGTGAAGCCAAGGGGCGGTGTGAAGGCTTGGAAACGCAAGCCTTCACACTGTTTCGCACTGAAAATCAAGGATTAACGCTTATGATGTGAAAGGGTGAACGGTAAAAAGGGGGAAATTTACGTATATAGAACTATTGATGTCCGGTAAAAGTTCAAGGTCGTCAGGCTGCGCCCCGGAGGGTCAACAGCCTGACGGCCATGGGGGCTTAACTTGCTGAGGTTTCAATGTTTATCGGCATTCTTGAACTTTTACCGGACACCAATAATTCGGAATCTTCATTTTCACTATCTTCTTTTAGTTTCTTTTCCAGGTATTGGCGCATAAGTTCATTATTACGGTCTTGTTCAGCTTGACGCTGTTCTTCCTCTGCTTTCTTTCTCAACACCCTACTATAATCAAACAAGCCGAAAATAAAGAATACAACAAAAATAGCAGCACCGCAAAAGAGTCCAATAGCGGGATCTGCATTGGAAAGGAAAAGCATATTTATAAAAGCATACGACCCCAGCCCACACATGCCAATCCAGATTGCATAAATAATTCTCATGGTGGTGATTTTTACAAAAGTTCTCCGCAGGCAGACGATGAGAGACTTAACAAAGGATTGTTCAAAGACAGTGGACTGCCATCCACACACTTCTTTTGGTATCGCTAAACACCTGAATAGGCACTCAGATAAGACCCACCGTATAAGAGTTTACCCGTGCCACAAGTTTCCTATGTTGAAAATGGCGATTTGTATAAGAAATGAGGCACTATCTTGTTTATCAAACTTATCCAAAAAACTGTGCAAAAATACAAAAGTTTCCACACTATTACGATTTTGAATATGAGAAGTAATCGAGATTGCAGAATAGCAATACCATGCTGTCAATCCCATTCCTATTTATAGGGAGGAAGTAATGAGGTCCTGAGCTGTGCTTGTACAGATTTTGGATAGCAGGAATTATCAGTTGCCCCCATGTCCCTATTTTCCATATACGTATTTTTTCCAAAGCAAAAAAACACGTATATAGAGAGCACAAATGACTCTTCCATACGCTTTTCTTTCTATCCAAACGCACACAAAAGGCCCCACAGGTTAAAGTTCATCAGTCAAAAAGTTGAACCGCAACCGATATTATTGGTACGATACATATTTTAGGTACACGAAAGGGAAACAGACTTACGGCACCGCCTGAACAAAGGGCGGTGTCGTTTTTATGTCCGCACTGACGGCGACATTGATGCTTATTTTGCCGACCAAACAACATGAAAGGTGGGCCAAATGGCTGTTTTAGTAGTTCTGTATAGAATTTTTCAACAAAAATCCTAAAAAACGTAACAATTTATACGGTTTATCTCATACGTTTGTATAAATTTGCCACCGCAAGCCCCAAAATCCTTACATTTTGCCTATATAAACCTATCGATATTTTACAAAATGACCCAAATGCACCCGGACCGCAAGGTCTGCCTAAGCAACACCTACCTTCCGAACAGCAAACGGTCGCCTTTTTCCTTCCGAACAACTTAAAAAATACAAACTATAACTATTCTCCTATGAAACATTCTTTACTCGCATGGCTCCTTCCGATTGCAGCCGGCCTGCCCTTGGAACTGGAAGCGCAAACCACTGAACTTGTGGCCGATACCGTCTGCGTATCTGTGGGAACGCAAAATCACATGTTTATCAAAGCGTTCTCGCAACCCATAAAGGATTATTTGGAACAGCATCCGCGCATTGCCATAGAATTTACCTCAGCCGATGCCACCGTGGTGGAGGACGGCGGAGCCTGGTTCCGGGGCAAGACCACAGGAAAGGCCAAAGTCATGCTCACCATTTATCAGGAGTCCACCAAGTTCAAGGATTACCCCGACTACGAAAAGAAACTCGATGAACTGTCCTTCGTAGTGAAAGTGGAGGACCAGGTGCCCGCCACGCTCCCCACCATGCTCACCGACTGGGGACTGGGACGCGCTGAAGTGGCACAGGCCATGACGGACAAGCTGTACGAGGACTTCAACGCCACCTTCGCCATCATGAACCCGGGCATGACGGAGGAGGAACTCTCCTACTACGACATCTACTACACCGACGACTACGAATATCCCTTGGTGTACAATATGTTCAACGAGGAAGGACAGCTCGTCAGCACCTACACGCTCGTGAACAACGCCACGCGCCTGGGCTATATGGCCGAAAGCGAAATAACGCAGGCACTCGAACCGCAAGGATATGAACTCCTGGGCTATGACGAAATGGGATGGCCCGTGCTCTACAACGAGGCCACGAAAACACAAGCCTACGGCGGCGTACTCACCATACAAGGCCAATACTTCAGGATGCTGGGCCTGGAATACTGCGAAGAGAACCCGCTGGGCATCACGCACGGGCAGCTGCCTATGCCCACGGCCACCATCACCAAGCAGAACGGCACGCTCCACATAGACGCTGCCGGACAGGTCGGACAGACGGTGCGCATCTACGGCGCAGGCGGCAAGCTGCTTGACTCGCGTACACTCCACGAGGGCGACAACGCCATCAGCCTCGATACCCACCAGCCCGTCATTGTCAAAATCGGACAGACCATGGGCGTGAAGGTGATGTAATATCCTCGAAACTTCTAACCTAAAATAACCTAAACAACCCTAATCCACATGAAGAAACCTTTCTACACTATCCTCCTGGCCTTGTTGGCCCTGGCTCTGCCGGCACAGGCTGAAGACTGGACTTACGACTTTGAAACGTTCGCCACGGATATCAACGGTCAAGGTCCTCGCAAAGCCATCGAAGCTACGCTCAACGGCCTGGAATGGCACATGTACGGCGTGCGCAACAATGCGAACGGCGACGACTACCACGACGGACAAGGCTCCATGCGCATCTATGGCGAAGTGGGCAGCGGGACCAAACCGGGCAATGAAATCACCAACTTCACCCTCATGACTCCCCGCAGCATCGGCACCGTGAGCTTCACCCTCTGCGCCAATGCCTACTGGAGCGCGTATCAAGTGGCATGGATACTCCAGTGCTCCACCGACGGAAAGTCCTGGACCACGGTGGGCACTTCCTTCACCGCCACCGAAACGCCGCGCGTCATCGAGCGCACCGTGAACCTCGAAAGCGGCTACATCCGCATCGTCCGTGCCGACTATGACACGTTTGACCTGGCTTCACAATCCTCCTACAGCTACATCACCAACATCGACAACTTCCGCATCACCGATGCCAGCGGCGACCCCGTCGTGTTGCAGGCTTCCGTGGCCGAACTCGACTTCGGCACCCTCATGATGGGCGAAAAATCCACGAAAGAGTTCACCCTCACCTTCTCCGGCGTGGAAACCACGGACCTTCCCCTCATTAGCGTGATCGGCACCAACGCCTCTGCCTTTACCGTCTTTACCGTCGAACCCACCTCCGAGAGCACCCCGGGACAGCAAATCGTGGCAGTGACCTGCGCCGCCAATCAGCGCGGCGACCTGAAAGCGGCCCTGCAAATCGAATGGTGCAACTACTCCACCTCCGTCATCCTCACCGCCAAAGCCGAGAAGGACGAGAACATCCTCTTCAGCGGCGGCACCGGCACAGCCGAAGACCCCTACCGCATTTCTTGCGCATCGGACATCCTCGAACTGTCCTACAATGTGGAATATGAGAAAAACAACTACAGCGGCACTTACTTCCTCGTGACGAACGATTTCAGCATGAAGGATGCCGCCAACTTCCGCCCCATCGGCAACAACTTCGGACGCGAGGGTGCAGATGCCATCCGTCCCTTCAGCGGCGTGTTCGACGGCGACGGCCACACCATCTCCGACATCTCCATGAACTGGGACGTTTACGGCTTTGCCGGCCTGTTCGGCATCATCTCCAACGCCACCGTCAAGAACCTCACCATCAACAACAGCTCCTTCTATGCCGGCTACGGCGTGGCAGCCATCGCTGGTACCGCCCTCAACTCCACCATCTCCGGTTGCCAGACCACAAGCAGCGTATCGGTGAGCGACTATTACTTCTATGCAGCCGGCATCTGTGCCGGAGCACTCGGCGGTACGGTTGAAATCTCCGACTGCTTCAACGCCGCTACTGTCTCTGGCGAATACGGCTATACCGCCGGTATCATCTCGACCAGCGACTGCGACGGCCTGACCATTGCCCGCTGCGGCAACAACGGCACAATCAGTGACAACAACTCGAGTGCAGCCGGCATCATCTGCTCCTCGGCCAACACCATCAGCATCAAGGACTGCTACAACTCGGGCGACGTGTTCACCTACAACGACCAGGGTGCCGCCAACACCTTCGCCGCCGGTATCATGGCCACCATCGAAGCTAACTTCAACGGCAGCATCTCCATCGCCAACTGCTACAACCGTGGCGCGTTTGCCGAGGTTTCCATGGCCATGGCTCCCATCTTCCCCTTCTACCTCGTTGACGGACTTGACCTGACCATCAGCAACTGCTACTACGCTTCCGACATCAACACCTATCCCTACGATGAGTTGGACAACAATCCGCTCTGCGAAGTGGAGTCCATGCTCTTCAAGGATATGCGCAACGCTTCCTTCGCCGAAATGCTCAACGGCGGTGCCACCGGTGTATGGACGTTCAACGACGAGCTGAACGACGGTTGCCCTGTACCCACCAACCTGCAATATGTGGGCATCCGCCCCATCGGCCTCACGCCTGACGCTCCGGCCATCAACGTGGAGAACGGACGCATCGCCGTTTCGGGCCAGTACGACAGCCTGCAAGTGTTCGACCTCAATGGCCGTCTGGTTTCGCCTGCACAAGTCCTGCCTCAAGGCGTCTACGTAGTGCGCACCACAAGCCAAGGTCGTACAGCCACTCGCAAGGTGTGCGTAACCCGATAAACAATCGCCACACAGTGTCGACAGTTTACTGTCTACACCAATCATAAACAAGAGAGCGGGTTTCCAACCCTGCCATCACCAACCGCATCCGACGGTTATGATGAGCAGAAGTTTGGAAACCCGCTCTCTTGCTGTTTATCAAAATAACCAGCTACCCGCCACTTCATTCAGAAAGTGGCACGTCAATGGCTACTCTTGGCTCTCTACTTCGTCGAAAGCCTCATCGGCCATCGTCGTGTAGCATTGCCGGCGTTCATTGGCATCCATGGGAGCCATAGCCCCGCATGCTTCGCTCTGCTTCATGACATTTAAACGGTCGAAGAAATTCATGCGAGTCGAACTGTCCCTTCCCATTGACTGACGTGTGCCCTCATTGGTGTAATCGAAGTTGCGGGCGTTGCGAATGGACAAGCTGATGGCCACCTCTACGGCATCCTGATTGGCACCCATGTAAGTGAACGACCAACCTTCCTGGCGCAATTGCTCTACCAAGGCTTTGATGGACGCACCATTGTATTCGCACGAAGCATTCTCCATACCATCGGTGATAATGGTGACCATGACTACAGCATCGTCCATGTCCTTCACGTGCCGGCGCATGGCTGTGAGCGTAATGCCCATGGCATCGAACAGAGGGGTGCAGCAGCAGGGTTGATAGTCGTTTTCGGTCAAAGGGTGCGTATCGGCAATGGGGGTCTTGTCGAACACATACTGCGTAGAGCAGCTGCAAAACGTAACCAAAGTAACGTAGTGGTCCTGAGTGTCGGCATATTTTTCCTGAGCCTTACGGATACCGGCCAAAGTTTCGTTAAATCCGTCAATGGCTGCCTTACGGATGGTTTCCATCGAACCACTGCGGTCCAAGATAACGACATTGAAAACCTGAGTCTTCTGGATGGCTGTTCTGTTTTTTTCGTTTTCCATTATTGTATACGTTTGGTGTAAATAAATGAGTAATCAAGAGATACAACTTTTGCATCTACACCCCTTTATGCAGCTCATAGATGGTAAGTAACCCCCGACAAATAAAATAATGCATTTTTTTGCACCGCAATCCGGCGAGTTGAAACAAGAAACGTAGCAGTGGGAAAAAATCAAAAGGCCGGAAAACAAACGTTTCCGACCTTAACTATACGAAATGAATATTTCTTTTGAAAGAAGTGGTACTATTCTTCTTCCTCGCCCATTTCAAAATCCAACTGAGCCTGCACAAACAAAAGGAGGTCCGAGGGTGAGAAATCGCCCATGCCTTCCTTCTTGGCTTTTTTGGCGAGATGATTCGCGATAGCTTCCGCGTCAATTTCCACAAAGCCATCACTGTCGGGCTCGGCATCGAGTATCTCGCTCTCGGCCAAATACTCCACCGTGAGATCGAGGAAATAATACAAGAGCTCGTCGTCAAGTGTTTCCTGCAATTCCTGCGGCAAATGCTGCCGAATATATTCTACAGCCTGCGCATCGTGTTGTGCATCGTCCAAGAGTTCATCGTCGAATGACATAACAATCTATTCTTTAAATGAAAGCGACAACCGAAACAACTCGCGGATGAGCGGATGCTTGCCTTTCGTTGCTCATGTTGTTCACCGTGAAAATAAAAACGACAGCCGAGACAACGCTGACAACATCCCAAGTTGCAGCAGCTATTGCGGTTGTCGTTTATGAAAATCTTAAAGTTGAAAAATTTAGAGCAGACCTTCGATTTTGTTAACGAACTCACTCTTGGGGGCTGCGCCGACATGCTTATCTACCACCTCGCCATTTTTTATAAAAAGCACGGTGGGCACATTGCGAATGCCGAAGCGAGAAGTAAGTTCATCGTTGTCGTCCACGTCACATTTACCTATAACGACCTTTCCTTCATATTCGTCTGCCAGTTCGTCGATGATGGGAGCTATCTTCTTGCAAGGACCACACCAGGTGGCGGAGAAATCGATTACAAAAGGCATGCCTGCCTCCAAAAATTCCGCATAGTTTGCGTCAGTGATGATTTTTGCCATTGTTCTTATCGTTTTAATTAGATGGTTATTGCTATTGCGGGACAAAGATAGTGCAATGCGAGCGCAAAGAAAAAAGAAAAGCTGTGCAAAGTGAGAGAAAAGAAAGAAAAACCGCAAGGTTTTGCAATTTCTTTTCCGAACTGCCGCCGGCTTTATTCAAAAGCTGCAAGTTTTTCATTTTTCCTTTGACGAGCCGCAGCCAATCTTATTCAAAGTAGTCTAAAAGTTGTAGAGTTCAAAGTTTACCCCCGGCAGTTTGGAGAATCGGCCTTTGGGAATCAGCTTTTTGTTTCCTTCTCTTTGAAGATAAAGGTGAAGAACACGAGAACGATGAAAGCGTAGGCGGCAAAGATGAACCAGCACGTGCGCCAGCCTTCCAGCTGCTGGGATTCGGGAACGAAATAGACGAAATGGTTCACCACCTCCTGAGCGGCTATAGTGCCGATGGAAGCACCGAAGCCATTGGTCATAATCATGAACAATCCCTGCGCACTGCTCCGGATTTCGGGCTGTGTATGCTGGTCAACGAACAAGGCACCCGAAATGTTGAAGAAGTCGAACGCCACGCCGTAAACTATCATCGAGAGCACGAACATCCACACGCCGGGTCCCGGGTCGCCCAGACCGAAAAGGCCAAAGCGCAACACCCACGCCAACATAGAAATCATCATGACACGCTTGATGCCAAAACGTTTCAGGCAGAAGGGGATGAGTAGGATGCAAAGGGTTTCGCTCATCTGCGAAAGGGAAATGAGGGCGTTGGCGTTGTTCGCACCGAAAGTGCCGGCATATTCGGGAATGTCGCGGAAGCCTGAGATGAAGGGGTTGGCATATCCGTTGGTGATTTGCAGGCTTACGCCGAGCAGCATGGAGAAGATGAAGAACACCGCCATGCGCCGCTGTTTGAACAATCGGAAAGCGTCGAGGCCGAGTGCCTCAACCACCGACTTTCTACCTGCATTTTTGTTGACTGGGCAAGCGGGAAGCGTTTGGGCATAAACAGCCAGCACCAGACTCAGGCCGCCGGACAACACAAGCTGGTAAGGATTATCCTGAAAACCAAGAAAGTTGACAGCCAGCATGGTACAGATGAAACCCACCGTGCCGAACACGCGGATGGGCGGGAACGCCTTCACGGTGTCCAAGCCGGCGTGTGTCAGTCCGCAGAAAGCCACCGAATTACTCAGCGCGATGGTGGGCATATAAAAGGCCACGCTCAGCGTGTAAAGGCTGAAAAGCGGTGCCAGCTCCACCACCTCGCCGGCACGGAGGGCATAAGCGGCGGCGGCAAGCATGAAGCCGCCGGCCAGCAGGTGGCACAGGCCGAGCAACCGTTGTCCGGGTATCCAACGGTCGGCAATGATGCCTATCAGACCGGGCATGAAGAGAGATACTATACCCTGTATGGCATAGAACCAACCGATGTGGGGTCCCAGGCCGTGCGAAGCCAGATAGGCTCCCATCGAGGTGAGGTAGGCTCCCCACACGGCAAACTCCAGAAAATTCATCGCCGTGAGGCGCGTTTTCAGAACAAAACAATTCATGGTTATCAGATTTGTAAAAGTTTAATTCAATTCGTCGAGCGCGGCGCGCAGCCCGTCGGCTCCCATCTGCTCCACAAAAACGGTGCGCACCACGGTGGCCGTGTCAGCCACATAAACACGGGGTATATAGGCTGTGGCAAAAAGGTTGTACACCGCCCTGTCGGGCTGTGCGGAATAAGGTAATGTAAGCCGGTTATCCTGCCAATAAGTCTCAATTTCCTCAGCAGGTTGCTGGCGGCTGATGCAGAGGAAGTAAACGCTGTCGCCCCTTTCGGCATATACCTGCTGCAACTCCGCCAGCTCGCGCCGGCAATCGGGACAGGTAGTGTGGAAAAAGACGATGACACTCTGCTTGCCCCGACATTGGAGATTGCCGGCAGGGGTTCCGTCGGACAGCTGCACGTTGAAGGCGGGCAACGCCTGCCCCACCCTGACCACATCGCCACGGTCGGCAACTAGCTCGGCATCGGGCGCATCTTCCGAAACGCAGGCCGCAAAGGTGAGGAGCACTCCTATTATATATAAGGAAAGAAAAGGTCGCATCAGCAAAGGTTTGAGGTTGAGGGGTATAAAACGCCCGTTAAATACTCGGGCAAAGATAGTGCAAGGCGAGAGAAGAAAAAAAACAAAACGCCAGTTTTGTTTTTTCTCTTCCGAGCCGCAGCCTGTCTTATTCAAAGATAGTGCAAGGCGAGAATCGAGTAGGAGGTAAACACTAATCATAGGGTGTTTATCTCCTATTTTCGTGTTTACCGACCTCTCACACCACCGTACGTGCCGTTCGGCATACGGCGGTTCTTAACGCGGGTGCTTTTTCTCGTAATATTCCGTAAGCG
>JALEYW010000078.1:0-12044 GCA_022773145.1 Bacteroidales bacterium
TACCGCTAAGGTAGAAGGAATTAACAATAAAATCAAGGTAATGAAAAGAAATGCGTATGGATTTAGGGATGAGAAGTACTTCACACTACGACTCTATGCCCTGCATGACTGTCGCATCACTCGAAATGTCGGATGAACCAAGAAATCCTGAAAAACGCCCTGCCAGACTCGCATGTTGTCTGTCGGGGCGTACCATTTCTTTTTCCGTTCGACCCTATTTTTTCGCTTTACTCATTTAGTTTATATTTACAACCTTATGAAGCTATTCAGAAGTTTCACCTTGCTGTTCCTGTGCTCATTGTGTCAATGGGCAACGGCACAGCCTCAACGCCGGGCTGAAGCAAACGCCAAGTTCTTCCAGGCTACGGCTCATCAAAGCCGCGCTGCCCAACAGGTGGACGAAGCGGGACAATGGACCTCACTCGGAACCGGCCGCATGCGCGACGACTTCTTTACCACGCTCTACGTTGTGGAGTGTTTGGAATTTGACGTGGAAATAGAAGAGAGCGTGGAGAAACCCGGCCTGTACCGCGTGGTGACTCCTTACCGCAACTATCCTTGCGCCTCGACCAAGCCGCTGGACGAAGACACCTACATGCTGGTAGATGCCACCGACCCCGACCACGTGTTCCTGCACCGTTACAAAACGGGCTTCGACTTTGAAACCGAGGCGGAAAACGAATCCCTGTTTATCATTGAGATTTACTCCATCGCCGGCTACAAATATGACCACGAGGGCAACCTCGACGGCGCGATAGACGAAGGAGCCTGCGGCACGCTGCGCAACGGCTGCATCACCTTCCCCGTCGGCTCGCTGTTAGTGAAGTACGCCTCTTCGCCGGACGAGCAATGGCGTTTTGCCAACTACAACAACGGCTTCCGCCTTAAACTGCCGGGAGCCCCTGACCTCGACGTGTCCATCAGCGTGCTCGACCTCATCAAGGGCACCGACAAGGACCAGCTCTCCGTCCACTTCAACGTGGGCAGCGGCTGCGAGAAGGTGCGCGTGGCCATGTTCCAGGGCGAAGCCAGCAACGACTCGCTGGCCGCCATGCACGCCGGCACCTGCGCCTACCAGGACATCACTTCCTCGCAGGAGGTGCTCTTCGACTACTCCGCCGACGGCATCTACACCATCATCGCCGTGCCTTACTACAACGGCGAACCGCAAGTGCCGGCCCATACCACGCAGGAACTGAAGTTCTACAACGTGGGCTGGAACTCACTGGGACAGGCTCTCTATACAGAGGCTTTCATCGCTGACTGCGAAGTGCCCGTTTCCGGCATCACGAGCTGCACCTACTCCGTCGACGTGGAGGAAAGCACGGAACGCCCGGGCTACTTCCGCCTGGTGGACCCCTACGGCGACAACTATCCCTACTCCAACTCGCTCAGCTACGACAACTCGCGCCATTACTACATGGAGATTGACGCCACCGACCCCGCTTGCGTTTCCATCAAGCAGATGGAGGACGGCTGCGGCTACGACATGGGCTACGGCAAGATGGTACTCTGGTCAAAGGCCGACCGTGCGCTGGAGCAAGGCAAGACGAAGGAGGAGGTGAAGGAGTTGGGCTACTTCGGTACGCTGGAAGGCAACGTCATCACCTTCCCGAAGGACATGCTCCTCATAAACTTCCCCGACGTGCTCGCCACCTGGTACTGGGCCAACAACAAATCGAAGTTCAGACTCGAACTGCCGGAAGGTGCCTACACGGGCATCCACAGCGCGGACAGCGCACAGGCCGCCGGCGAGCCGATTTACTACAACCTGCAAGGTTGCCAAGTGGCCAAGAGTCAGCTCACACCGGGCGTTTACGTGAAACGCCAAGGCAAGAGCGCACAGAAAATCATCGTGAAATAACCTATATTTTATTAATCCCACCGTCCCGGCAACGGGACGGTATAAATTTTTTCAGCTTATGAGAAAAGTAACTTTACTGCTGAACAGCCTGCTGTTGATGCTGGCTACAGTGGGAAGTACGGAAGCTGTGGCACAGAAAGGTGTCAACCGCTTGCCGGCTCCACTGACTAAAGTTGCAGCTCCCGGCGCTCAGAAGAAAGCTCCTGCAAGAGTGATCGACGTGAACGCAGAAAAAGCATTGGGAGTAAAGATGTATGCCTCGACGCAGACAGACTATCAAAACGACCCCGGTCTCATCCGTTTCTATTCGGGCAACACCTATGAGACCGAGAAGGTGGCCATCATGGCCGACCGGGACACTGACCCCACCCGCCGCGTAACGATGTTCGGCGGTACGCTCTACACCGACCCCGTAACGAATGAAACCGCTTACGTCGGCTTCCAGGGTATCACCTATGACCTGGGTGTTGGCTCTTGGCCGCACAACTTCATGAAGTTCAACCCTGAAACCGGCGAACGTACCATCATCAGCGAAGAAATCAAAGAACTGAAAGGCGACTGGCTGCTCGTGGAGGGTATGTGCCAGAACCCTGTCGACAAAAAGTTGTGGGCTATCTGCCAAGACTCTGTCAACCTGGTTTCCCGCATCGGCACGATTGACCCCGAAAGCGGCGAATTGCTTGATGACACGAAGCTGGGTTACTACTATCCCGCCTTTGCCATCGATGCCAAGGGACAGTTCTGGGCCATCCGCTGCGACCTGCAGCCCAGCACGGAAGAGGAAGGCAAATTCTCTATAGAAGGCTCTTACCTCACCCGTCTGGACCCCGAAAATGACTTTGCTGAAATCGAACCGAAAGCCATCACCCTCATGGACTGGTCAGGCACGGAAAAACCCTTCAAGATTTGGTACAACAACACCATCGCTTTCGACTACAGCACGGGTGAACTCTACGGTCTTCTCTGCCAGTTCAACGAATGGGGATACCCCTCACAGTATTGCTACTACATCGATACTGCAACGGGTAACCTGTCGCACCCCATGAACAAGGAAGACCGCACCGCCGGCAGCTATTGCTACGATATGTCTTGGGGCTTGGCCATTCCTTCCTACTTTGCCGAAGCTCCCGAAGCTCCTGCACGCGTAGAAAACCTCTCGAACTCTTTCTCTGAGGACGGCTCACAGGTAATCCTGACCTGGACGAACCCCACGCTGAGCTGGGGCGGCGACGAGTTGGCCAAGATTGACTCCATCAACATCTACCGCAATGACCTCGACAGTGAACCTATCGCTGTGCTGACCGACGATCTTACTCCCGGTGCCGAAGCCAGCTGGACTGACGAAGATCCCGTTGACGGCATCAGCACTTACTACGTACTGGCTTGCGTGGATGAGCAGAAAGGTATTCCCAACAGCTGGAATGTTTACGCCGGCGAAGATACTCCTGCTGAAGTGCAGAACATCCAGATCAGCCGCGACGGCAGCAAAATCAACCTTTCGTGGGAACCTCCCACTCAGGGACAGCACATGGGTGCCTACGATGCCGCTACGCTTACTTACAGCGTACAGCGTTTGCCCGACTCTGTGATGGTGGCAGAAAAAATTGTGGAGACTTCATTGGTTGACAGAAATCTTCCCGCACTGCTGAACTATTCCTACGTCATCACGCCTTCTACCAATAAGGGTGCCGGTGAACCCGCCGAATCGTATTCCGTCATGGCCGGCCCCGCTTACGAGGTGCCTTACACCACTGAGTTTGCCAACTATGCCGAAGCCGATGCCTGGACCATCGTGGACAACAACGCCGACGGGACGATGTTCTACTACTCTAACTGGGATCCCAACTGCACCGGTTTGGCATTCAATACCAACAGCTACGGCAACAGCGATGACTATGCCATCTCTCCCTCTGTAAAGCTGCAGGCAGGCCACACCTATAAGGTGGAGTACGACATCTACTTTGCTTATGTTGACTCGGAAGACCAGCCCACGAAGCACGACTTCGACATCACCGTGGGTGAAGGCACCACTGCCGAGGCTCAGGCCACCGTATTGAAGGAAGTTCGCCAGTTCGGCAACGACCAGATGTACAGCCGCCACAAGTTCGACGCCCAGTTCACTCCCGAGGCTGACGGCGAATACAACTTCGGACTCCACTGGCTCACCGCCAATATTTATGACAACCTGACCCTCTGCGGTGCCAGCATCAAGGAAGTGGTTGACAAAGACATGGCCGTCAAGAGCGTGAAGGGTGCTACCAACCCGAGCAACAACATGCCCGCTGACTACAAAGTGACCGTTGCCAACGAAGGCCGCCTCGAAGCATCCAACTATGTAATGAAGATGGTTCGCATTGATGGCGAGAACCAGGTGGTACTGGGTCAGACCGAAGTGGCCGACGTGCTCGCTGCCGGTGCTGACACCGTCATCGTCGTAACCGCTCTGCCTGACATGGAAGGTGAAACGCAGTATGCCGCCATTGTGGAACTCGAAGGCGACGAATTGGCAAGCAACAACATGTCTGCTCCGTTCGACGTGACCGTTTCGCCCGAAGGCACCGTGCCTTTCAACGCTGAAGCCAACACGAACGAGAAGATGTCTGATGTGACCGAAATGCCCTTCTACTTCTGGAAGGATTACAGCACCGTACAGTCTATCTACTATCCCTCCGACTTCCAGGAACCGCTCTCCGGCACAGCTACCATCAGCCGTCTGGCCTTCGAGTACAGAGACAATGATGGTGGAGTAGTTACCGACGTTCCTGTGAAGATCTATCTTGGCACCACCGACATCGAAGCTTATGAAGCTGAAGCCAACAGCTGGGGTTCAAAAGTAGCTCTCGATCAATGGATTCCTCTGACTGACCAAGTGCTCGTTTATGAAGGTACCTTCTCCACGAAGCTCGGCTCCAACCTCTTGATTTTCGACTTTACCAAACCGTTTGAATACGACGTAACGAAGAACCTCGTAGTTACCGTTCAGGAAGAAAGCATCCAGGAGAACAAGTGGCCGGTAATCTTCAAGACTTACGCATTTGACAGCTACTCCGAAATCTACCGCTCACTGCGCTACGGCAGCAACAGCCAGCAGTTCGACTTTGAAAGTGCCGACCTGCTTACAGGAGCTTGCAACGCCCGTCAAGGACTTCCCGTTCTGCACCTCGCTCTGACCGTTGACACCGGTATCAAGAACGTAACCGCTGGCGAAAACGCCGCAGCTTACGATGCAACTACCGGCAGCATCAACTTCAACGGCTTCAAGGCCGCTAAGGTTACGGTTTACAACGTAGCCGGTCAGACCGTGGCTCAGGGCAACAACAGCAAGCTGAACCTGAACAGCGGTGCTTACGTAGTGAAGGCTGTGGCCAACGATGGCAAAGTCTACACTTCGAAGCTGCAGGTGAAGTAATTTCTCCGAAACAGCTGAATGTATAAAGAAACAGGGCATGCCAGTGCAAACGACATGCTCTGTTTCATTTAGCAAACAACTTAACCTAACACATCTAAAAAACATGCGCAACTTATTACTTACCGCTGCCTTGGCCACCTTCTCCCTCGTGGCAGGAGCACAGACGTTTTCTGCCGGCGCAAGCCTCAACGGCACGGCTGAGCTGAAGGCACGCAACGCACAAAACCCCTTCACCATCCGTAGCGCCCAAAGCCCGGTCGTAAAAGCCGTGGCAAAGGCCGCAAAGCCCAAGAACATCAACCCGCTCGACTACGGTACGAAAGTGACGGTGATGACCGAGGACTTCTCCCTGCTCGAAACGGGCGAAATCGGCAACCCCGACGCTACGGTCAAGATGGTGGCCGAGGAATATAAATATCCCTGGATTAACCTCAAGGACGAATACTTCCAGACTCCGGGATGGGGCGGTTACAACGTCTATCCTGCCGGCGGTGTGCTCTGCATCGACACGAAGAAAGACTATGGCCACATCAACACCCCCATGCTCAACCTGGCAGCCTACGACCGCGTGGCTGTGCTCACCTTCAAGGCACGCACCGATGCAGGTGAAACCGTCTCCGACTTCATCGTTCAGGGCGCCGAAACCTTCAACATGGCTCCCACCTGGCGATTCCTCGACGACTACATCTGCCCCGCCATCACCGACGAGTGGCAGACGTATGAGTTCATCTTCCACGACTGCGGCGAGTACACCCTCCTCAACCTCGTGCCCAGCGGCCAGAGCCGCGTCTATCTGGACGATATCGAAGTCTACGTGGTTGACCCCTACATCGCTATGCCGCTGACCAAGCCCCACACGAACTACCAGGGCACCAGCTTCGATGCCAACTGGGAAGCCGTGGAGGGTGCAGAGTACTACTTGGTCAACCTCTACGAATACGATGCCCTGCTCGGCGAATACGAGCTGGTGAAGGAGGACCTCAAGGCCGAGACCAACACGCTGCACATCACGGAAGTTGAGTCCGGCACCACGTACTACTACACCGTACGTGCCGTGAAGGAAGGCCACCAGTCGCTCGAAAGCCCCATGCAAGCCGTGTTCGACCTCGTAGCTCCTGTGCTCAACCCCGTCAATGGCGGAGAGGATGAGCTGGAATCCTACGACGCATCGTGGAGCGTGGTGCCCTCGGCTAACTATTACAACTACTGGGCTTACGGCAAGCGCGTGGCAGAGGCCGACGGCGAGTTCATCGTTACCAACGAGGACTTCAACAACCTGAAGAAGTCTGACGGCAGCGACCCCGACTACACGCTGGAGGAACATGACTTCAACGTGTACAGCGACACTTACCTCGTGGGCCTTACCCAGGCCGGCTGGAACGGACAGAACTACATCCCCTACGCCGAAGGCATGGCTTGCGTCGACGCTTACCACTACCTATACAACCACGAGCAGTCCGGCATCATCTCGCCCGAACTCGACCTCTCGAAGGACGGCGGCAAGTTCACCCTCAACGTGAAGCTGATGGGCGAAGTGTCGACTTTCTGGGATACGGAAGGCCAGAAGCACGAGGGTGCCACGCAGTGTGCCGTAGCCATCTTCAACTACGACGAGGAAGCAGGCGAATTCAACCAGGCCGAACTGGTTTACCCCGGCACCATCACGGACAGCTGGCAGGACTTCACCGTACAGCTCACGAAGGGTGCCGCACGCTCCAAAGTGGGCATCTTCGGTGTGAGCTACCCCGGTAACCTCTACATCGATGACGTGAAAATCACCCAGAACTACAAGGCCGGCGAATACTTGGTAGACCCCTTCTGCTACGCCTTCATGCATCAAGGTGCTGCCATCAACGTGGAACTCCCCAACAGCCTGGCCGGCATGGAAGTTTACCACAAGGTAAGTGCTGTGAAGATGGTAGACGCTCCCGGAGTGGAGGGCAGCTACAAGGAAAGCGCCTTCTCCGACCTGGAACGTGTCAACGTGAAAGTGAGCGGCATTGAACAGGCCGACATGGAGGGTGCCGCAGTGAAGCTGCTCGGCAACCGCCTGACGGTAGTCAATCCCCGAGGCGAGGACGTAACGGTTTACAACGCCGACGGCAGCCGCATCGCCGCCGCCAACGCTCAGCAAACCGTAACCACCCTCCCCGTTCACGGCGTATACATTGTCAAGGTGGGCAACAAGGTTAGCAAGATTGCCTACTAACGGCCTCGCCCATCCATCTTACTGATTGGGGTGTTCAACCTAAGTGATAGAACACCGCTTATAAATTGAGTAGGAGGTAAACACCCATCACCGGTGTCTATCTCCTACTTTCGTATTTACCAACCTCTCACACCACGGAGCATTTTGCCACTTACCTCCCCCAAAAATCATGCTCTTCTATACGTATTTTTATCCCGAAAAAAAGCATTCACTCTTTCACACGGTGGCTTTTTATTCCAGATTCTCAGTTGTTTCGAGTGTGAAGGCTTGGTTTTTCAAGCCTTCACAAGTGTTCACCGCCTGTGTGAATGCTTTGCTGCCCGTGTGAACACTTTGCTGCCCGGTGTGAAGGCTTTATTTTCAAAGCCTTCACACTCGAAACCAATGAAAATCAATAGAAAACGAGCACCGTGTGAAAGGGTGAATACTTTTTCGGGAAATAAAAAGCGTATATACGCGCGCGAAAGGGGCATTGTATAATGTATAATGAAGGCTACGCCAATGGGGGCGGCGGTTCTGCTTCGTCCTGTATGTCGGTCGTCAACCTCATTATACATTATTGCCAGTTCCGGCAGGACACTGCGTGAAGTTCTCTTCACAAGTCGCCGACTATTTTGCCGGGCTCGCCGAGCCCCGCAAACAACTCCCGGACTTTTTGGAAAGGCATGGCATTATCGCAAAACAGGTGTGCCCCTATCACGGAGCACACCTGTTTTGGTTGTTTGAATGCCGAAGCGGGAGCCGGGGAAGGCAACCCTCAGCGGCGTTTGTTCTTCTTGTCGCCTTTCGCCTCGAAGTTGTAGGTGAAGCTGAGCTGCACGTAGTGGTGCATCAAGTCGCTGCTGTATTCCGTGCGCTCCGTAGCCGACTGCGTGGAGAAGTAGCTGCGCCGCTTGTTCAGCAAATCGTCGAACGAGAGGTCGATGCGGCCTTTACCCTTCATCACCTTGCGGCCTATAAGGAACGTCCAGTTGGGAATGGCGCGGTTCATCTCCGGCGACGAGTAACCCTTGTAACCTTGCAGGTTGAGCGAGGTCTCCACCGTCCAGTCGCGCCACTTGTAACGCGCCATACCGTAGACGATGTAGTCCGTCAGCGTCTGGTTGTTCTGCGGCGTCAGCTCATAGCGCAGGCGGCTTAGCGTGTACTTGCCCGAAAGCATCAGCGTCAGCTCCTCGCGCGAGAGGGTGACGGAGGGGTTTTCCGTCAGGAAGAACCGTTTGCGCAACTGCTGGCCGGCCCGGTCGGCATCGTAGTCCGCCGTGAGGAAACCGTAGTTGTTGTGATAACCAGCCTCTATGGAGTTGTGCACCCGCACGAAGTCGCCGATGCCCTGCTCATAGCGCAACTTGCCCGAAAGTCCCCAGCCGTCGCGCAGGTTGGCCGACACCTGGCGGTAGGCACCCGTACGGTCGTTGAAGAAGAACATATAGCCGCGCTGGGACATCCAATTTCGGGTATATTGTTTGCCTTACTTGCGCCCGAAATCGGCCGGCACTTCGCCCCAGCGGGAGGTTTCCCATTTGAGCAGGGGGATGGCGGAAAAGTCGTGGGTGTTGAGCCATCGCTCGGCCCGCTCGATGAGCCGGAAAAGCGGCTCGGTGCGCTCGGTGCGCTGCAAAGTGGTGCGGCAACGGCGGGCACGCACCCACAACAGGGCGTTGCGGCTGTCGGAATAGACGGCCATGCGGCTGCCTTGGGCGGTAAGCAGGGCGAGGGCATGGACGATGGCGAGGAACTCGCCGATGTTGTTGGTGCCGTACAGGGGGCCGTAGTGGAACACGACGCGACCGGTGGCAAGGCTCACGCCTCGGTATTCCATGGGGCCGGGATTGCCACTGCACGCGGCATCGACGGCCAGGGCATCGAGGCGCACTTCGGGCGGAAGGTTGAGCAGGAGGTCGGACGGCTCACTCGCATGGCCGCCCGGAGCATTGTTCTCAAGACCTAACAGGGAGGGGGAAGCCGCTTGCAAGTTTTGGCCGGCATCAGAGGGCGTGGCAGCAGTCACTGTCTGAGAGGCGGACGGGGAAGTGCCGGCAGGTCTGGCCGGACGCTGCGGCGGCCCGGCTTCGAAGGCTTGCCGGGCCTCAGCCTCGGTGGCAAATGCTTTGAAGGCCGAGGAGGGGAATTGTTTCACCTGTTCCTCACACTCCTCCCAGCTGAGGTAGACACCGGGTATGCGGCCACGCCACACGACGTAATATTTCTGTTTGGACATATCGCTTGAAAAGTAGAAAAAAGCCTGCCGGCCACATCCGGTCGGCAGGCTTGAAGAAAAAATAAACGGGAAGCCCTTACATACGTTCGGGCATCTCTATGCCGAGCAGTCCCATGCCCAAACGGACAACCTTGGCCACGTTGAGCGAAAGGACAAGACGGAATGCTTGTTTGTCGGGGTCGGTCTCGCGAAGGATGCTGAAGTCGTGGTAGAACTGGTTGTATTCTTTCACGAGCTCGTAGCAGTAGTTGGCCACGGCGGCGGGCTGGTATTCGGTGCCGGCCTGACGCACCACGGCGGCGAAATCGGCAATGTGTTGCACGATTTCTTCTTCCTTCACGGACAGCCCTACCGCAGGCGAGAGCTTCTCGGGCAAGCGGATTCCGGCATCGGCGGCCTTGCGTAGGATGGAACGGATGCGGGCGTAGGTGTACTGGATGAAGGGACCTGTATTGCCGTTGAAGTCGATGCTTTCCTCGGGGTTGAAGAGCATATTCTTGCGCGCATCGACCTTGAGAAGGAAGTATTTCAAAGCTCCCATGCCGACAATGCGTGCGACTTCGGCTTTTTCTTCCTCGGTCATGTCGTCGAATTTGCCGGCCTCTTCCACGGTTTGGCGGGCCTGGGCTATCATGCCGGCAATGAGGTCGTCGGCATCGACCACGGTGCCTTCGCGGCTCTTCATCTTGCCGTTGGGCAGCTCGACCATGCCGTAGGAGAAGTGGACCAGACTCTTGCCCCACTCGAAACCGAGCTTGTCGAGCAGGATGGAGAGCACTTGGAAGTGGTAGTTCTGCTCGTTGCCCACGACGTAAATCATCTTGTCGATGGGGAAGTCGCGGAAACGGAGCTTGGCGGTGCCGATGTCCTGCGTCATGTAAACGGAAGTGCCGTCGGCGCGGAGCAGGAGTTTCTCGTCAAGTCCTTCGGCGGTGAGGTCGGCCCAGACGGAACCGTCTTCCTTGCGGAAAAAGATGCCTTTCTGCAAACCTTCGTCGACCTTTTCCTTGCCTTCGAGATAGGTGTCGCTCTCGTAATAAATCTTGTCGAAGCTGACACCGAGTGCCTTGTAGGTTTCGTCGAAGCCGGCATAGACCCACTCGTTCATCTTGCGCCAAAGGGCACGCACTTCGGGGTCGCCCTGCTCCCACTTCACGAGCATGGCGTGGGCTTCCTGCATGAGCGGACTTTCTTTCTTGGCCTTCTCCTCGGCAGCTTCGGCCTCCATGCCTTCGGCCTCGAAACGTGCTTTGAGCTCTGCCACTTCGGCGCGGTAGTGCTTGTCGAAGGCTACGTAGTAGTCGCCTATCAGGTGGTCACCCTTCTTGCCCGAGGTCTGGGGCGTTTCGCCGTTGCCGTATTTCAACCAGGCCAGCATCGATTTACAGATGTGGATGCCCCGGTCGTTCACGATGTTGGTCTTGACCACGCGGTTGCCGTTGGCTTCAATCACACCGGCCAATGCCCAGCCCAAAAGGTTGTTGCGCACGTGCCCCAGGTGGAGGGGTTTGTTGGTGTTGGGCGAGGAGTACTCTATCATGACGAGCGGACTGCTCTCAGTGGGGGCAGTGATGCCGAAACGGGGGTCGGCGTTGATTTCTTCCAAAAGGTCGACCCAGCAGGCGGGGGCTATGACGAGATTGAGGAAACCGCCTACGGCATTGTAGGAGGCTATGAGCTGGGTGTTTGCCTTTATCCATTCACCAATCTCAGCAGCGGTGTCCTGAGGCTTTTTCTTGGAAATGCGCAGGAAAGGGAAAACGACGAGGGTGAGGTGCCCCTCAAAATCTTTCTTGGTTTTTTGCAGCGTTACCTGACCGGCGGCAATTTCGTGCCCGTAAAGGGCTTGCACAGCGGCTGCAGCGGCAGTAGCGAGTTGCTTTTCTATTTTCATTATGCTTGATTTACTTAATTTTTGCGGGCAAAAGTACTATTTTTATTTGAGGATGGTTCGTCACGCCACAGTGTTAAGGGGTAATGGGCTGGTTGTGGTGTGCAAATGGGAGGACTTGAGGGTCCAAACCGGGATGGCATTCGGCGGGATGGAGATGTCAAAACGCCTGACACGGCGACGACTTTTTACAATCGCTCCACTTCGTCGGCTGAAAGTTGCGTCATGGAGCAGATGGAGGCGATGTCGATGCCAGCCTCCTTCATCTTGCGTGCGGATTGCCGGATGATGTCTTGTTGATGGGCAAGTTGCTCTTCCATCATCATAATCTTGGTGTCACGGTTCTCAATGGCCATAAAGTACTCGTCCTCCACGTTCATGTCCTGGCGGAGCTTGGCGTCGGAAGCGGCGGCCAACAGGCGGTGGACGATGTGCTGCATCTCGGCATCG
>JALEYW010000081.1:0-35165 GCA_022773145.1 Bacteroidales bacterium
ATAGAAGGCTATAGATAGCAATAGGAAGCTATAGGAAACGATGGCAGATGATTGATGGCCGCAACAAGTCGGCGACTTGTGCGCGAAAAGTCCTGGACTATTTTTTCCTAATCGGCGAGTTGAAAAAAATTGTCGGCAACTTGTGAAGAGAACTTCACGCTGTGTCCGTAAAGGTTCAACGAGGCGGGTCAATCACGTTGGAAAAGGCGAAATATGTATTGTGAACACCCTTTCACACGCGCGCATATACGTATTTTATTTCCCGAAAAAAGCATTCACTCCTTCACATGGAACGTGTTTCCTTCTGATTTTCATAGCGTTTGAGTGTGAAGGGTTGGATTTTCAAGTATTCACACTGAAGGTGAACGCTTGTGAAGGGTTGAAACATCAAGCCTTCACACAGGAAAGCAGCTGGCAATCAGGAGGTAAGCGGTATAAACGCCTCCTCAGCTGTGAATACTTGAAAATTCAAGCCTTCACACTTAAAACCTATGATTTTCAGAGAAAAAGAAGCTCTATATGAAGGAATGAATGTTTTTTTCGGGGATAAAAAAGCGTATAGAGAAGAGCGAAACGTTGGGGCAAAAATGGCAAATTACTACGTAGTCTTTATGCAGGTATTGTTCAACTCCCGAAACTTCAGACCATGACATCATAGTTACGTTTGAGATATGTAAAATCGGAATACAAAAAAGCAGAAAATCAAACTTTATCGGGAAAAGTGTTTTTTTCTACACGCTGCAAACAAAAATCCCGCTTTTACTTTCGGAATGACTCTGAGGTTTGGAGTATCTTTGCATAAGATAGGCGGCGGCTTGGCAATCTAAGCAAGCTTATTGCGCTCGCCTTGCACTATCTTTGCATAAGATAGGCGGCGGCTCGGCAAATTAAGCAGGCTTATTGCGCTCGCCGTGAACGATCATAACATAAGTAGATTAAACTTGTAGGGTTTAAAAGTTGAAGAGTTAAACGTTTAGCCGGATATGCTCTCCAAACAACAGCAAATAAACTATGACGACTTTCATCTTTTAAACCAACAGCTTCATCCATTCAATAGACATTATGCCAATCATTAAAAAGACCGAATGTACAATGAAGAAAATAGCTTACCTTTTACTCCTTCTGTGCTGTGTACTATTGACGGCCTGCGCACATTCTGCCACAAAGGCCGCTATTGGCAAATTAGTAGGTAGTGACCGCGACGAACATGGGTGTATTCCTTCTGCCGGTTACACCTGGAGTTACGCCTTGCATGACTGTGTCAGATTGTGGGAAGTTGGAATGCGTTTTGACTCCGGTCCGCAGCAGCTTTTCCTTGTTTACAGCACCGACTCCACCTTTGCTGAAATATTTCCCGCTGAAGGCAAATCAATTATCTGCAAAAGAATTAAAGGAACCAATAGCTGGAAAAACAGCAGAGGGAAAGAAAAAGTATACATCAACAACGGCGTTGTCTGTATCAAGATGAACGATTTCACCTACACCCAAAAGAAATAATTCTGTTACAGCTATCAGCCACACTAATGCTTATGGCAATAGGAAACAGGCTTGCATTTATTGTGAACCGCCACAACAAATGCAAGCCCGTAAATATTATTTCCGCAAAGAGTGAACTCACATTTTCACTCCCAATTTTTGTATGGATTCTTGCGGAGTTGTGAATTATAATACTTCCTTTCGCCTGTAACCTCCCGCCCCAGGAAGTCAGGGCACTCAAAGACATCATCTTCTGTACGGAGTTCCACCTCGGCGACCACCAAACCGGCATTGTCGCCCAGGAACTCGTCCACCTCAAACACATGATTACCAGCCGGCACCAGCCATCGGATTTTATCCACGATACCCGGTTCGCACAAACGAAGCAACGAAAGTGCTTCATCCAGGGTAATTTCTTTCTCGAACTCGTAGCGTGAAAGTCCATTACCTGAAGCCGGTCCTTTGATGGTAAGGTAGCCATGAGAGTCGCGAATGCGCACACGCACCGTACGCCCGCGTTCGCTGCAGATGTAACCCTGCACGATACGGGAATGCGACGTGGCCAACGATTTATACTCGCCGCGGACCAAGAATTTGCGTTCTATTTCAAGAGGCACGGTAAGAAAATCTACAAATTTGGAATTACCTACCCATTCCGGCAAGTTACTGGAGCAGATAGTAAGCAATCAGCGCAAGCACCATCAAGAGAATGAGTGCAATAAAGATGCCGTTAATCACCCGGTTGGCCTGTCGTGCCTGTCGCGCTTCGCGAGCACGCGCCTTCAGTTGTCTCTTTTGATTCATGGTATAAGATTTTTATATTTCCAAAAAACATTATTGTTGAGCAGCCTCTTCAGAATATTCCATGAGGTATGCTTTTATAAAACCGTCAATTTTTCCGTCCATCACACCGCCCACATCACTTGTTTGAAAACCGGTGCGATGGTCTTTCACCCTTCGGTCATCAAAAACGTAGCTTCTGATTTGACTACCCCATTCAATTTTCTTTTTGCCCGCCTCTATTTTGGCCTGAGCGGCCTTTTTCTTCTGTAGCGCGCGGTCATAGAGTTGGGAGCGGAGCAGTCGCATGGCATTCTCACGGTTTTCTAGCTGTTTTCTGCTTTCCGTGTTCTCGATGAGTATTTCTTCTTCCTCGCCGGTGTCGGGATCTTTATACTGATAGCGAAGTCGCACACCGGTTTCCACCTTGTTTACATTCTGGCCGCCGGCACCGCCCGAACGGAAGAGGTCCCATGAAATTTTTGAAGGATCCACATAGACCTCTATGGTATCGTCGACAAGCGGTGTAACGAATACAGAGGCAAAAGATGTCATTCGTTTACCCTGTGCGTTGTATGGCGACACACGCACCAGGCGGTGTACACCGTTTTCGCTTTTGAGATAACCGTAAGCGTCGTCTCCTTCAATTTCCATCGTAACCGTTTTTATGCCGGCTTCGTCACCATCTTGCAAGTGGGAGATGGTACATTTATATCCGTGGGCTTCGGCATAGCGCATGTACATACGCATCAGCATCTGCGCCCAATCCTGACTCTCCGTGCCGCCTGCACCCGAATTGATTTTGAGCACACAGTCCATCCCGTCTTCCTCCTGCCGCAACATGTTGCGCAGTTCAAGTTCTTCGATGGCCTCCATTGTGCGAGCATAGTCAGCATCCACCTCCTCCTCGGTTACCATTTCGTCTTTATAGAAGTCTAATGCCAGAGCCAGCTCGTCGGTCAACAGTTTCACGTGTTTGTATCCTTCAATCCACTTTTCAATGCCCTTCACCTTCTTCATCTGTTCTTCGGCGCGTTTGGCATCCTCCCAAAAGTTTGGATCCTGCGTACGAAGCTGCTCTTCTTCGAGTTGCATCGTTTTGGCCTCAATGTCAAGGTAGCGATAGAGAGCCTCCACGCGGTTTTGGGCGTCTTTAAGTTGGTCAGCGGTAATCATTTCAGTTATGTGTTTCTGTAGAGTTATTGGTTGCGACCTCGGCATCGGCATACATTTTGTCGATAACCTCCGCATAGTGTTCATAAACCACACGCCGGCGCACCTTTAGTGTATTTGTCAGCTCTCCGTTGGCCATAGTGAAAGGCGAAGCGAGGAGAACGAAGCGTTTAATCTGTTCATAGTGAGCCAAATCCTGCTGCAAGGTTTCGATACGTTCGGTAAAGAACTTAACAACCTTGGGATGGCGACACAATTCCTCACGTCCTTCCACATCTATACCTTGTTCACGAGCATACTGCTCCAACAATTTATAGTCAGGCACAATGAGTGCACTCACAAACTTTCTTTGGTCTGCCACCACCACAGCTTGTTCAAAATAGCGGTCGAGCACGAGTTTCGACTCTATCATCTGCGGCGCAATATACTTTCCGTTAGAAGTTTTGAACAGGTCTTTGATGCGTTCTCTGAGGAACAGTTCTCCGTCCTTCATGTATCCGGCGTCTCCCGTATGGAACCAGCCATCTGCATCAATGGCCTCTTTTGTCAGACTTTCCTTTTTATAGTAACCAGGCGTGATAGTTTTGCCTCGCAGAAGGATTTCGTCGTTAGCACCAAACTTTATTTCGATGCCATCGATAAGCCGGCCCACCGAACCCAAGCTGACGGGTTTTCCAGGTACGTCGCACGAAACAGTAGCCAAGCTTTCGGTCAGTCCGTAGCCTACAATCATGTTCAAGCCCGCTGCATGAACGAATTTTTCCACTTCGGGCGACACAGCTGCTCCCGCAGTCGGGAAGAAATTGGCTCGTTCCAGTCCAAGCGTTTTTCGGAGAATGCGTATGATGGTCTTGTCGTAGAGTTGGAATTGCAGTTTCATGCCGAGCGGTGCCTGCTTTCCGCGTGCCTTATACTTCTCCCAGTATCGGCCACCCAGTTCCAACGCCTCGCGGATAAGTTTACGCTCCATAAAAGAGCCATTCTCCATTTTGTCGAGCACAGCCTGATACACTTTCTCCCAGAAACGAGGTACGGAAGACATACACGTGGGATGCACCTCCTGCATGGAACGTTGCACATCGGCCGGTCGCAGGTTGATACACTGCAAAGCGCCCTCACACAGGCCGAGGTAACACCAAGCGCGCTCAAAAATATGGGTAAAAGGCAGGAAGTTGAGGAACACATCGTTCTCGCTGAGCTGCAACACGGCATCGTTCACCCTGAAACCCTCAGCGTATTGTCCGTAAGTCAGCATCACGCCCTTACTCTGCCCGGTTGTACCGCTGGTATAAAGAATATTACACAAATCGGTATAGTTGGCATCAGCCTGCCGTTGCACATATTCGGCCTGCACCTGCTGCAAGTCTCCCTGAAGCTCATCGTGAAGGAAATCGTCCAGGAAAACGGAGAGATGGTCGTTTTCGTTACGTTTTACCTTCTTGTCAAAAATGATGATACGCTCCAATGTTTGCGCCACGGAGATAATGCTAAACGCCACATCATACTGTTCCTGTTCACCCACGAAGAGGTAACGAATCTGCGCGTCGTTGAGCATATAGGCCACTTGGGCTCCACTGCTGGTGGCGTAGAAGGGAATGGTAACGGCCCGGATGCCATAAGCACCAAAATCGACAAATAAGCTCTCCGGCTTGTTTTGCGAAAAAATGCCGACATTTTCCTGTACCTTGACGCCGAGGCGTAACAAAGCATACGACACTTTTTTAACCTGCTGGGCAAAATTATTCCACGAAATAGGAACCCACTCATTCAGGTCATAATCACGATAGCTGAGCGCGGCACGCTCGCCATATTTCTTGGCTTGCTCGGGAATGAGCTTAGAGAGGTGGCAGAGATTTAGCATACTAAACTGCATTTGGCAAGGCGGAAATGCCTTCACACTCGCAAAATTATTGATTAAAATGGAAAAAACGCTTAAACAACCGACAAAATTGCATTTCCAAAGGGTAAACAGTAAGGCTGGGGGCCGAAACCTCTGTCTTCGGTCAGGTAAGAGGGGAAGCGTTTTTCTGGAAATAATACACGCGATTTGGGCGACAAAACATAACTTTGCCCATCAAAAAAACAGCATAATGATAACAGGAAGCACCCTTTACGACACATTGGCACGCGAGGCGGCTCGGCTGCTGGAACAGCTCATCCGTATTCCCGGCACCAGCCGGAACGAGGCCGAAAAAGCCGATTTCTTGCAACACTACTTGGAGGAACACGGCGCAAATCCCCGGCGTGAGGGCAACAATGTGTGGTGTGAACAACCAGACAGGGGTAGCGAGTGCCCTACCCTGCTGCTCAATGCCCATATCGACACAGTGAAACCGGCAACTGGCTGGCAACGCAATCCGTACCAGCCGGTTTGGGAGGAAGACCGGCTCTACGGACTGGGTAGCAACGACTGTGGCGGCGGACTGACCACGCTGCTACAAGTATTTCTGGCATTGAAAGACCAAGCACTGCCCTACCGTCTTGTATTCCTGGCTTCGGCAGAGGAGGAGGTATCCGGGCGCAACGGTATAGAACGTGTTTTGCCCCTGTTGCCGCGCCCCGACGTTGCCATTGTGGGAGAACCCACCGCAATGCAGCCGGCAGTAGCGGAAAAAGGACTGATGGTATTCGACTGTACAGCACACGGCAAGGCAGGACATGCGGCTCGCAACGAGGGTGTCAATGCAATTTACCAGGCTTTGACGGATATTGAATGGTTTCGCACGTATGCCTTTAAGAAGGTGTCTCCCTTGCTGGGCAAAGTGAAGATGAGCATCACCATGATTGAGGCCGGAAGCCAGCACAACGTGGTGCCGGACCAATGCCGCTTCGTGGTGGATGTGCGCCCCAATGAGTTGTATACCAACACAGAAGTGTTAGACATCGTACGCCGCCATGTAAGCTGCGAAGTTGTGCCACGCTCCACGCGCCTCTCGTCTTCGCGCATAGACCTTTCCCATCCTTTAGTACAACGTGCCATAGCTTTGGGCGGCACGCCATTCGGCTCTCCCACCCTGAGCGACCAGGCACTGATGTCCTTCCCTTCTTTCAAATGGGGACCGGGCGACTCAGCACGGTCGCACACAGCCGACGAATACATCTGCCTGAGCGAACTAAGGCAGGCGGTGGAACTGTACGTAAGGTTGCTAACGGAATAAGCATAAAGGCACCGTGGTAAAATGAGGATACTTCTCTATCGTGTTCATGGCTCCTTCAATGTTGAAAGAACAAGAAAAAGTGCGAGCAAACTTCATTATTAGGTCTGTATACTGACGTTCTATATAACTGAAAGACACTTCTTTAGAATGGAAGCATTCAGACCACACAAAAACATACAAAGGAGCAACATTGCACTTTAAAAAAATTGCATAACAAAAAGGATTAAAGGAAATTCAAGCGGATTATTAATTGTTGTATGAACGCCATTGTTGTCCAGTGTGCACATCTTCTACAATTAGTTTGGAACATTCCCAAGAACTGTCTTCGTACTTATCACCTCCCAAATATTTCATATTGCATTTGTAGATATACTTTCTTTTTACTCCGAAAGCATTGGGTGCCGTAAATGTCTCATAAACCGTAAAACCATTCACGGCATCTCCACTACCTTTTATGTCCGACTCAAATTCGGCCTCTTCGGGAAAGTTAATCATTTTTTTAACGTAATCATGCGCCATGATGGCAGCAGTGTTTAATGTCGGACCGCTGTCACCACAAGAAACGACACTGAGGACAAAGGCAAATAAAAGAAGGGTAACAATCTTTTTCATGTGTATGGAGTTTAGTGCTATTTCAGATAATATTGGATTTATAATGTTGTTATTCTTTAGGCTCTTTCAATTAGTTCTGAACCCACCTAAATAATGATTTTCTGCAAAAATGGAGAAAACATATGTAATATGCATTTTTTTGTTGAAAACTTTTCAGTATAGAGTCAAACAAGCAAGTGTCAAAGGAACCGAGAAGCCTGCCCTCCCGGCGTTGGGAGGACAAGAAGCAAGCTTCAGACAAGTCATGAAATAGGGTTTCTTATGAACTTTAAACTCTTCAACTTCAATACATTTACTTATGTTGTATACCTTTGCAACGGGTTTGTAGGCCAATCTCTCCTGCAACAGACGCGAAAGTATGGGCATATATATCAATAAAGGAAACAGTGATTTCCGCGACATTGTGGCTCACGAATATGTTGACAAGTCTTCGTTGATACCACACATCAACGCTATGCTCAATTCGGAGAGCAGATACAGTTGCGTCACCCGCTGCCGCCGCTTTGGCAAGTCGATGGCGGCAAAGATGTTGTGCGCATACTATGACAAGTCGTGCGACTCGCGCGAGTTGTTTCGCGGATTAGAAGCAGAAAAAGACGAGTCGTTTGAAACGTATCTGAACAAGTACTATGTCATCAGCATCGACATGACCGACTTCACTACAAAATACAGGGATGAGAAGAACATAGTTAAACGTATTCAGGAAAGAATCATTGATGACGTGCTCGATGCTTTTCCCCATACTCATAAAAAAGATGATGATGACCTGATGGATATCCTCTACCGCATCAGCGAGAGCACAGACGAGCGTTTCTTCATGATTATCGACGAGTGGGATGCCATCCTGCGTGAGATGGGTTCGGACGAATACATCACAACGTCATATGTTGACCTGCTTCGCCGCCTCTTCAAGGGTTCGGGTTCAAACAAAGTCTTTTCTGGGGCATATCTCACCGGCATACTTCCCATCAAGAAGTACAATACCGAGTCGGCCTTAAACAACTTCCGTGAATACACCATGATCCGTCCGGGCAAGATGGCTAAAGAGCTTGGATTCACTCACGAGGAAGTAGATATGTTGTGCAAGAAACACGGAATGGACATGGATGAGATGGAAAGCTGGTATGACGGATACCGCATAGGAAAGGCATCTCGTATATTCAATCCTTATTCTGTGATGAGGGCAATCGATGAAGAGGAATTCGGGAGCTACTGGACAACTACCGGTGCCTACGACTCCGTCATTACCTACATTCAGATGAATTACGACGGACTGAAGGACGACATCATCCGTATGCTCGCAGGAGAGCATGTATATGTTGATACGACAGAGTTCCGTAACGACATGCGGGTGATAAGGAGCAAAAACGATGTCCTCACTGTACTGATACATCTCGGCTACTTGGCATACGATGGTGATGAACAAGAATGTTTCATACCGAACAAGGAAGTAGCTAATGAAATGAACAACGCTATAAAGGCTACCACATGGGAACCCTTGGTGAAGACTATCCAAAATTCCAAATCACTTCTGGAAGCCACTATTTCTGGCAATGAGCTAGCTGTGGCAAAAGGCATCGATCTGGCGCACGATGAGCATACCAGCATACTATCCTACAACGATGAGAACTCTCTGGCGTGTGTTCTCTCGGTGGCATATATATGGGCGAGAAATGAGTACATCATCCACCGCGAGTATGCCACCGGTAAGGGTTAGGCCGACCTAGTGATGATACCCCGACGCAATGTCAGCAAGCCTGCACTCGTCATCGAGTTGAAGTTCAACCATTCTGCCGACACTGCCATCGACCAGATAAAACGCAAGGAATATCCCTCGAAGATAGCCGAATACACCGGCGACATGCTCCTTGTGGGCATCAACTATGACAAGGAGACAAAGCAGCATACCTGTAAAATAGAAAAGAACAAAAATGGCAGTAAAGTATAAAGAATTTATACTATGCCGTCAAATCGTCAGCACCCAAGGTTTTGGCACGCACGTTGCACTTGGTAGAGGCGTAACTCAAAGTTCAAAGAGTACGAGTACTCCGAGACGCGAGTGCAAGAGACAATTCAACACATAAGTTCAATCAATTAAAAATTGGAGGTTATTATGTTACCGGTTTTGAATTCTAACAGTTGGTTTCCCACCTTGTTTGACGATTTCTTCCACAACGATTGGATGCCCAAGATGAAGGCCACCGCTCCTGCCGTCAATGTCAAGGAAGACGCAAATGCTTACACCATGGAATTGGCTGTGCCCGGCATCAGCAAAGAGTTTTGCCGCGTAAACATCAATGCCGACGGTAATCTTGACGTCGCCATCGAAAACAAGCTGGAGCACAAGGAAGAGAACAAGAAGGAGCACTTCCTGCGCCGCGAGTTCAGCTATTCCAACTACCAGCAGACCTACGTGCTGCCCGACGACATCGTCAAAGACCACATCGCAGCCAAGGTGGCGAGCGGCGTGCTGACCATCACCATGCCAAAGGTCAAGAAGGACGAAGTTAAACAAATCCAGCGTCAAATCAACATTGACTAACGCGCGAAACCTACATTGACCAACGCGCAAACAATTTGAAAGCGCAGATCGAATAAATTGATTGCAGGCGGAGAAGTCCTACTTCCCCGCCTGCTTTTTGTTTGTGAAGGTGTAAGCGAGTGTAAATGGAAGGATGAGGTTTTATGGGTTAACAATATCGTAGAATAAACTACGAACCTAAACCTAACACGCTGACCTCCTTCAAAGTATTCATGCGTGGTGAAGGGTGCATTTCCAAAGTGTTCACCGCTCCTTCTATATACGTATTTTAATTCCCGAAAAAAGCATTCACTCCTTCACATCCTATACGTTTTCTTCTCAAAACCAGGTATTTCTGGTGTGAAGGTTTGGGATTTCAAGTATTCACAGGAGGGTAAGAAAACATTCACTCGGGCAGGGCAAAAGACTGGTATGAGGGAAGCGGTGTGAATACTTGAAAATCCAAGCCTTCACACTTAAATCCTATGGGTATCAGGAAGAAATAAGCACATTGTGAAGGAGTGAATGCTTTTTTGGGGAATTAAAATACGTATATATAAAGAGAGGGAAAGAATGGGAAAAGCACGTTTCACACACGCTCCGCATACAAATCAGTTACCGCCACATGGGTAGCGAAAAGATTATATTCCCAAAGGAGAGGGGAAAGCACGTTTCACGCACACTCCGCATGCCATTCTGTTACTGCCACATGGGTAGCGCAAACATAATATTCCCCAAGGAGAGGGGAAAGCACGTTTCACGCACACTCCGCATGCCATTCTGTTACTGCCACATGGGCAGTGGAAAGGTTATGTTTCCGAATGAGAGAGGGATATGTCAGGAACAAGTGGCGGACTATTTTTTCCTACTCGCCGAATTAAAAAAAATAGTCCCGGACTTTTTTCGCACAACTCCGGAACTATTATTACTGTCTATTCGTGTTTGATTTCCGTCATCGGCCCATCAAACTGCGTGTGCTGCGGTTGCGTCACCTGTTTGGCATAGCGGCTAACACTGAGTATCATGCCTATGTAGACACAGTTGATGAGTGTAGACGTTCCGCCACGACTGATGAGCGGCAGAGGCTGTCCTGTAACGGGGAAGAGCCCCACGGCCACCAGCATATTGAGTATAGCCTGCGAAACGAGCAGAAGGGTCAGGCCCATGGCCAGAAAGGGCGGAAAGGTGCGCTCGCAACGACTCGAAATGCGCCCGGCCCGGAACAGCAGAATGACATAAAGGAACACTACTGCCGCCGCGCCCCACAGCCCCATTTCTTCAATGATGATGGCAAAGATAAAGTCGGAAAAAGCCTGGCTCAGGAAGTCGCGTTCCACACTGTTACCCGGCATCTTGCCCACAAAATTGCAGGAGGCGATGGCGATATTGGCATGAGCCACCTGCGCATCTTTATCAATGTCGTATGTGAGCGGGTCCTCTTTCATATCATCTTCGCCGGAAGTGAGGTGTGAAGAGATTCGGTTACTCCAGGTTTGCATACGGTGGAGCAGTGGCACATCGCTCACGCTGCTGTCCTTGGGCATGGAGAAAACGAGCAAAGCCCCCAAACAACCTAGTAAAGCCAACACGCCAAAAAGTTTACCAAGCTGCAACAGCGACACGCGGCCTATGAACATCATCAACACCACCACGCCAAAGAGCAAGCAGGCGGTGGAAAGGTTCTCCGGAAGGATGAGGGTACAGGTGATGCCGGCCACCCACATGATGAGTTTGAAGGCCCTACGGTCGGCTCCGTTCTCTCGCTGCATACGCGAAAGGATGAGTGCCACGGTGATAACCACTGCGCCCTTGGCCAGCTCGGAGGGCTGGAACTGAATGCCCAGAAACTCGAACCATCGGGAAGCTCCGTTGGTGCTCTTGCCGGAGAAGAGGGTGACAAGCAGTAGTATCAGCGAAGCGGGCAACATCAGGATAGGTACGGCCTTGAACATTCTGCACGGCACCTTGTGGATAACCACGGCTATCACCGTGCCGATCGTCAGGAAGCCGGCCTGCTTAATCAGCGGGTCCCAAAAGCTACCGCTCTTGTAGGCCAAAGTGCTGGCTGCGCTGAACACTTCGACCAAAGAAATGATGCAAAGAAAAAAGTAAACGACCCATATCACACGGTCGCCCATGAACCAGGAACCTATTGACTTCATTTTTACAAAGGTGTGTGTTGGTAGATTACAATCCGTGAGGAACTCACGTCATGCCTCCCATGTTTTAACCCAGGTCTTGAACTGCTCTCCACGATCCTCCATGTTGCGGAAAAGGTCGAACGAGGCACAACAGGGGCTCAGGAGTACAGTGTCGCCGGGCCGGGCCAGCTGCACAGCCTGCTCCATACATTCGGCCATGGAGTGGGTATCGGCCACGGGTAAGCCCAAGTCATCGAACGCTGCGTGGAGCTTGGCATTGTCTACCCCCATATAGACCAAGGCGCGACACTTCTCTTTGACAAGGGGCACAATCTGTGCATAGTCATTGCCTTTATCCTTACCGCCCACGATGAGTACAACGGGGGTAGCCATACTTTCCAGCGCGCAGTAGCAAGCATCTACATTGGTGGCCTTGGAATCGTTCACAAAGTGGATGCCTCGCACCGTGCCGGCCTTTTCCAACCGGTGCTCCACGCCGGGAAAATCGGAAAGTCCGCTGCGCACGACTTCGGGGTCCACCCCGGCTGCCAGCGTAGCCATGGCTGCGGCAAGCGAGTTGCGGAGGTTGTGCTTGCCGGGCAGCGACAGGGAGGCCAAGGGCATCTCGAACCGCACGGGGGTCTCCACCACGAAACGGCCATCGACAGCATAACCGGCGGAAGCGTCGGCCGGAGCGTCGGTAAAGCCATATCGCTTCACCGGCTCAGCATGCTGCTCCAACTCTGCGGGAATGTATTGATCCTCGCGCCAATAGATGAAAGCATCGGCCTCTGTCTGGTTCTGCATGATGCGCATTTTGGATTTCACATAGTTGTCCATGCAGAAATCGTAGCGGTCCAGGTGGTCGGGAGTGATGTTGAGCAACACGGCCACGTTGGCCCGGAAGCGGTACATATTGTCTAATTGAAAAGAAGACAGCTCTATGACATACGTATCGTGGGGCTGTTCTGCCACTTGCAGGGCCAGGCTGTGGCCGATGTTGCCTGCCAGCCCCACATCGGCGCCTGCTTTTTTCAAGATGTGGTATATCAGCGAGGTGGTAGTGGTCTTCCCGTTGCTGCCCGTGATGCAAATCATCCGGGCTTTCGTATAGCGTGCAGCAAACTCAATTTCGCTCAGGATGGGCGTACCTTGTGCCGCTAAACGGGCCACCATGGGCGCTGTTTCGGGAATACCGGGACTTTTCACCACTTCGTCGGCGCCCAGGATGGCGGACTCGGTGTGCCGGCCTTCCTCCCAAGCTATGTGATGTTGCTCCAGCATTTCCTTGTAGCGAGGCTGGATTTTCCCCATGTCGGAAACAAAGACTTCATAGCCTTTCTTTTGCGCCAAAATAGCGGCTCCCACGCCGCTTTCGGCGGCTCCTAATATGACTAAACGCATGACGGATTTTAATAAGAGGTTTAAGGGGGAGGTTATGAGGGATTAGGTTATGAGGTTATAAGATTACTATTTGAGTGGATGATATCGAAGCGTTACAGCTGTTACTTTATAACCTTATGACCTAAAAACTCACAACCTCAGTTACGGCAGTAACTTTCACTACCTGATTTTGAGCGTAATGATGGTGAGTGCGGCCAAAATGATGGTAGTTATCCAGAAACGTACGGTAATCTTCGATTCGTGCCAGGCACCATGGGGCCACTTCCACACGTATTTACAAGCCGGGTCGAGCTGTTCGGGCAACACGCGGAAGTTGTCGTGGATGGGGGTGCGCTTGAACAACCGCTGCACCACGCCCTTGCGCTTACCTATCTTGAAGTATTCCACCTGCAGGATGACACTGAGGCTCTCGATGAGGAAGATGCCGCAAAGGATGGGCACGAGCAATTCTTTATGAATGATGATGGCGAGCACAGCGATGGTGCCGCCGATAGACAGCGAGCCGGTATCGCCCATGAACACCTGAGCGGGATAGGCGTTGTACCAAAGGAAACCGATAAGTGCCCCGACTGCCGCACAGGTAAATATTACCAGCTCCTGAGAACCGGGCACATACATAATGTTCAGGTAAGAAGCGAACTCTATATGGCTCGACACGTAGGCCAATATGCCCAACGCGATGAAAATAATGGCAGAATTGCCGGCCGCCATGCCGTCCATGCCGTCGTTGAGGTTAGAACCGTTCGACACGGCCGTAATGACGAAGATGGTGACGAGCACAAAGACAATCCATCCGGCCTGCGTCTTGTGTTCTCCCAGGAACCCGACCAAATCGGCGTAGTCAAAATTGTTGTTCTTCACAAAGGGGATGGTGGTCTTCGTGCTTTTCACCGCCTCACTCTTATGCACGATTTCCGTCACGTTGCCGCGCCGCTGCATCTCGACATTCTCGCGGATGGTGGCGTCGGGGCTCAAGTAGAGTGTCAGGCCCACGAAAAGTCCCAAAACCACCTGTCCGGCAATCTTGTACTTTCCGGCCAAGCCGTCCTTGTTTTTCTTGAAAATCTTGATGTAATCGTCCAAAAAGCCCAGGAGTCCGAGCCACAGGGTGGTAACCAGCATCAAAATCATGTAGATGTTGCGCAAACGCCCCAGCAACAGACAAGGCACCAGGATGGCTACGATGATGATGATACCGCCCATGGAGGGCACATGAAGCTTCTGCACACCGAAGGGGTCAATCTTGGCATCGCGCTGCGTTTCGCTGATGTCGTGCCGCTTCATCCATTTGATGAAGTACTCACCAAACCACGCGGAGATGACCAACGCGAGAATCAGCGCCAGCAGGGAGCGGAAAGATATGTACGACCACATGGCCGAACCGGGCACGCCGAACTGCTCTAAGAAACGAAACAGGTAGTAAAGCATAATAATCGGTGTTGATGAAGGGTTTGCTTACAAGCCAAAGGCTTTCTTTATTTCCTCATGGTCGTCAAAGTGGTGCTTCACGCCTTTCACGTCTTGATAAGGCTCATGTCCCTTTCCGGCCACCAGGATGACATCGCCCGGTTCGGCCATCATGGCCGCCGTTCGGATGGCCTCGCGGCGGTCGCAAATACTTATTGTCTTGCGCATCTGCTCTTCGTCGAGCCCGGCCAGCATGTCGTTGATGATGTCCTGCGGTTCTTCAAAACGGGGGTTGTCGCTGGTGATGATGACGCGGTCGGAACGCTTCGCTGCCTCCTGTGCCATGAGGGGGCGCTTGCCCTTGTCGCGATTGCCGCCGGCTCCGCACACGGTGATAACCTTGCCTTTTCCCTTGACTATCTCATTGATGGCTACGAGCACGTTCTCTAACGCATCGGGGGTATGGGCGTAATCGACCACGGCACTAAATCCTTTGGGTGAGCGGATGGCTTCGAAGCGACCGTTGACGGGGTGAAGCGAAGAGAGCACCCGCAACACGTCCTCCGACTTCTGCCCCAACATTTGGGCGGCTCCGTACACCGCCAGCAGGTTCGACACATTGAAACGGCCCACAAAGCGCACGCTCACCTCGCGTCCGTCGATGTCGAGCAGCATGCCTTCGATGCTTTCCTCCAGAATGCGTCCTTTATAGTCGGCTGCCGTGCGCGTAGAGTAGGTGCGCACCGTGGCTTGCGTGTTCTGCACCATGACCATGCCGTTGCGATCGTCGGCATTGGTGATGGCGAATGCGCCGCGAGGCAACATATCGAAGAAAGCCTTCTTGGCATCGCGATAGTTCTCGAAAGTTTTATGATAATCCAAGTGGTCGCGCGTCAGGTTGGTAAAAATTCCACCCACGAAGCGGAGTCCGCCGATACGCTTCTGGTGTATGGCGTGCGAGGAGCATTCCATGAAAGCGTATTCGCAGCCTTCGTCGGCCATCTGCGCCAAGAGTTTGTTCAGCGTGATGGGGTCGGGCGTGGTGTGGTCGGCCTCGATGGCGCGGCCGTCGATAAAGTTGCAGACTGTGGAGCACAGGCCGCACTTGTAGCCCAGTGAGCGGAACATATTGTAGAGTACGGTGGCGATGGTCGTCTTTCCGTTAGTGCCGGTAACGCCTACGAGCTTCAACTTGCCCGTCGGGTCGTTATAGAACTGGGTGGCAGCCTTGCCCACAGCGTCTTCCGTGTCGGCCACGCGGACATAGGTAACGCCTTCAACGGGGTCGGTGGGCAGAGGTTCGGACTGGAGTATGGCCTTGGCACCTTGTGCAATCGCCTTGGCGATGTAAGCATGCCCATCGGTTTGTGTACCTTTCACAGCCACGAAAAGGTCGCCGTTCTCCACTTGGCGTGAATCCATGTTCACGCCTAAAATTTCGCGTTGCAGGTCGCCAAGCGACTCCATCACGCTGATTTTCCTAAGAATATCTGACAATCTCATTGTCGTAGTGAATTAGTTTCTAAATATCGGAATCAGTCCGTCCCATGGCTTTTCTGCCCTACGCCGTTCGTCGTTTTTGGGTCAGGGCAGCCTGGTTGCGTGCTGACTTTTTGGAACTTTTCTTTTCCTGTTCCTTTTTCTTTTGGGTTTCAGGCTTAGTTGTTACCTGCGCATCCTTCTTTGCCTTTTGCTTGGGCGCAGCCGGTTGTTTTTTGTCAGCCTGTTGCGCCTGCTCCTGCTGTTTGAGTTTTTTCTCCTCGTGCAGTGTCGGTGTCAGTTCTGAGTCCTCTGGTTCCTGTTTGCTTTTTTCGGTTTTCGTGGTGTCTGTTTTCAGACTGTCCTGCCGCTCCGCTTTGGGCACATCTTCGGGATTTCCCAAGATAAGTTCGATTTCCTCGCCCGGCTTAAACGCTTTTCCCGGCGGCAAACTTTGTCGGCTCACACGTCCCAGGCCCTTAACTTTCACCTTCAGCCCTGCCTTTTCCAGTTTGAAGAGTGCGTCGCGGAGTCCATAGCCTGTCACGTCGGGAACCTGTTTGGCATTGTCTGCCTCCTTGGGCTGGAATATCAGTCCTGCGGAGGAAGTTTCACACCGTCCCCAGGTGATGGTGGAAGCGTCGGGTTGCACATTGCCTTCGGTGTGTATGTCCAACTGTTCCGCCACGGTAGCAGCTGCATTCAGACTTCCGGCACACACCACGGGCATCAGGCTGTTCACGGTGTCGCGTGCCGAGCTGTAGTCGCTCGTTTTGCGTTGCGCCATCACGGTTTCGGCCACACGCTTAAACACCGGTGCACACATACCGCCGCCTGAGGCGGGTGCTCCCTTCTTGATGCAGACGATGCAGGAGTAGAGGGGTTGTTCAGAGGGGAAGTAGCCGGCAAAGGAAACCAAGTACTGCGAGCAAAAGCCGTTCTTGGTCCAAATTTGTGCCGTTCCGGTCTTGCCGGAGGTATGGAAATATTTGGAACCCGCTTTCTTTCCCAATCCCACACTTACCACCGATTCGAGGCAGTCCTGAATATTTTTCACCGCTTCGGGCTTGGCCATTTGCTCTCGCAGCACCACCACAGGAAACTCCTTCACCACTTCCTCACCCTTGAGGATGGCTTTCACCAATCGCGGCCTTACCAACTTACCATTGTTGGCTATGCCGTTGTAAAAGGTAACGGTGGTGATGGGCGGTATTTGGGTTTCGTAGCCGATGCTCATCCAGGGGAGAGCAGTCTTTGACCAGTTGGAACCATCCTCCTTCGGCATACGGATGCGGGGCTTGGCGTAACCTGGAATGGGGATTTTGAGGTCTTCGGCCACTCCTATGCGGTAAATTCCTTCGACAAATTTTCGCGGGTCTTTGTGATAGTAGCGATCAATCAGGGTGCTGACGCCCACATTGAGCGACTTTTGCAGAATTTGCGGCACTGTTACCACGCCGCTGCCGCCTGAGCGCCAGTTAGCGTCGCGCATTTTTCGGCCATACATCTCTTTGATGCCGCAACCGACGTCTACCACATCGGTCATCTTGATAAATCCGTCGTCCATGCCCACCAGGAAGGACATGGGCTTGAACACGGAGCCGGGTTCGTAGAGGTTCTTCACGGCATCGGCGTTCACTTCCTGGTAGGAACCGTCGCTCATGCGCTGGAGGCTGGTCATGGCTTTGATGTCGCCCGTACTGACTTCCATCAATATGCAAACGCCGGATTCGGCTTCTATTTCTTTGAGTTTGTCCGAAAGTGCTTTTTCGCAAATGTCCTGCATGCCCACATTGAGGGTAGTCATAATGTCGTAGCCATCCTCTGAAGGCTTGTCAATAATGGTTAAGTAACGGTTCAGCACCTTTTGCCGGTGGGCAATGCCCGGCTTGCCGCGCAACACTGAGTCAAAACTCAGCTCCAATCCGGTACGGGCAGAATCTTTTCCTTTATAAAGGTCGCCGATGGTACGAATGGCCAAACGGCCATACGGGTTCTTGCGAGTTTTTATTTCCTCTGTGTGAAACCCTCCCCGGTTGGCCGACATTTTGAAGAGGGGTAGCGTTTTGCACTGGCGGTATTGGATATAGGTGATGCGTTTGTTGTAAAGCGGCCAGTGGTGGCTTTTCTTCTCGCGTCCTTCCAACAGCCGCGCCCTGAACTGTGCGGAATCGATGTCGGGAAATATGCGGTGCATTCCGCCACTGACGCTGTCGGCCACGGCGAGCAGGATGCTGTCGCGCTTGTGTTGCTCTTTAGCGCGGCGGGTGCTGTCCTTCTCCCACGACATATAATCCATGAAGATTTTGTATTCGGGCAAAGAGGACGCCAACACTTCCCCGTTGTCGGCCAGGATATTGCCGCGTGTGGGCGGCACGGTGTCGTTCTCCTTGACAAACCGGTCGCTCACCGCCATCCAGAAATCCTTCTTCACGGTCATGGTGTAGAAAGCTTTGCCAAGAATGGAAAAGCCGGCCAACACCAGTATCGAGGCTACGAAGGCATATCGTTTGGTAACTTGTTTAGCAGGAAAGTTCATACTGTTTTGCTTTTAAATGCTCATTTTACCTGAGGAGCCTTCCCCACATTTTTTTTGCTTCGGCTGGGCCAAGTCAGGGTTTGGAAACAAGCAAATTAGTCATTCATCCACTTTTAAGTAAAACGAAGGTGTATTGGCCGTTTGCAGAGTGGTGTCCACCAACGTTTCTTCTATATAGCTTCTGCGCATTCTTTCTTTCAACTGGCTGGAGCGTGTGAGTGCTTTATAGCGTCGGTCGAGAAGCGTATCGTTGAGTACTTTTGTTTCAATCATTTCCTGCTGGCACGAATAGCGATTGCTGACATAAGTGATGAGCATGCCTACGATCATCACAATGAACCAGAACTGCCGGCGGAACCATTGCCCACCCAGCATATCACCTCCGAGAATGGACGAGAGGGTTACTTTCGAATGGCTGTCCACCCGGTCGTCGTCTTCAGAGGTAATTTCACGCAGTGCCTGGAGGGCGTTTTTCTGTCCCCCCTCCGGTGAGTCGGTTTCTTCGACTGCTGCGCTGTCGGCTGCCGATGTTTCTGTCGGTTCGTCGTTATGTGTGCGGATTTCCGCGTCTTCTGTTTCCTGATGTGCCATGTCGCTGTACAGCTGTGCTGCTTATATATTATAAGGTATGGGCAAAATAACCGATGGGAGATTGTTGGTTTAGGGTTGCTGTTCCGTTGGAGGTAGCTTCTCGGCAATGCGGAGCTTGGCCGAACGGCTGCGGGGGTTCTCCTCCTGTTCTTGTGCCGAAGGCAGGATGACTTTGTTGTTCACGGCGCGCCAGGGCGTGAGTCTGCGTCCGAAGAAATCCTGCTCCACCTTTCCGTCTACTCTTCCGGCGCGGATAAAGTTCTTCACCATGCGGTCTTCGAGCGAGTGGTAGGTCAGCACCACGAGCCGGCCGCCGGGACGTATCACGCGCAGCGTGGCTTGAAGCATTTCCTGGAGTGCATCCATCTCATGGTTCACCTCAATGCGCAATGCTTGGAACACGCGGGCCAGGTCCTTTTTCTCCCGTTCGCGAGGCATGAGCGGCTTGACCACTTGGAGCAAATCGTCGATGGATTCGAGGTTTTTTGCGTTTCGAGCCTTCACAATGGCGGCGGCAAGGCGACGGCTGTTTTTGAGTTCACCGTAGAGAAACAACACCTGCGCCAACTGCTCCTCCGAATAAGCGTTCACCACGTCAGAAGCCTTCATTCCGGCCCTCCCGTTCATTCGCATATCGAGCGGAGCGTCAAAACGGAAGGAGAAGCCTCGCTCTTCTGCATCGAAGTGGTGGCTCGACACGCCGAGATCGGCAATCAGTCCGTCGACAGCCTGCACCCCATAGTAACGCATCCAGTTTGTGAGATAGCGGAAGTTGCTTCGCACAAAGGTAAAGCGTTCGTCACCCTGCGGAATGTTGTTCTCGGCGTCGGCATCCTGGTCAAAACTGTAGAGATGGCCATCAGGTCCGAGGCGTCGGAGAATTTCGCGGCTATGTCCGCCGCCGCCGAAGGTAACATCGACGTAGGTGCCACCGGGCTTCACGTCAAGCCCGTCAACACTGGGCTGCAATAGTACGGGAATGTGGTACATAACGCACAGAGGGGTGAATATTGAAAGGGATTAGAAAGTCTGTCCCATGAGTTGCTCCATGGCAGCAGCGAAGTCGTCGGGTGGCAGGAAAGCTTGTGCGGCCTGTTCCACGCCCCAAAGTTCCACGCGGTCGTCCACGCCGATAAACCGCACGGAGTGGTCAATGCTGCATGCCTGCAACAGGCGGCGAGGCACCAGGAAGCGACCTGAAGCGTCTAACGTGAACACTTCCACATCGGCCAGGAACTGGCGAAACAGCATGGCCTGGCGGGCATCCCAACGATTGAGCCGCTGACGAAGAGCCTCCACTTCCGTTTCCCACACGCTGTACGGATAAATCACCAAACACGGCTGGTAGACATCGCGTTTGAGCACCATTGTGGTGTCCGGCTCCGCCAGTTTACGACGAAAGTCGGAGGGGAAGAACACGCGGCCCTTCGCATCCAATTTGGCTTCTATACTACCGGTAAATCTCATTAGTTGATTTTGGTGATGCTTGCAAAAGTAGAGATTATTCCCCACATTTCCCCACCGCACTTCATATTTTTTTAAATTCCTTTGGCACTCATTGGGAGGCGACTGCTAAAAATCCCCGTATTCATCGATAATTTTCTACTTATGTTAAATCCGGGAATTGGTGGGGAAGAGCAGAAAAGTTCAAGAGTTAAAAGTGGAAAAGTGTAACGGATACTGTTTAAAAGGCACAAGCGAACAAATCTACAACTCCTCGCTATAAGATTTTTAAACTTTCAATCCATCTCTCCATACCCCAATTTTTAAATCTTAAACTTCTTGCTACAAACTTTATATTCCGACCTTCAACCATAAGCCCGAAGCTTGTCGGCCCGTCACCCTAAAAAGTCCTATCTTTGCCTCGTCTTTTATTTCCCACTCCTTATTTATATATTATATGACCGTTACCCTCATCATTTTGGTGGCCGCGGCCCTTTTGTTTGTCAGCGGCCGCATCCGTTCTGACCTGGTGGCTGTTTGCGCCACACTGACATTGATTCTCGCCGGTGTGCTCACGCCCGAAGAGGCCCTGGCCGGCTTTGCCAACCCCATAGTGGCCATGATGGCGGGCCTCTTTGTCGTGGGCGGAGGTATCTTCAGCACGGGGCTGGCCAAGAAGCTCGGCACAGGCATTCTGGGCCTGGCGGGCCGCAATGAGACCCGGCTGTTCGTGCTGCTCATGCTGACCACCGCCTTTGTCGGTGCTTTTGTCAGCAACACGGGCACGGTGGCCCTCATGCTGCCCATTGTGGTCAGCCTCGCCCGTGGAGCGAACATATCGCCGACCCGGCTGCTCATGCCGCTGGCTTTCGCAGGGAGCATGGGCGGTATGCTCACGCTCATCGGTACGCCGCCCAACCTGATTGTGCGCGACGCGCTGGTAAACGCCGGCTACGAACCGCTCCGTTTCTTTTCTTTCACCCCGGTGGGCATCCTCTGCATCGCGGTGGGCATATTGACGCTCATTCCCCTCACCCGCCGTTTTCTGAAAGAGCGCGACGAGAAAAAAACTACGCGCAGCGGAAAATCGCTGCAACAGTTGGCCAACGAGTACAAGGTGGCGCAGGGACTGACGCGGGCCAAGGTCAGCGAAACCTCGCCCATGGTGGGTGGCACGCTGAAACAGCTCGATGTACACGGCCGCTACGGGGTAAACGTGGTGGAGATACGCCGCACGGCCTCGCAGGGCGGCGGCACACTCCGCCGGGTGGAGCAGTTTGCCCTGGCCAACGTGGAACTGATGCCGGGCGACGTGCTGTACCTCACGGGAGCGCCGGAGCAAATCCGGCTGTTGGAGAGTGAGAACAATCTTTCACACCTCCCAACGCGGAAGAACGAGACACGACTCGACTTCTACGATGTGGGCATGGCGGAAATGCTGCTCCTACCCACCTCGTCCTTAGTGGGACACACCGTGGCGGAAGCGGATTTCCGCGCTTCCTACGGGCTGAACATACTGGGCATACGACGCCACGACGCTTACTTGTTGGACAACCTGAAACACCGCCACTTCCACGCGGCCGACATCTTGCTGGTGCAAGGGCCGTGGGACAACATCGCGCGGCTGGACAAACCGAACAACACGGAGTGGGTAGTGATGGGTCGCCCGCAGGAACAGGCTGAGCGGGTGACGCTGGACTACAAGGCTCCGTTGGCCGCACTCATCATGATCGCCATGGTACTGGTGATGGCGGTCGATGCCATCCCCATTGCACCCGTCACAGCCGTCATATTGGCTGCCATAGCCATGATTTTCACTGGCTGTGTGCGCGGAGTGGAAGCAGCATACAAGACAATTAACTGGGAGAGCATCGTGTTGTTCGGCGCCATGCTGCCCATGTCCACCGCATTGGAGAAGACGGGGGCTTCGGGCTTTATCTCCGGCGGACTGGTCGACATGGTGGGTCCCTACGGGCCGTATGCCTTACTGGCAGCGGTGTACTTGGCCACTTCGCTCCTTACGTTCTTTATCTCGAACACGGTGACGGCGGTACTGATGGCTCCCATCGCGCTGCAGGCCGCCCACTCGCTGGGCGTGAGTGCCGTACCGTTGCTCATGGCCGTTACGGTGGCTGCAAGCATGTGCTTTGCCTCGCCATTTTCCACGCCACCCAACGCGCTGGTCATGTCGGCCGGCGGTTACAAGCCTGCTGATTATCTGCGTGTGGGCCTTCCGCTGCAAGTGATTATGGGTTTGGCGATGCTGATAGCACTGCCCGCCATCTATGGGTTCTGATGGGTGGCAGCGACTCGACGCTGCCCAAGGGGCTATGCTAAGCCGGGGAAAAATAGTCCGGGACTTGTCAAAAAAAGTCCTGGACTATTTTTTTCTACTCCTGGACTATTTTTTACAAGTCCGGGACTTTTTTCACGAGCTCCCGCAGAAGGGATTGACAGATAGGGTTCTGTGTCTGAAAATCAAAGATTTGGGAGATGTAGAGCCATCATTTGGAGATACAGCTACCCCATCTTTTATACGCTTCGTGCAACTTGCGCATGGATTTAGCCCCTGAAAATTTAAACTGCACTTTTCATTTTCCCAAAAAGGTCGGTTGAAAAAGTTAAAGTATTGATATTCAGCACAAAAAGGCTTTTTCCCGTTTCGACAAAGCCGTACCTTTGCAGTCGTAAACCTCACGAGGAGAGCCGTTTGCCGGCTTCGGCAGGCCGCCGGCGGGTTACCGGACAGCGTTCCCCAACCCCATGGTTGCAAGTCCTGCACGAACGGAAAACATGCTCAACCCACTGCCACGGAAGTGGATGCAAACGGTTGGATTTACCGCCGTTGACCGCTGTCCCTCGGTGGAGCGTGAGCCAAGGCTTACACGCACACCGCACATCTTAATATATTGCGCACACATATAGGTGCCACGCAGCCCCTGCTAAGGCTGTGCGTGAGAAACGACACCTACGCAATGGTACTTCCCGCAGTCCTCGTGGCAAAACAAAACAAATGACGATTAAAAAAGCAATTTTTTTCTTAGCAACACTGATCACTATCGCATGTAGCAACACTTGCCTGGCACAAACGCAAGGCAAAGCATCTTTTTACGGCAACGGTTTCCACGGACGCATCACCAGCGACGGCTCGCGCTACCACAAGGACAGTCTGACCTGCGCTCACCGCACGCTCCCCTTCGGAACCTTGCTCAAAGTAACCAATAAGAAAAATGGCAAAGAGGTAGTGGTGCGCGTTACCGACCGTGGCCCGTTCGTTCGCGGCAGAGTGGTAGACCTCTCCATGGCTGCGGCCAAAGAGTTGGGCATGGTTTCGATGGGAGTGGCTCCCGTGGAAGTTCAGACCGTAGGCCACGTGAAGAACCGCAAACTCCGCAAAGGACCGGCCAAGGACCTCGCTGCCAACAACCATATATTGCCTGAAGCAAAGTACATTGACCCGGCCACAGGGGAGTTCCTCACGATGAAAGAGTGGAAGGAACGCGGCGAGAAAGCACGCCAAGAACACCTGGCCGAGCTGCAAAAGCAGAACCAACCGCGCTACCGCATTCTCGACACGAAGCTGACGGCGCATTCGCAAAAGGCAAACCAAGAATAAACCAACACAAATTCATTATATAAAGGGACAGCGGCCCCAAACGCCCTGAGGCTACGGCCACAAGAGGCGTTGAAAGAAATGGTTGAAGAGTTTATGAGCTGAAACGGCACATCAAGCCGTAAGGGGTAACCCCAGCAGGCATCCAGCTTGCTTCCGGCTCGCAGACTCTTCAACTTTTTTGTGTAAACCTCCAATCCTGTTCCCCGAAAACTACCTTTCTCATCCCATGACAGTTCTTGCATTTACTCTCATCCTGCTTTTGGCGGCCTACAGCGCAGGTCTGTTAGGCTCGCTCACCGGCCTGGGCGGCGGCGTGGTGGTTATTCCCGTGCTGACGCTGGGCTTTGGCGTTGACTTCCACTATGCCATCGGCGCGGCCTTGGTGGCTTCCATCGCCACGTCGAGTGGTTCAGGTTCGGCCTACGTGAAGGAAGGCATCACCAACGTGCGACTCGGCATGTTCCTCGAAATAGCTACCACCATCGGTGCTGTGTGTGGCGCAGTGGTGGCCGTATGGCTCAACAACAACGTGATTGCCATCATCTACGGCTGTGTGCTCCTCCTGACCGCCGCCATGCAGCAACGGCGCAAGAGCGACCACGACGGCGTGGTGGGCAGCGAAACGGCACGCCGCCTGAAACTCTTCGGCACCTGGCCGCAGAAGGACGGCACGCTGAAGCCCTACCAGCTGCGCAACGTCGGCGGCGGTTTCAGCGTCATGTACGTGGCCGGCGTGCTGTCGGGCATCCTCGGCATCGGGTCGGGCGTACTCAAGGTGCTGGCCATGGACGGCCTGATGAAAGTGCCCTTCAAGGTGAGTACCACCACCTCCAACTTCATGATGGGTGTCACCGCCTGCGCCTCGGCCGTCGTCTATATCCAGCGCGGCATCATTGTCCCGGACCTCGCCTGTCCCGTCATGATAGGCGTGTTGCTCGGTGCGCTCACGGGAGCCCGTCTGCTCAAAAGCATGAACGTGCGCGTGCTGCGCCAGATATTCTGTGTGGCCATCACCCTCGTGGCCCTCAACATGATCTGGCAGGGCTTCAGCGGGGCCTATTGACAAAAATCCCTGGTTTCACCGCCGATTTTCCCGCGCGTCCTGTCGCGCGTCCTTTCTTTCACCACAGCTCATTCTCCTTATGGACATACAGTTACTCATCTCCCGCACGCTGCGCTGGGGTGTCACGGCAGCCAGCCTTGTGGCCTTTGTGGGCGGCGCGCTCTATTTGGCCCAGCATGGCAGCGAGCCGTTCGACCTCGCCCAGTACCGCCAGTTCAGCTATGCGGCGGCCCACCCGGCCGACTACACCACCTTGCCCGGCATCCTTCAAGGTTTCAGCCGTTTCACGGCCGTCGGATGGATACAGACCGGCGTGTTGGTGCTCATCCTCACGCCCATCCTCCGCGTCCTTCTCTCCTTTTTTGACTTCCTGAAGGAGCGTGATTGGCTCTACGCCGCTATCACCGCCCTCGTCTTGGCGGTAATCGTCTCCAATTCGCTGAGCCTGTAGGCGGGTTCTTGTCGAGGGAAGTCGCGCGCTATGGTTGTCCCAGCGTTCAAGGGCGGGCTTTCAGCCCGCCCTTGAACGCTTCGTTGTGCCCGCTCGTTGAACAACAGGCTTGACAACGGCGGGCTGGAAGCCACGCCCTCCCAGTGCACCTTCGCTTCAAATTGGCTTGGCAACAGGTTTGACAACGTGCGGACCTGAAGCTCCCGGACTGGGAGGGCGTGGCTTCCAGCCCGCCCTTGAACTTCCTGTAAACCGACGGCGTTCTATATATACGGGCGCGCATGACCCTCGATTGTTCGTCGTATGTGCCGAGTTGTCGGCACGCTTCGCTGTGCTTGTCGCCGTTCGGGGGCATTGCCTTCGGGGGGCGACCTTTCCGGCGGGCGTGGCGCGCGGGCCGTGTGCTGGTGTGCGTACAACAAAAGGGGGCTGTGCCGAAGCGGCACAGCCCCCTTGGGATAGGAATTATGGCACGTTGGCCCCGGATGGCTAATTTTCATCCAGACGCAACGTGATTTCGAAGCGGTCGATGTTGGAACCGAAGGAGCCTACACCGGGGATGGCGTACTCGGTTCCGAAGTAGAAGATGTTGTCCTCGAAGACGGCGGTGTTGCCTGCTTCGTCGATGGCAGCGGGCACAGCGTAGACTTCGCCCAGGTTCTGGCCGTCCTGCGTGTGTGAATAGCTCGTGCCAAACATCTTCTCGGCGGGGGTCACCTTGCTGTCGTCGATAATCCAGTAGAAGGTGAGGTCCTGCGGGCGCAGGCCTTCGAGCCAACCGCTGATGCGGGCCATTTCGCGGCTGGGCGAATATTCCAGCACGCACTCGTAGGGATACTCGTTGCCCTTGCCGTCGGAGGCGAAGAGCCAGCTGATGTAGTTACCGATAGCGAGTTCGTACCAGTCATTCTTGGGCTGCGTCAGGATGTGGGTGGCGTAGCTGCCCTCGCTGCCCGACAGGTTGTCGTAGGTGCGGCCCTGTGCGTCGGTGGTCAGCACGATGACCTCGTCACCCAGCGTGATCTTGGCACCGTTGGCCTGTTCTTCGAACTTGCCGGTCAGTGTGTTGTCCTCGTCGATTTCACAGGTGACGGAGTAGTCAGTGTTGAGCGAGACGATGCGGCCGTCCGACAGCTGCCAGTCGCCGAAGTACGAGATCTTCTCGCCCTTCACGGCGGTGAACACGTCCTTGTCAGAGAGCTTGCCGCCATCGACGGCGTAGATGTTGACCGTCATCTTCTGCAGGTTGTTCTTGTAGGACACGGTGATGAGGGCGGGCGTTTCGAACATGGACTCGTCGTATTCCGCCTTCATTACACCCGTTTCGGGGTTGTAGCTCACCTTGCCCTGGCTGAACACGTTGGCGCGGCCATTGGCGGTGTTGAGCGTGGTCACGTCACACACGGTGTCGCCGGCCTCGTTCAGCGTGATGTTTACGGTGTAGGCGGTGCCGCCGTCAGCCGTGTAGTCATTCACCAGCACGCCCAGGTCAGGACGGTTGGGGTACAGTATCTGTTTGGGTCCTTCTTCGAAGTTGTCGTTGCACGAGGCGGTGGCAAGTACGGCAACGGTGAAGGCCAGCAGGTTCTTGATGTATTTAGTCATTGCTGTATGGTTTGAAGTTGGATTACTGTTCGGTCGGCCAGTTGCGTACCAGGTTCTTGTTGGCCTTCAGGTCGTTGGAGGGAATCTCCCATACCCAGCGGAAGTTGTCGGCGGCTGCATTCTGGTCGGTGTAGCCGGCCTGGCTGATGAGGAAGCCAGCGGCCAGTGCCTGCGGGGCCATGCGCACGCAGGGGTCGCCCCAGCGCTTCAGGCATTCCAGGCGGAAGCCTTCGCCGCACATTTCGCGTGCCCATTCGTTCTTGATTTCGGCAAAGAGGGCCGTGCCCGTCAGCTTGAGCTCCGAAGCCTTGCGGTTGGTGCGCAGCAGGTTGAGGTAGTCGGCGCCTGTGCCATCGATGCGGTACTGGGCCTCGGCGGCGATGAGGTACATCTCGGCAATGCGGAAGGCCTTGGTCATGTTGTAGTACTCATACTGTCCGGTCTGCTTCAGTGCCTCGTTGCCCGGGAACTTGGTCAGGATATACGCACTCTCGTCGACGATGTCGCCGGCAGCGGCACCCGTCTTGGCGAAGAAGTAGGACTTGCGCATGTCGCTCTTTTCATACAGGTCAATCAGACCCTGCGTGGGCAGGTATTCGGGGCTGTAGGTGTTGAGCTGCGTGCTGAAGCTGATGTACAGGCTGTACATGGAGCCGCGCTCATCGACCGTCTGCTGCGGCTCGTAGATCAGTTCCGTGCCGAAGTCTTCCATCCAGAGTGACTTGAACTCGTTCTTGTCGGCCGAGAGGGGATACTTCGCAAAGAGTTCCTTGGCGGCAGCCACGGCGTTCTCGTAGTTCTTCATCTGGAGGCTTACGCGGGCTTCGAGAGCCTTGGCCACGTTGTAGTTGGGAGCCGAGTAGTCGGTGTTGTCCTTGTCCTCAAACAGCTCTTCGGCCTTGGCCAGGTCTTCACAGATGAGCTTGTAGGTGTCAGCCAGCGAGGCGCGGGCGGGACGGGCGTTCACGTCGACCGTGGTCACGAGGGGCAGGCCCAGGGTCTCGTCGGCCGTGGCGGGGTCATACGCCTTGCAGTAGCGGGTCACCATGTTGGCATAGCCATAGGCGCGGGCAAAGTAGGCCGTGGCCTTGTACATCTTGAGCAGTGCTTCGTCGTCAGAGCCTTCCTCCACCTCGATCTTGTCGATGTTGTTGATGACGTGGTTGGCGTTGGAGATCATGCCGTAGTTGGTCGACCAGCAGCCGTCGCCGTCGGTGGTCGACGAGGTGAAGCGCCAGTTGTGGTACAGGTCGTAGGTCGTGCCGGTGGTGCGGAGGTTGAACAGGTCGCTCTGCACTTCAGACACCGTGCGTCCGGCCGTGCTGGCACTGCGCAGGTAGGCCAGGATGCCCACGTGGTAGTTGGTGGCATCCGAAACGTACTTCCAAGACTTTTCGGCCGGCAGCGAGGTCTCGGGGAACTGGTCGAGCTCGCACGAGGTCAGCGTGGTGGCGGCCAGTGCCGAGCACAACAGGGTTTTCAATATATATTTGTTCATTGCGTTTTAAATATAAAAGGTGAATAGCAGTGAATGCCTTGCCGGAGGGAAGCGTCCGCTCCGGACTTTGGGCATTGACGGACTAAATCTTTAGAAGGTAACTTCCACACCGAGTGTGAACTGGCGGGTAGAAGGATAGTTACCGAGAGCCAGGTTGGAGTCAAGTTCGGGGTCAGCGCCGCGATACTTGGTCACCGTCCAGAGGTTACGTGCCGTAGCACTGAAGCGCACGTTCTGCAGGAAGCGGGTAGGTTCAATCAAGCGCTTGGGCAGGTCGTAGGAGAGCGACAGGTTCTTCAGACGCATGTAAGACGCGTTTTCGAGCACGTGGGTGTCGAACTGCACGTCATACTGGAATCCGGGAAGTTCGGCCAGGTCGCCCGGCTTCTTCCAGATGTTGAGCATGTCGCGGTCCTGGTTGAGGCCGTTCTTGGCGTTGCCTGACGAGGCTGCGAGGAAGTAGTCGTTGTTGACCATGTACTTGCCCAGCATGAACGAAAAGTCGGCGTTCAGCGTGAAGCCCTTCCAGCTGGCAGCAAGGCCGAAACCGCCCGAGTGGGGGGTGAAGCGCTTCTTGCCCGTGTTCTGGTACAGGTCGTCGCTGTAGGTCTTGGTCATCGTTTCGGGGTTGTAAGTATAACCGGGTTCGCCGCTGTAACCCACCTTGTACCACATCGGGGCACCGTCGTTCTTGTCGACACCGGCGTAGATGGGCATGTAGTAGTTGAGGCTCTCGCCTACCACGTAGTTGAGCAGGTAGTTGAGCATGGGCCACTCCTGGTAGCCGTAGAAGAGCTCGTCAATCTTGTTCGTGTTGTAGGCGTAGTTGGCGTAGAGGGTGACGTAGGCGTCGCGGGTGCGGAGGGCATCGACGCTCACTTCGATTTCAACACCCTTGTTCGACATCGAACCGATGTTCATCGTCTGGCTTACGAAGCCGGTGGTGTGGGGAAGGGGCACACCCATGAGCATGTCCTTCGTCTTCTTGTGGTAGAAGTTCACGTCGAGGTTCACGCGGTCGTAGAAGCGGGCCATCACGCCGACGTTCGTCTGGATCTGGGTTTCCCAGCCCAGCTCTTCGTTGGCGGGCTGAGAGAGGAGCCAGCCGCTCTGGCCCAGGTACTGTGTGGTACCGATGAGGCCGAGGCTCTCGTAGTTGCCGATCGAGGAGTTACCCGTCGAACCTACGCTGACCTTCAGCTGGAGGGCGGAGAGCCAGCCGCGGGTTTCGGCCATGAAGTCCTCGCTGGTGATGTTCCACATCAGACCGCCGCTGTAGAAGTTGGCCGAGCGGTTCTTGCTACCGAAGCGCGAGCACTGGTCGTTGCGCACGGTGAAGTTGGCGTAGTACTTCTCCTTGTAGTTGTAGTCGGCACGGCCGAAGAATGACAGGTACTCGTTGGTGTAGGAGCTGTAGCTGGGCTTCCTGCCTTCGGTCACGTTGCCCAGGGTCGGCAGGCGGTCGTCGGTCGTACCGGTACCCTGTATGCCAAATGCCTTGTAGGTGCTCTTGATGCCTTCCTGGCCGGCCAGCAGGATGACGTGGTGGTCGTTCTGGATGTCGAACTTGTATTCGGCGGTGTTGGTGATGGTCCACTGTGCCGAGCGGCCATGTCCTTCGTAGGCCCAACCCGTTTCGACGCCGGGCATCGACTGGTACATGTACTGTGACGTGCGCGAGTCGGCGGCATAGAGGCCGAGCTGCGACTTCACGGTGAGTCCCTTGAGCGGAGTGATCTGGGCGTAGGCCACACCGCTGTAGACCACGTCGTTGGTCTGGCTGGGGCGGAGACGCTGGAGGTACTGGAAGTCGTACAAGTTGCCGCCGTAGATCTTGTGCTCCTCGCGGTATTCAGGATCGTACGGATCCCAGTAGGCGGGGTACATGTAGGACGAAACCATGGAGTTTTGTGCGCTGTTGCGGAAGTCTTCGCTGGAGTTAGTCCATTCGTCAGAGCGGCGGTCGGTGTAGGCAATGCTCTGCTTGATACCGAAGGCAAGCCATTCCTTGGGCTTCGTGTCGAGGTTGGTGCGCACGGTGTAGCGGTCGAAGTGGGACACGCGCGTCAAGCTCTTCTGCTTCATGTACGATGCGGAAACGAAGTAAGTGGTGTTTCCGGAACCTCCCTGCATGGAGAAGTCAGTGTTGTACATAGGAGCGGCGTTGTCAAAGAAGTACTTCTGCCAGTTGGTGTTGGCACCGTGCAGCTTGTACTCTTCATATTTGTCGGCCTGGATGATGCCGTTCTCCAGCTGGAACTGGAGCAGTTCGTTGGCGTTCATCGGGTTACCGATACCGTTGGCCAACTGGCTCCAGCCCACGCGCTGTGCAACGGTGATGCGGGCCTGTTCGTTGGAGCGTCCGCGCTTGGTGGTCACATAGATGACACCGTTGGAGGCACGCGAACCGTAGATAGAGGTAGCCGAGGCGTCCTTCAGCGTGGTGATGCTCTCGATATCGCGGTCGTTGAGCATGGCCAGTGCGCTGGACGAAGCGGGTGCGCCGTCGATAACCACCAGGGGTTCGTTGCCGGCACCGAGCGAACCTACACCGCGCAGGCGGATGCTCATGTCGCCCATTTCGCCGGCGTCGCCCGAGTTAGAGGCAATCTGCAGACCGGCCACCTTGCCCTGGAGGGCGTCGGCCACGTTGGGAGCGGGTTTGTCAGAAACCTGTTCGCTGCCCACTTTCTTCACGGAACCTACCACGGTACCGATTTTACGGGCCGTACCGTAACCTACCACAACAGCTTCGCCGAGTTCGTTGTCCTTGAGCACAACCTGCACGTTACCGGCAACGCTCACCGTTTCAGCTTGCATACCGATATAAGAAACAACGAGTTTCTTGGCGCCGGCGGGCACATTCAGTTTGAACGTACCCTTGGCATCGGTGGTGGTAACGATTTTCGTGCCGGGGATGCGCACGGTGGCGCCCATAACCGGCTGGCCGTTTGAATCGGTTACGCGACCGGTCACCCGGCTTTGTGCCGAAGCAGTGGCTGACGAAAGCAGCAAGGCTGCTCCCAAAAGCACTAACTTTTTCTTCATATCTTTAACCATTTAATTAAACATTCTTTAAAAAGTGGAATACCCGTCAGCTTCAGCTGTGGAGCGATGGGCGTTAAGTCTTAGTTCGGAGGCTCTAAGGATAAGGTGGACTGGAGGTGTTGGTTTTGGTTGATGGAAACCAATCCGTTCCAATATACCTAAAAGGGTGCCGACCTAACCATTCGTCACCCTAAATCGTTTGATTAGGCTATATTCAAACCTTAATCGGTGGCAAAAATAGGCTAATATATTTAACCAACAAAGGTTTCTTAGATTTTTGTCGCCGATTTTTAACATTTACCCCTCCCCTTCTTTCATTTTGACACAAAGATTTCTTGTTTCGCTATGCTTTTGAAATTCAAAATGGGGCAAGAAATAATATTTTGCGTGAAAAATGGAATGTATATACCTATTCAAGTTTGGCAAGCTGCGAAACTTATCGGTTATCAGGTTAAGGTCGCTTCGCTCTCTGGGTTATGAGGTTATAATGTTACCCTCGGAGTATCGTATTTTCAGATTATTGCTGTCCGGTAAAGGTCCAAGAATGCCGAGGTTTCAATGGTTATCGGCATTCCTGGACTTTTACCGGACAGCAATAATATTTATTAAGGTGTGCGCGGAATTATTTCAGCACGCCCAGCTCTTTGCCCACCTTGATGAAGGCGGCGATGCACTTGTCGAGGTGTTCGCGCTCGTGGCCGGCAGAGATTTGCACGCGGATGCGGGCCTGGTCCTTCGGCACCACGGGATAGTAGAAGCCCGTCACGTAGATGCCTTCTTCCTGCATCTTCTGGGCATAAACCTGCGAGAGCTTGGCATCGTAGAGCATCACGGCGCAGATGGCACTCTGCGTGGGCTTGATGTCGAAGCCGGCGGCCATCATCTTGTCACGGAAGTAGTTCACGTTGTCCACCAACTTGTCGTGGATGGCGTTGCTCTCCTTCAGGATCTTGAAGGTTTCGAGGGCTGCGCCCACAATGGCGGGAGCCACGGAGTTGGAGAAGAGGTAAGGACGCGAACGCTGGCGCAACAGGTCGATGATTTCCTTACGACCCGTGGTGAAGCCGCCCATGGCACCGCCGAACGCCTTGCCGAGCGTGCCGGTGTAGATGTCCACGCGGCCATAGGTGTTGAAGAACTCGCTCACGCCGTGCCCCGTGGCACCTACCACGCCGGCGGAGTGGCTCTCGTCGACCATAACCAATGCATCGTATTTCTCGGCCAAGTCGCAAATCTTGTCAATCGGTGCCACGTTACCGTCCATGGAGAACACGCCGTCGGTCACGATGATGCGGAAGCGTTGTTCCTGCGCAGCCTGCAACTGGCGTTCCAGGTCTTCCATGTCGGCGTTGGCATAGCGGTAGCGTTTGGCCTTGCACAGCCGCACACCGTCGATGATGGAGGCGTGGTTCAGCGCGTCGGAGATGATGGCGTCGTCGGCCGTGAGCAGCGGCTCGAACACACCGCCGTTGGCATCGAAGCAGGCGGCATAGAGAATGGTGTCCTCCGTCTTGAAGTAATCGGAAATGGCAGCTTCAAGCTCTTTATGGATGTCCTGTGTGCCGCAGATGAAGCGCACGCTCGACATGCCGTAGCCCCTGCGGTCCATCATGTCCTTGGCAGCCTGGATGAGGCGTGGGTTGTTCGACAGGCCGAGGTAGTTGTTGGCGCAGAAGTTGAGCACTTCGCTGCCCTTCACCTGGATGGCAGCCTGCTGCGGTCCTTCGATGAGGCGTTCCTGTTTGTAGAGGCCGGCCTCCTTGATTTCGTTCAGTTCGTTCTGAAGATGTGCTTGAAATTTTCCGTACATGATTTTATAATTAAGGTTATCTGTTCCACCGTAGTTTGGCACGATGCAAGTCATCGTCGCGCCGCTTGGCCAAAGGCATTGCCAAGCACGAGGCAAAGGAAAGGCTTTTTTTTCAAAAAACTCTTTGCACCAATCATAAATCTCAAAAAAAGTATGCACCTTTGCTTCGCATTTTGAAACCTATAATATAATACTTTCCCTAATGAAAAATATTCTGGTGATAGGCGCCACGGGCCAGATAGGCTCCGAGCTCACGATGAAGTTGCGCGGCATTTACGGAAACGACCACGTAGTTTGCGGATACATACCCAGCGCGAAGCCTCACGGCGAGCTGCGCGAAAGCGGGCCCTACGAAATTTGCGACGTCACGAATGCCGAGCAAATCGCCACCGTTGCCTTGAAGCACCGTGTGGATACCATCTACAACCTTGCCGCCCTGCTGAGCGTGGTGGCCGAAGGTCGTCCGCAGCTGGCATGGAAGATTGGCATCGACGGCCTCTGGAACGTGCTGGAGGTAGCCCGCGAACACAACTGCGCCGTGTTCACGCCCAGCTCCATCGGTTCGTTCGGTCCCGAAACGCCCGCTGACCACACGCCGCAGGACACCATCCAGCGTCCCCGCACCATCTACGGCGTGTCGAAGGTCACCACCGAGCTGCTCTCCGACTATTACTACCGCAAGTATGGTGTCGACACCCGTGCCGTGCGCTTTCCCGGCCTCATCTCCTACGTAACGCCTCCGGGCGGCGGCACCACGGACTACGCCTGCGACATCTACTACAGTGCCGTGCGTGGCGAGAAATTCGTCTGCCCCATCAGCAAAGGCACCTACATGGACATGATGTACATGCCCGATGCCCTGCGCGCCGCAGTGGAGCTGATGGAAGCCGACCCCTCACGCCTCATCCACCGCAACGCCTTCAACATTGCCGCCATGAGCTTCGACCCCGAAGGCGTGCTGGCCGCCATCAAGAAGTACAAGCCGGAGTTTGAGATGACCTACGACATCGACCCGCTGAAGCAGGCCAACGCCGACTCCTGGCCCAACAGCCTCGACGATATCTGCGCCCGTCAGGAGTGGGACTGGAAGCCGGAGTACGACCTCGACGCCATGACCCAGGACATGCTGGCAAAGCTCAAAGAGAAACTCATCCACTAAACCGCAGCGGCGGCTCAGTTCCCGCTTTGAAACCCGGTTTTTCTGTCGATAATCGAGTAGGAGGTAAACACTAATCATAGGGTGTTTATCTCCTATTTTCGTGTTTACCGACCTCTCACACCACCGTACGTGCCGTTCGGCATACGGCGGTTCTTAACGCGGGTGCTTTTTCTCGTAATATTCCGTAAGCG
>JALEYW010000082.1:0-11136 GCA_022773145.1 Bacteroidales bacterium
TATTCGCAAGTCCTTGGAGTTCTATGATCTTGAAACTCCTGATATTGACTATTATTGTACACTTCGTGCAGCTCGTCACAATTATGACTTTGGCTGTAATTCGCTTGGTTATCTTTGTGAACAATTTGATATACCAGAAGGTAAACACCACCGTGCAGGCGATGATGCAGAAATGTGTGCCAGACTGTTTCTTAGAGAAATCAAAGATGCAGGATGGTGTGAGTTGAAAGAGATGGATTATTGTTACGGAAAATTGTAAGGCATTTGTAATATGGTAGAAGTTATAAGATTATCCAACAGACTATTTCAGTGTAAACTTGAAGGACTACATGAATGTATCATGTTTTCCAACCAAGTATCTGATATAATGGTAAGGCATTTTGCACAGCGACCGTTCCATCTGAATGTCATTGAGGCGGCTTGCCGTGGACGCTTCAAAGAAACAGGTCATAGTCTTGTTCTTGCAGACATGCTAAAACATCCATATATTCAGTCTTCTTTTCTGAATAATTTCTTAGGACTTCAACACGAGTACATGAAGGTGACACGAGAAACTGATAGAGTGGATGTCGCTCTTAAAAGCGATGATATGTTCGTTATTATTGAAAACAAGGTCAATGCGGCAGAAGAACAAAAAAACCAAGTGTATCGGTATGTACACGATACAGGTATGGAGAAGTATGGATATGTTATGTCACAAATATATGTTGTATATCTTAATCCTACAAATCGCATACCTCCATCAAATTATTCCTTGTGCGATGACAACAATGAAAACAATGTTTTTGAAGACCTGGGGGAAGGCCATTATACAATACAATCCTATAAATACGATATTACGAGTTGGCTTCGAGAACTCTCTATTGACAACGAACCGCATATCTCCAGTGCATTGGATCAGTATATAGATTTTTTAGATAATAAGTTTCACACATCACCATTAGACAAGAATATGAATAACGAAATCAAACAATTTCTTTTGAAAGAACTTCAGATTGAAGGCAAATCTTATAATGAGCAGATAGCAGCTCTTGATAACCAGCATGAAAAGGTTAGTGAATTATTGGATGCCATTGATAACCTCAAAATCGAACTGAAGAAAAAGCAATCACATACAATGATGAGGGAGTGGCAAGGTCAAATAGAAAAACAATTAGGAATCGTCCTTGCCACAGATGATCATTCGTTTGGCATCCAACTCAACAATAAGGTATGGTTGGGCGTTTGGGACGGATATGACTCAAAGGACCATCTGCCATATTGGGGATTCCAGTTTGATGGTTACAAAAAGGATGGTATGCCAAATTTGTCTGCCCCAATCAAGACTGTTTTAAAAAATGCAGGTGTAGAATGTGACAATGAAGAAAAAGACTGGGTTGCATGGGGCACAACTCAAAATGGCGTACAGAGTTTTATGTCTCTGTATCAAGTATGTAAACAATCTGGACTTTTATGATTCTAAAAAACAACTATAAAAAGCTATTAATATGAAGAAGTTTGATTTACCGGCCTCTTTCGCCATGCTACACAACATGAGGAGTTCTCTTCACTACTCGCCGACTATTTTCGCCTACTCGCCGAGTTGAGGAAACGACTCCAGGACTTGTGAAAGCCACCATATGGGAAGACGAGGATGATGATAATATCAAACGGTTATTAAACTAAAATCTCTTTTCACATTGTGAAAAATTAAGATTTCCACCTATATTTGTAGTCTGAAGTTCCATAGATAAAAAGTCTGCTAATACTCATCTTATGAACACAGTATTTGAAACAACGTTGCTTGCCTTGGTGGCATGGCTGGCATCAACCGTTATGGTTGCCGATACCACTGAGCCGGAAATCGGAATCGTCAAGCGTACTGATTGCGGAGGATTCTGGCGTTATGACTTCAACTATGATACAGTCGATGCCGACGGTAATGCTGTTTTACCCGAAACAGACCGTAGGCGGCGACAGAATAGGCGTACCAATTACCGAATACCCATTTGCAGCAGTTCCTCGCGCTTCTTGCTTTCCAGAAATTCGTAGATGCCGCATAGGTGCTCGCGAACACGACCGTGGCCGAACTCATAGACCTTCGTGACCAGACCGTCCAAGAAGTCACGGTCATGGCTCACGCATATCAGCGTACCGTCGAAGTTCATCAGCGCCTGCTTCAGCACGTCCTTGGTGCGCAGGTCCAAGTGGTTGGTGGGTTCGTCAAGAATCAGCAGGTTCACCGGTTCGAGCAACAGCTTCAACAGGGCCAGACGGGTGCGTTCGCCACCCGACAGCACCTTTACCTTCTTCGTACTGGCTTCACCGCCAAACATGAACGCACCGAGCAGGTCGCGTATCTTGGTGCGCATGTCCCCCTTGGCCACATCATCGATGGTTTGGAACACCGTCAGTTCACCGTCTAACAGCGAAGCCTGATTTTGGGCAAAATAGCCTATCTGTACGTTATGGCCCAAGGTTAGTGTGCCCTCATGTTCCAACTCACCCATGATACACTTGACCAGCGTCGACTTGCCTTCGCCATTACGGCCCACAAAGGCCACCTTATTACCCCTTTCTATGGTCAATGAGGCATGACTGAAGACACGTTTGGAACCGAAAGCCTTACCCACATCTTCGAGCACGACCGGATACTGTCCGCTGCGAGGTGAAGGCGGAAACTTGAGGCGAAGGGAGGAAGTGTCCTCCTCGTCAACTTCAACCAGTTCGAGCTTTTCGAGCATCTTCACACGACTCTGCACCTGGAACGTCTTAGAATAAGTGCCCTTGAAGCGTTCGATAAAGTCCTTGGTCTCTTGAATCATCTTCTGCTGTTCCTCATACTGCTTCTGCTGCTGTTCGCGCCGCTCGGCACGCAGCTGCAGATACTGAGAATAGTTCACCTTATAGTCGTAGATACGGCCCATGGTCACCTCAATGGTGCGAGTGGTGATGTTGTCGACAAACTTGCGGTCGTGACTGATGACTACCACCGCCTTTCCGTTATTGATAAGAAAGTCTTCGAGCCAGCCTATCGACTCTATGTCGAGGTGGTTGGTAGGTTCGTCGAGCAGCAACACGTCGGGATTGGTGAGTAACATCTTGGCCAGCTCAACGCGCATGCGCCAGCCTCCAGAGAATTCACTGGTCTGACGACCGAAGTCACTACGCTCAAAGCCCAGACCCAGCAAGGTTTTCTCCACATCTTCTTCGAAGTGGGTCATGTCGATGGCATAAAACTTCTCGCTCAGCGTAGCCACCTCCTCAATCAGTGCCATATATTCCTCGCTCTCATAGTCGGTGCGTTCGGCCAGCTGACGGTTCAGTTCCTCAATGTGAGCCTCCATTTCATGCAGGTGGGCAAATGCCTGGCTTGCTTCTTCAAACACTGTGCGCCCGTCTTCCGTCATCAGATGTTGCGGCAAATAGGCTATCACAGTGTCCTTGGGTGCCGACACCGTGCCTCGGGTGGCACTTCGAACGCCGGCCAGGATTTTCAGCAATGTGCTTTTGCCCGCACCGTTCTTGCCCATCAGGGCAATGCGGTCTTTATCGTTGATTACAAAGGAAATGTCACTGAACAGAGTGGTGCCGCCAAATTCTACGGCAAGACCGTCTACTGAAACCATAGTGTTGTGTCTGTTTGAATGCATGAAACGAGATGCAAAGATAGTGCAAGGCGAGAGAAGAATAAAAGCAAAACGACAGTTTTGATTTAGATGGAATGCTGATTTGCCACTCGAAATGTAAAGTAACACAACAGGGAACGCAGCGTATACTTGCCGATTTATTAAATAAAATCTAAAAAAATGGAGCAAAATGTTGATTTAAAGGAGAAAAAGAAGTAAAAAGCTTTTTCATTCTGAACCTATGGTGCATCTTTGCATAAAATAGGCTACGGCTCGGCATAGAAAAAGTAAATCCTACGGCTTTACTTTTTGCTCTGCGCTCGCCTTGCACTATCTTTGCATAAAATAGGCTACGGCTCGGCAATCTAAGCAAGCTTATTGCGCTCGCCTTGCACTATCTTTGCCACAGATAGTTTAAAAGCTAAAAGGTTTAGAAGTTGAATGGTTGTTGCTCGAACGGCTTGCCCAGCACATAAGATAAACTTTCAACTCTTCGACTTCACAGCTTCATTGGTTCACCTATTAACAGACTGCAATTATGAAAAGGTCTATCTTACTATTACTTCTATTGAGCACATCACTATTGAAAATGATGGCCATGGACTACGAGGAAGCACGCCAAAGGGCATGGTTCCTGACAGACAAAATGGCATACGAACTGAACCTCACGCCGGAACAGTACGACAGAGCTTATGAAATCAACCTGGACTACCTCATGAGCATCCGCACGGCTTCCGACTGCTCGGGATACTATTGGGAATACCGAAATGCAGACCTGCGTTGCATCCTGTTCGACTGGCAGTACAACCTCTTCCGCACCATCGACTATTTCCTCCGCCCTATCCGTTGGGTGCGCGCCGGGTGGTACTACCCCGTCTGCGACCACTATCGCTACGGCTATTATTACTTCGACCGTCCTGCCATCTACGTGAGCTACGGTGGCCGTGGGTGGCGCCGGCGCAGCCATAACGACCCGAGTCCCTATCACGGTATGCACTTTGCCCGGACAGGCGGAATGCGCGACCATTACCACCACAATACGCGGCCGGGCAGTTTCCAACCGCCTTGGCAGGGGCAGCACGGAAGACCGGGCAGACCTGGAGGTGACCACCACAAACCGGACGGCAACCACCACCAGCCGGGTGGAGGCGTGAACAAGCCCGATGGCAACCGCCCCGGTAACGACGGCAACGTGAACCGACCCGGCAATGGCAGACCGGGAACGGGCGGAGGCGTGAACAAGCCCGGAAACAACCGCCCCGGTAACGACGGCAGCGTGAACCGACCCGGCAATGGCAGACCGGGAACGGGCGGAGGCGTGAACAAGCCCGATGGCAACCGCCCCGGTAACGGCGGCAGCGTGAACCGACCCGGCAATGGCAGACCGGGAACGGGCGTAAATGTGAACAAACCCGGAAACAACCGCCCCGGCGGCGGCCAAAGTTCCGGCAGCACCCGGCCCGGAAACAACAAGCCAAACAAAGGCGGTACAGCCTCTCCCGGACGCACGGGACGGTCAGACAGGTATATGTCGTCGGGCAGCGTATCACAGGGTCGCAGCGGAACATCGCGTTCCGGACAAAAAGTCCAGCCCTCCCGTTCCGGTTCACGCTCCGGCAGTACCGTTTCCAGACCCTCCCGGACCTTCTGAACAGTTAATTCATTCCCTCAAAAGGGCGCAACCTGCAAACAATCTGTGGGTTGCGCCCTTCTTTCATGTCCGGCAATATCCAAGGAAATTGCATTACCAAGGAAATACTGATGAGTCGTGCAGCCTCTGAGCAATACAAGGCAAACGAAACGGCGGCAATTCAATCCTCAACCACAGAAATTTTTACGAATATTATCAAATGAAGTTGGCAAAGTGCGGAAGAAAATCCCACAAAGAAAGAATTATTAACCTTCCGGTTTCTTATTCACTGATAAAGTCCTACATTTGCACTCACAAAAGGATTCGAGCATAATGAAACTGATTTTAATGACAACTCCGTACTTCTTTGTGGAGGAACACCAGATATTAAATGCCCTCTTCGATGAAGGTCTTGAAATACTGCACTTGCGAAAGCCCGAAACCGAACCTGTCTTTTCAGAGCGTTTGCTTACGCTGATACCGGAAGCATACCGTAAGCGGATTGTCGTGCATGACCATTTTTATCTTAAATCAGAATATGGCCTCAAGGGTATCCATCTGAACCACCGCAACCCGGAACTGCCACCGAAATATAAGGGACACATTTCCTGCTCTTGCCATACGGCGGACGAAGTGAAGTCGCATAAAAAGGCTTGCGACTATCTATTCCTTTCTCCTATCTTCAACAGCATTTCCAAGACGGACTATCCGGCTCATTTCACTCAGACGGCACTGCGCGAATTGGCTTCTACAAAGGTGATTGACAAGAAGGTGATGGCTCTGGGCGGGGTGACGTTGGACAATCTGCCTCGCATCAAGGAGCTGGGCTTCGGAGGGGCAGTTATCTTGGGGGATATATGGAACCGGTTCAGCATTCACTCCACAGAGGATTTCAAAGATCTTATTCAACACTTTAGACGCTTGCGCCGAGCTACGGAATAAACCGCGCCACGCATAAGTAAAGCCGCATTGACACTCTCACACAAACAAACCCATACACAGCCAAAACAATGAACAACAAGAACTTCATGATTTTTTCCGGCACGTCCTCCCGCTACCTTGCCGAAAAGATTTGTCAGGAACTGGGTTGCCCCCTCGGCAATCTGACCGTAACCCGCTTCGCCGATGGCGAGTTTGAGGTATGCTACGAAGAGAGCATCCGTGGCCGCGATGTGTTCCTCGTTCAGAGCACCTTCCCTAACTCTGACAACCTCATGGAACTCCTTCTGATGATTGACGCTGCCAAACGTGCCTCCGCCCGCAGCATCTGTGCCGTTGTGCCTTACTTCGGCTGGGCTCGTCAGGACCGTAAGAGCAAGCCGCGCGTAAGCATCGGCGCGAAGCTCGTGGCCGACTTGCTGAGTGTGGCAGGCATCGACCGTTTGATGACAATGGACCTGCACGCCGATCAGGAACAAGGCTTCTTCGATGTACCCGTTGACCACTTGTACGCTTCTACCGTCATGCTGCCTTACATCAAGAGCCTGAACCTGCCCAACCTCTGCATAGCCACTCCTGACGTGGGCGGCTCGAAGCGTGCGGCTTCCTATGCCAAATACTTAGACTGCCCCATGGTGCTCTGCAACAAGAGCCGCAAGAAAGCCAACGAGGTGGCTGATATGCAGATTATCGGCGACGTGAAGGGTATGGACGTGGTTTTGGTGGACGATATCGTTGACACCGCCGGAACCATCACCAAGGCTGCCGACCTCATCATGAGCAACGGTGCACACAGCGTGCGCGCCATCGCCAGCCACTGTATCATGTCAGGCCCAGCCGATGAACGTGTGGAGAAATCGGCACTGCAAGAGATGGTGTTTACCGACAGCATCCCCTATCGCGGCCACTGCGACAAGGTGAAGGAATTGAGCGTAAGCGGTATGCTGGCCGAAACCATCCGCCGTGTGATGGACAACGAAAGCATTTCCTCACAATATCTTATCTGATAAAAAGATTATCAGGTTATAAGCAACAAGGTGATGAGGTTATAAAATAACTCATAGAGCGGAAGATTTTTGGAGCCGTTCTAACAGTTACTTTATAACCTCATCACCTTATTGCATATAACCAGTTATTATTCCTCCGGCAACTGCCTGTCGTGCCACATCTCCCATGCCGCTTCTGCCTGAAGGTGGAGCATTTCCAGACCGTTCTTCACCGTTGCGCCCTGCGCTGCCCCGCGTTTCATGAAAAGCGTTTCAAGGGGATTGTACACCAAGTCGTAGAGCAGATGGCGAGAAGTGAGCAGATGGTAGGGCACGTCGGGACATTTGTCCACGTGCGGAAACATGCCCACAGGCGAACAGTTAACTAACACGAGGTGTTCCGCCAAACAATCGGGTGTCAAATCATTATAGGTGATACGTTCGGGAGCTGACGTACGGCTCACATACAGCGTTGGCAACCCCAAGCGATGAAGGGCGTAGACCACCGCCTTCGAGGCACCTCCCGTTCCCAGCACCAAAGCCCGGCGGTGCAGGTTGCTGTCCAGCAGCGGCTGGAGCGAACGGCTGAAACCTATCCAATCGGAATTGTCGCCGTGCCAACGCACGTTTCCCGTAGCATCTCGACGCACGCACACCACATTGACGGCTCCCATTTCACGAGCCTCGGGACTCAACGTGTCCAAATAGGGGATTATCTGCTGCTTATAGGGAATGGTGACGTTGAAGCCACAGAGATTGTCCACGCTACGCAAATGGCTGACAGCCGATGCTACATCGGGAAACTCAAAATTCACATATTCGGCATCAACACCCTGTTTCTCGAATTTTTCCGCGAAATATCCTGCCGAAAAACTGTGTCCCAGCGGGTAACCCAAAAGTCCATATGTCTGCATAACTTGAACAATTTATTTATATAAAAGGTTATGAGGTTATGGTCGCTTCGCTCCCAGGTTATGAGGTTATAAGATTACTATTTAAGAGGATAGTATTGAAGCGTTACAGCAGTAACTTTATAACCTCATAACCTAATCCCTCATAATCTATGAAGATAACCTCATAACCTAAAAACACATAACCTCAGCAGTAACTGCTGTAACTCGGTTATCCCCCCTACTCCTCCGAGAAGTCCTTGATGACCTGACGGTATGCGGCCAAGAGGCGGGTACGAGAAACGAAGCCCACATACTTATCATCCGGCGAGAGCACAGGCAGTGTGCCGGCTTCGCAACGGGCAAACTTCTCCATGATGGTCTGCATACTGTCGTCGGTGCGGAGCGTCACCTGCGGCTGCTGCATCAGCTGCTCGGCACGATACATCCGGTACAGTTCGCTACGGAAGATGATTTTGCGGATGCTGTTCACATTGATTACCCCCAACAGACTGCCTTCCAGACCGACCACGGCAAAGTGGAGCGATTTGCTCGTACTGATGGCCTGCACAATCTGGCCAAGGTACATATCGGGCCGCAGTTTGGGGCGTTCCTTGTCGATGATGGCATCGAGCGACATCAAGGTGAGCACGGACTGGTCCTTGTGGTGGGTGAGTAACTCACCCTTGCGAGCCAAACGCATGGCGTAGATGCTGTGGCGTTCAAAGGCATGGATGGTGAGGTACGAAGCCACGGAAACTATCATAAGGGGGAGGAAAAGGTCGTAGCCGCCCGTCAGTTCGGCAATGAGGAACACGCCGGTGAGCGGAGCATGGAACACGCCGCTCATCACGCCTGCCATACCCAACAGGGCGTAGTTCGTTTCCGGAACAGCCACATCAAACACACCGTAGGCGTTCCACAAACGCGAGAAGACAAAGCCGCCGATACACCCGAGGAACAGACTGGGCGCGAACGTTCCGCCACAACCGCCACCGCCATTGGTGGCCGTGGTGGCAAACACCTTGAAGAGGATAATCAGACAGAGATAGACTATCAACCAATCGGCATGACCGTAGAAGAGCGAGTTGTTCAGCACGGCCTCGGCACCGCCACCACCGGAAAGGAGCATGGAGATGGTGTTGTAACCTTCGCCGTAAAGCGGCGGAAAACAATAAATCAGCACGGCCAGCACGGCTCCGCCCAAGGCCAACTTGGCATACATATTGCCCAATTTGCCGAACACCTGTTCAAAGGAGTTCATCACCCGGGTGAAATAGAGGGAAATGAAACCGCAAAAGATGCCCAGCAGTACAGCTGTGGGGACACGCTCCACGGTGAAGGGGTCGTTGAGCACAAAGTTGAACATGGGTTGCGTGCCTGTCCAGGCGTAGGTGATGCAGGTGGCGGTCAGGCAACTTACCAACAGGGGGAGCAGGGAAGCCATGGTCAAATCGACCATCAGCACTTCGAGCGTAAACATCAGTCCGGCAATCGGGGCTTTGAAAATACCGGCCACAGCACCTGACGCGCCGCACCCAATGAGCAGAATCATCGTTTTATGGTCCAGCTTGAACATCTGCCCTAAATGGCTGCCAATGGCTGACCCCGTGAGCACAATGGGTGACTCGGCTCCCACAGAACCGCCGAAACCGATGGTGAGGGCGGAGGCTATGACGCTGGACCAACGATTGTGGCTCCGAATGTTGCCCTGCTTGCGCGAAAGGGCGTAGAGTATCTTCGTTACACCATGCCCAATGTCATCGCGCACGACGTACTTGATGAACAGTGCCGTTAGGAAGATGCCAACAACTGGATAGACCAGAAAGAGCCAGTTGGCACGGGTCACATCAAACTGCGATGTGAGCAAATGTTCAATCTCGTGGATAAGGAGCTTCAGTACCTGTGCGGCCAGAGCTGAACCTATGCCCACGAGCAATGCCAGAATAAGCAGGAATTGCTTGGCGCTGAGATGCTTTCGCGTCCAAACGGAAATGCTGAGGACAATGCGGTCCTGCAAACTTGTATGTCGGTTGTTATCACTCATCGAGAGATAAGTTAGAATTTATAAGTCGCCCATACCGGCGCAACCCATTATAAATTGTAATTTATAAATTCAAAAACACCTATCGTATGACCTTTACTTCACCGCCTACGCCCAGTTTGATGATGTGCGAAGGAGAGGGACAGACTGTTTCCTGCCGGCGCGAGGTACAAACGTAATCGACGGCTGCCACGATTTCCGGTGCAATGTCTGCAAAGCATCGAGGCGAAGGCTGGCCGCTGAGGTTGGCCGAGGTGGAAACGATGGGACGCTTGAAACGCAGGCACAGGTAGTTGCTGAAGGCTTCGTGCGTCACACGGATGCCCACGCTCCCATCCTCGGCCAACAAGTTGGGAGCCAAGTTGCGTGCGCCGTCGTAGATAATGGTCAAAGGACTGTCCGCCACTTCCATCAAGTCCCAAGCCACATCGGGCATCTCCCTCACGTAAGCCTGAACCTTCGCCTCCGAATCCACCAGCGTAATCAGTGCCTTGGCATCTTCGCGTTGTTTAATTTCAAACACGCGCTTCACGGCTTCCGCATTGGTGGCGTCGCACCCTAATCCCCAAATGGTATCTGTGGGATAGAGTATGATACCGCCCCGGTTCAGCACGTCCACTGCCTGGCGGATGTCGTCGCGGTATTCGCTTAAAATCCCTCCCTCTTTATGCTTTTGCTGTTTCATATCTCTCAATCATTGTTTTCAGAAGCGGCGAAGATAAACAAATATCATTAGTTAAAAACACAATAATCCAACAATTTTTCACAACCTGACGGAAATTCACAACGATTTCATACACACGCACCCTTGCCAATCAAAAAGCAGTGCAAGGCGAGCGCAGAGCAAAAAGGAAAGCCGAAGGATTTGCTTTTCCTATGCCGAGCCGCAGCCTGTTTTAATCGAGTAGGAGGTAAACACTAATCATAGGTTGTTTATCTCCTATTTTCGTGTTTACCGACCTCTCACACCACCGTACGTGCCGTTCGGCATACGGCGGTTCTTAACGCGGGTGCTTTTTCTCGTAATATTCCGTAAGCG
>JALEYW010000096.1:0-11576 GCA_022773145.1 Bacteroidales bacterium
TTAGTTTCTTTTTTTGAGGGAGCATAGCGGGCTATGTGACCGAAAAAACAAGGAACTAAATGCGCCCAAGAGGGGACAGATGATATATGCAAACTTTGATTAATCATATAAATATAAACTAATTTTAAACACCTACTTATACATTTACATTATACATTGCTTCATGGCCGCAGGCCCCATTATACATTATAAATTATACATTAAATATTAAACAAGGTGTTGGACAATCAGACAAAATATCCCATTCTCCACGTTGACTGGGTCATCATCCTGCTCTACGTCATCTTGCTGGCCTGTGGCTGGTTCAGCATCTGTGGGGCCACCCACGAAATTGGCGACACCAACTTCTTCGACTGGGAAGTGCGCACCGGCAAGCAACTCGTATGGATTGGTTGCGCTTTTACCCTTGCATTTGTCATTCTCATGACCGACGACAAATACTACGACACGCTGGCCGGCTTGCTCTACTGGGGCATGATGCTCGTCCTACTCATCACGCCATTTGTCGCCAAGGACATCAAAGGGTCGCGTTCATGGGTCAGCCTGGGCTTCTGCAACGTGCAACCCGCCGAGTTCGCCAAATGCGCCACGGCGCTGGCTGTGGCCAAACTCATCAATCAGTATGGTTTCAGCCTGAACGATATGCGCAATTTTGCCAAGGCTGCGGGGCTCATCCTGCTGCCCATGGTGCTGATTGTCCTCCAGCGCGAAACCGGTTCGGCCTTGGTCTATTTGGCCTTCTTCCTCATGTTCTACCGTGAGGGCATGCCGGGTTGCATCCTGTTCACCGCCGTTGCTGCCGTGGCCTATTTCGTGGTGGGCATCCGCTTCAGCGAAACAGAACTGCCGGGTACGCTTTGCTCCGTGGGCGAGTTTTCTGTGCTCCTGATGATATGGCTTTTCACCATCGGAATGGTGCAGGTGTATGCCCCCCACACGGGCTATGGCCGGCTGTTCCTCCGCATAGGTACAGCCGTGGTGGCGGTCTCGCTGGGCGTTTCGCGCTGGATTGTCCCCTTCGACATCAGCTGGTGCCTGCTGGGGCTGACGCTCTTCATGGCGGGCTATTTGGCTTGGCAGTCGCTGGGGCAGCGCGTCAGCACCTGCCTGCTCATCGCCCTCTTCACCCTGGGCAGCACGGCTTTCCTTTATACCTCCGACTTCGCGCTCAACAAAATCCTGGAGCCCCACCAGCGGGAACGCATCCAGGTGTTGCTGGGCATGAACGAGGACAATCGAAACGCCGGTTACAACGTCAACCAAAGCAAAATTGCCATCGGTTCCGGCGGTTTGGAAGGAAAAGGATTCATGAACGGCACACAGACTAAACTGAAATATGTTCCGGAACAGGACACGGACTTTATTTTTTGCACTGTGGGCGAAGAAGAAGGCTTTCTTGGCTCAGCTGCCGTGCTTCTCTTGTTCCTCGCCATGATACTGCGGCTCATCTACCTGAGCGAACGCCAAAGCAGTACCTTCGGCCGGGTCTACGGTTACTCGGTGTTGAGCATCCTGCTCTTCCACGTGTTTATCAACGTCGGCATGGTGATGGGCCTGACGCCGGTTATCGGCATACCTTTGCCCTTCTTCAGCTACGGCGGTTCGTCGCTGTGGGGGTTCACCCTGATGCTGTTCATCTTCCTGCGCATTGATGCCGGACGAAAACGCAGACTGTAATCTTTATCGAAACCTAAAAACATTAAAAAATGAACTATAATAACTCATCACAACCCCGCAATCGCTGGCGCGTCATATTGTTTATCATTGGCTGCCTCCTGGTGGTTTGCGGCATTGTGTACATGAAAAAATCCTCCACAGGACAAAAACTACTGAGCACACCCTTGCAAGCCGATACGGCCAGCCGCCGCATAGCCATCCCCGACACCACGGTGGCCCCCGACCTACTGCCGCCCACGGCTGACAGTCTGGACTTCTCCGTTCTGCCCGACACGCTGCTGGGCAAGGACAAGCGCAACCCTTACGAAGCGGGCTACGAGGACGGTTATGGGGCAGGATGCGATGACGGGGCCGTCGGAACGCACAGGGCATCGTACGACGAGACAAGCAACTTCCATACGCAGGTCGAAAAGCAAAACTACACCAAAGGTTACCGCGAAGGCTATGCCAAAGGATATGATGACGGTAGCAATGGCAAGCAGTTTAATATCTGAGTGCCATCAATAGGTATTGGTAGGGTATACAGACGGCATTCCCCTTTTCTTTCGTGTTTCGGTAGGGTAGGGGTGTTCTGTCTACGGGTAGGTAAGGTGGTGTACAGATGAGTGTAACAGTAGAAGCGTTTTGAAGTAAACAGTTTACTGAAGCACGTGCTGCAAGCGTGGGATGGTGTGTGAATGTTGGAATAGCCGTATAACCACTTTACAGGAGTAGTTCCGCTTTTCATGTGTATGGGGTAGTTGGTGGAGTTTCATCGTATCGATTTTTTAACTACGCATGCAAGTAAGGCGTTCCTGTTCAACAACTCGCCGAATGAATTTTTCAACTCCTGAAGAATTTTTTTCAACTCGCCGAGTAGAGAAAAATTGTTTGCCACTTGTGAAAGGAGCGTCAGCTGGTAATCACTGCGGTGTTGACTTTCTGTTGAATTTGCAGGAACTCGTATGCTTTAATGGTATTCGTTCTTATTGTTCCACTTTACTTCATCTGTAGCCTTTCAATGTGTGGTTACGCGCGCGCGTATATACGTAATTTAATGTGCGAAAAAAGCATTCACTCCTTCACATTCTGCTCGTTTTCCTCTGACTTTCAGTCGATTTAAGTGTGAAGGCTTTGTTTTTCAAGTATTCACACCGCAGGAGAAGCATTCACACCGCAGGAGATACCATTCACATCGCAGGAGGAGTTGTGTGAAAGGTTGAAATTGCAACCTTTCACACCGGAAAACTACTGAAAATCAACAGATGAACAACAGAATTATCGACCATCCGTGTGAAGGGTTGAAAATCAAAGCCTTCAACTTAAAATACTTGAAAATCAAGGAAAAACAACCTGCCTGTGAAGGAGTGAATGCTTTTTTCGGGGAAAAAATACGTATATGCGCGCGTGAAGTCTGTTGTTTTTTTCTTTCTAAGTTGATATTTTGGCTGCGGCTCGGAATAAAAAATGAAAACCCATTGGCTTTTCATTTTGTTCTTCACTCGCCTTGCACTAATTTTGCCACTTGAATTAGTTTATCGATACATGAAACAACTGATAACGCTCCTTTTTGCACTCATTTTTTCTACACTTCATACCAGTTTGTCCGCACAGCCACTGTTGTCGTTCGATCAGAACACGCAGGAACTGGGCACACTGCTATGGCACACGCCCCGCACGGCCATCTTCAAGTTCACCAACAAAGGAACTACCGACCTGCGGATTACGGAAGTGCGCACCGACTGCGGATGTACCGCCGTGGATTGGACACGCACACCCGTCTGCCCCGGCGGCACAGGTACTATCCAAGCCACATACGACGCTGAAATGCTGGGACATTTCCAAAAGGGCATTGCCGTATATACCGATTTGGACAACCGCCCCGTGTACCTCACGCTCATGGGACAGGTGTCGATGACGCAGACGGAGGCTTCGATGGAGTTTCCTTACAAAATCGGCGATTACTACCTCAGCACGGACAACATTGAGTTCGACGACGTGAACCGGGGCGACACACCGGCCTTTGCCCTGAGCATCTTCAATGCCGGCAAAAAATCGTACACGCCGGAACTGATGCACCTGCCGAAATATCTCACCGTGGAGGCTGACCCCGAAATCATCCGGCCGGGACGCACGGGCCACTTGCTCATCACGCTCAACAGCTCCGGACTGAACACGATGGGATTGACGCAAACCAGCATCTACCTGAGTCGCTTCCCCGGCGACCGTGTCTGCAAGGAAACGGAAATCAACGTTTCGGCCACGTTGCTGCCGGACTTCCTCGACACGCCTATGCAACACGCCATGGCACCGGTGGCCGTCATCGACAGCACGCACATCTCGCTCGGCCCCTTGGGCAAGAAGAAAAAGGCTACAGGCGAACTGGTATTGCGCAACACGGGGCGCACCCCGCTCGTCATCAGTGCGCTGCAGGTGTACAACCCCGGCATCAGCGTGAGCCTCGGCAAACGCCGCATCGCACCGGGTAGCTCAGAGAAACTCAAAATCAGCGTCAATGCCAACAACACGTTCTTCAAAGGCCGCCGCCGTGTGCTCCTCATCACCAACGACCCGGACCATTCCAAAATGGTGATTGACGTGGAAGTGAAGAAATAATGCGGACAATATTTGGCAGTTTGAAAAAAACGCTCTACTTTTGCACCGCAATCGGAAAGTAGCGCAGTTGGTAGCGCACTACGTTCGGGACGTAGGGGTCGGGCGTTCGAGTCGCCTCTTTCCGACATACCGAGGTCTATAGCAGACCTCGGTTTTTTTGTGCACTGACGGTGAGGCGAGCGCGCCGCGTTGGTGGGGTACACACAACATACAGTACCACGTACGGCACAACATAGGGGTGAGTTGGGCAAATATTGAAATCTTTACTTTGCATCGTTAATTAAAAAAACTACTTTTGCCGCATCAAAAACAGCGAACAACTAATCTTTAATCATATCTTCACACAATGAGTTTGAAAATAGTAGTACTTGCCAAGCAAGTGCCAGACACCCGCAATGTCGGTAAGGATGCCATGACCCCGGAAGGCACGGTGAACCGTGCCGCCCTGCCGGCCATTTTCAATCCCGAAGACCTCAATGCGCTCGAACAGGCCCTACGCCTCAAGGAGCAGCATCCCGGTTCCACCGTACACATCCTCACCATGGGACCTCCCCGTGCCACAGACGTTATCCGCGAAGGACTTTTCCGTGGTGCCGACGGCGGCTATCTGCTCACTGACCGCGCTTTTGCCGGTGCCGACACCCTGGCCACCAGCTACGCCCTCTCGCAGGCCATCAAGAAAATCGGTATGCCCGACATCATCCTGGGTGGCCGCCAAGCCATTGACGGCGACACCGCACAGGTGGGACCGCAGGTGGCACAGAAGCTGGACCTGAACCAAGTGACTTACGTTACCTGCATCGAAAGCGTCAAGGACGGCCAAGTGGTCGTTACACGCCACATTGACGGCGGCATCGAACGCGTGCAAGCCCCCCTGCCCATCCTCCTCACCGTCAACGGCAACGCAGCACCCTGCCGCCCCCGCAATGCGAAACTGGTGATGAAGTACAAACGCGCATTGGCACCCATGGAACGGCCTGCCGACGGCTCGCTGCCCTATGCCGAGGAATATGAGAAAAAGCCCTACCTCACCGTGACGCAGTGGAGCGTGGCCGATGTCGACGGCGACCTGCAGCAGTGCGGACTGGCCGGCTCGCCCACCAAGGTGAAAGCCGTGCAGAACATCGTGTTCAAGGCCAAGGAGAGCAAAAGGCTCACGGCATCGGACAACGATGTGGAGGGACTTGTAAAAGAATTGTTGGACAGCCACACCATTGGGTAACGCGCTTATTGTTTTGAGATTATGAACAACGTATTCGTTTACTGCGAAATTGACAAATACACGGTAGAGGAAGTTTCCTACGAACTCCTCACCAAAGGCCGCAAATTGGCCAACGAACTGGGCGTGCAGCTCGAAGCCATCGCTGCCGGAAGCGGCATCACGGGCAAGGTGGAGAAGGAAATCCTCTCCTACGGCGTGGACAAACTCCACATTTTTGATGCCGAAGGACTTTATCCTTACACCTCCAAACCGCACACGAGCATCCTCGTCAACCTCTTCAAGGAAGAAAAGCCTCAAATTTGCCTCATGGGTGCCACCGTCATCGGCCGCGACCTCGGCCCCCGTGTCAGCTCCTCCCTCACCAGCGGACTGACGGCTGACTGTACGGCTCTCGAAATCGGCGACTACGACGACAAGAAGACGGGCCGCCACTACGACAACCTGCTCTACCAAATCCGCCCGGCATTCGGCGGCAACATCGTGGCCACCATTGTCAACCCCGACAACCGCCCCCAGATGGCCACCGTGCGCAGCGGCGTGATGAAGGCCGAAAAGGTGGCCGAGTACTACAACGGCGAAATCGTCTACGAAGACGTGGCCAAGTACGTGCCCGAGGCTGACTATGTGGTGAAGGTGCTGGAACGCCATGTGGAAAAATCGCAGAACAACCTGAAGGGAGCACCCATCATCGTGGCCGGTGGTTACGGCGTGGGCTCGAGGGAAGGCTTCGACCTGCTCCGCAAACTGGCCAATGAGCTTCACGGCGAAGTGGGAGCCAGCCGCGCCGCAGTGGATGCCGGCTTCTGTGAACACGACCTGCAGATTGGCCAAACAGGCGTTACCGTGCGCCCCAAGGTGTACATCGCCTGCGGCATCTCCGGTGCCATACAGCACGTGGCCGGCATGAAGGAGAGCGGCATCGTCATCTCCATCAACACCGACCCCGACGCGCCCATCAACCAGCTGGCCGACTATGTCATCACGGGTTCCGTGGAAGAAGTAGTGCCCAAACTCATCAAGTATTACAAGCAAAACAGCAAGTAACAACATGGCAAACAATTATACTGACCACGCAGAACTGCGCTTTGAGCTGAACCACCCGCTGATGAAGCGCATCGTGGAACTGAAGGAAAGAGATTTCCGCGACAAGGACACCTACGACTATGCGCCGCTCGACTTCGACGACGCGATGGACAACTACGACCGCGTGCTCGACATCACGGGCGAACTGGCCGGAACCACCATTGCCGACAATGCCGAGGGCGTTGACCTGGAAGGCCCCCACCATGAGGGCGACCGCGTGCGTTACGCCTCGGGCACAGCGGCCAATCTGGACGCCATGGTGAAGGCCGGGCTGAACGGTATGACCATGCCCCGTGTGTACGGCGGACTCAACTTCCCCATCACGCCCTACACCATGTGCGCCGAGCTGGTGGCAGCGAGCGATGCCGGCTTCGGCAACATCTGGAGCTTGCAGGACTGCATCGAAACCCTCTATGAATTTGGCAACGAGGACCAGCACTCCCGTTTCATCCCCCGCATCTGTGCCGGCGAAACAATGTCGATGGACCTCACCGAGCCGGATGCCGGCTCCGACCTCCAGAGCGTGATGCTCAAGGCCACCTACGACGAAGCCGCAGGCTGCTGGCGGCTCAACGGCGTGAAGCGCTTCATCACCAACGGCGATGCCGACCTTCACCTCGTGCTGGCACGCTCGGAAGAAGGCACTACCGACGGACGCGGCCTCTCGATGTTCATCTACGACAAGCGCGACGGCGGCGTGAACGTGCGCCGCATTGAGAACAAGCTCGGCATCCACGGAAGCCCCACCTGCGAACTGGTGTACAAGAATGCCAAGGCCGAACTTTGCGGCGACCGCAAGCTGGGACTTATCAAATACGTCATGGCACTGATGAACGGCGCACGCCTCGGCATTGCCGCCCAGAGCGTCGGCATTTCCCAAGCTGCCTACAACGAAGGCCTGGCCTACGCCCGCGACCGCGAGCAGTTCGGCAAGCCCATCATCCAGTTCCCGGCCGTCTACGATATGCTCGCCCTGATAAAGGCCAAGCTCGATGCCGGCCGCGCCCTGCTCTACCAGTGCGCCCGCTACGTCGACATCTACAAGGCCCTCGACGACATCAGCCGCGAACGCAAACTCACCCCCGAGGAGCGCAAGGAGCAGAAACTCTACGCCAAGCTGGCCGATAGCCTCACGCCGCTGGCCAAGGGCATGAACTCCGAGTATGCCAACCAGAACACCTACGACGCGCTGCAAATCCATGGCGGTTCGGGCTTCATGATGGACTATCCCATCCAGCGTTACTACCGCGATGCCCGCATCACCTCCATCTACGAGGGCACCACGCAGCTGCAGGTAGTGGCCGCCATACGCTACGTGACGAACGGTTCCTACCTGGCCCAGATGCGCGAGTTTGAGCAGGCCGAAGTGTCGCCCGAACTCTCCGGCATCGCACAGCGTGCCCACCTCATGGCCGACAAGTTCGAGGAGGCCGTAGCCCGGGTGAAAGAAGCCGGCGATGCCGCCTACCACGACCTCTGCGCCCGCCACTTGGTTGAGATGGCCGCCGACATCATCATGCTCCACCTCCTGCTCCACAACGCCACGGCCAACGCCGAACTCTTCGGCAAGAGCGTACGCGTATATGCCAACCATGCCGAGGCCGAGATTGCCCGCCACCACACGTTTGTGATGAACCTCACGCCTGCCGACGTGGCCGACTACCAATGCTGATGAACTCCAGTATGCTTTAAATAATCCATCATGCCGAGGGTGTGTCATAATTGGCGCACCCTCGTTTTCTTTTCAGCAATCACACCCCAGACATTCACGAACAGAGGCCCCACCAAGTCAAATAATCAGTTTCGTACATTGCACCTATATAAGCCCTAACCATAACATGCTCTTTAATTCCTATGAATTTCTGATTTTCCTGCCTTGCGTTTTGCTGCTCTATCGACTATCCGCCCGGTGTCTGTCGTTGCAGAACGTGCTGTTGGTCCTGGCCAGCTACGTATTCTATGCATGGTGGGACGTGCGCTTCCTAAGCCTTATCCTCGGTATGACAGCCTTAGGATTTGCTGGTGGTTGCCTGCTGGAGGTGACACGTAGGCAGCCAAGGCTTGAACGAGCGGTCTGCATCGCCACAGTGGTGCTGTGCGTGGGCGTTTTGGGTTGGTTCAAGTATTACGGTTTCTTTGCCGACAATTTTGCCCGGCTCTTGCACACTTTGGGCTTTAGGTCTGACCTCCCCACGCTCCGTATTGTCCTGCCCGTGGGCATTAGTTTCTATACATTCCAGATACTGAGCTACGTCGTTGATGTCTATCGCCGAAAAATCCCCGCCTGTCGCGATGCCGTGGCTTTCGCTGCCTTTGTCTGTTTCTTCCCTCAACTTGTTGCTGGCCCGATAGAGAAGGCGCAGCATCTGCTGCCGCAGATGCAGGCATCGCGCAGCGTTGGCTATGCCCAATTTGTGGACGGACTTCGCCTCGTGCTGTGGGGGTTCGTAAAGAAGATGCTGCTGGCCGACCGCGTGGCCCCCGTGGTGCAGGCTATCTATGCCAATCCCCAAAGCGACGGTACCGACCTCATGATGGGCACATTGCTTTTCGCCTTCCAAATATACGGCGATTTCTCGGGCTATTCCGACATTGCCGTCGGTACAGCGCGGCTCTTCGGCATCCGCCTCTCGCGCAACTTCGCTCTGCCCTACTTCGCCACCGACATTCCCACCTTCTGGCGTCGGTGGCACACCTCGCTTATGGAGTGGTTTCGCGAATACGTCTACTTCCCCCTGGGCGGTTCGCGCTGCAGCCGTTTGCGGCAGTTGCGCAATACCTTTGTAGTATTCACGCTCAGCGGTTTGTGGCACGGTGCTGCTTGGACCTTTGTGGCTTGGGGTGTGTTTCATGCTTGCTGCTTCGTGCCCCACATACTGAGCCGTAACTCCCGAGGCGCACATGGTGCAGCGGTTGTACATCGGCAGCAGCGTGTGACGGCATCCATAGGCTGGTTGGTGCGCATGCTTTGTACCTATCTTAAAAGTGCGATTTCTCGCCAAGGCAAAGCTAAACAAGTTTTGCTTTACTCATTTGGCTTAACGAAATCGTTCTCCCTTGTCTGCATCGGTTGGGTGTTCTTCCGCTCCGAAAGTCTCACCGCCGCCTTCTGCCATTTGGGCCGCATGGTCACCGACCTCCATTTCCACACCCCCTACGGCGGCCTTTCCACGCTCTACCCTGTGGTCTTTGTCGTTGGAGTGGAGTGGCTCACACGCCATCGCGCCCATGCTTTGGACTTACCGCAGATAGGCCCGCTGAGGTATCGCTGTGTGCGTTGGACCATTTACTATGCCCTCCTCTTTGCCACCTTCTACTGGGGTGGGACGCAATCCGCGTTTATCTATTTCCAATTCTAAGATTGTCGCATCGATGAAGCTCTTCTCCAAGTTCAACTCCTTGCCACCGGAATGGTGTCTTCCGCTCTTTGCCCTGCTTCTCCTGTTGCCCTTGGCAATGGGTGAAATATATGTGCGCTCACTGCCCAATCCTGCCAAGTACAAACACGCCTACCTAAGTCGCCACAGCCGCGAGGTAGAGGTGCTCATCTTGGGCAGTTCGCATACCTACTATGGTCTTTGCCCCGAGCGACTTGGCGAGAACGCTTTTTCTGCGGCGCAGGTTTCCCAAACGCTGAAGTACGACGATTACCTGCTCCATCATTATCCTTTCGACAGCCTTCGCATAGTGATACTCCCCATCTCCGACTTCACTTTCTACGAGGAACTCGAGGACGGCGCAGGCTGGTATTGGGCCAACCGCTACCGCCTCTATATGGACTGCGACATCCACGCACGTGGCAGTGTTTATGACTGGGAATTCACAGCCTTCAAACCCTTTTGCGAAAAACTCAAGAGTCTGTGGCAACCACCACAAATGGAGTGGAGCAAGACGGGGCAGGGCCTTGAATATCGCATTGAGCGGCGCAGCACCGGATGGGACGATGGCGCAACTGCCGCCCTGCGCAACCGATACGAAGACTTCTCGTCCGCCAATAGGCAAATGGCCCATCTGGAAAACATTGCTGCTTTCTGCAAAGACCATCAGGCGCATCTCTGGCTGATTTCTACGCCCTTGCGCCCCTCCTATCGTGCTGCCATCCTGCCCGCCCAAGAGGAGGATATGAAACTGCATCTTCGCCATTTCCTCCGCAGCCATCCCGAAGTGCGCTATAAAGACTTTCGTTCCGATACAGATTTCACCGCAGCCGATTTCTTCGATACCGACCACCTCAATCAGGATGGAGCACGAAAGTTGTCGGACAAGTTGCGCTGCCTCCTATACCAACAATAAACCTATCCCGGCATCAATGGGCCATATTCTCTTATCAGGGAGCGTAAGCCATGAAGTAATGAATAATTAAGCCAGCGGAGATGCCGTTTATTTCCATAACAGCACCAAACACTGCGCCATGTAGTAGAGCACACTGTCGGCCACTTCGCCCCGGCCGCCGAGGAAGAAACTCAGATACGTCAGCACCACACCGCTCAGCAGCATCACCACCGCCGATGCCTCGGCCAACCAACCATGGGAAATTAAATTTTTGTGCATGTAACGTGTAACATTTTGTCTTTCTGTAGTAGGTTTTATGAGGGATTAGTTTATGAGGTTATAAAGTAACTGTCTGAAGGGCAGGATGGCACCAGAGCAACATTATAACCTCATAACCTACTAAGATAATCTTGTAACCTAATCCCTCATAACCTCAGCAATAACAATCTTTGCTCATTTGGCTTATTGAAAACATTCGCTAATTTTGCATGCTGTCTGAAGAAGTCAAAAAAGTTAGAGTTGGGTCAGATCTTTCTTCGGTTGCCGTTGGGGTGGCCTGAGTATGAAAAAGGTCTGCTTCAGGCTTCCTCTTTTACATAAGATAGGCTGCGGCTCGGCAATCTAAGCAAGCTTATTGCGCTCGCCTTGCACTATCTTTGCATAAGATAGGCTGCGGCTCGGCAATCTAAGCAAGCTTATTGCGCTCGCCTTGCACTATCTTTGCATA
>JALEYW010000098.1:0-6790 GCA_022773145.1 Bacteroidales bacterium
TTAGTTTCTTTTTTTGAGGGAGCATAGCGGGCTATGTGACCGAAAAAACAAGGAACTAAATGCGCCCAAGAGGGGACAGATGATATATGCAAACTTTGATTAATCATATAAATATAAACTAATTTTAAACACCTACTTATAAATTAGCTTGAGATGATTCTGCGGCTATCGCGCCGTAGATTGCCGATTTGAACGATGGAACGTAGCGAGCTACGCGACGGATTGAAAATCTGCAAGAGACAAGGCAAGAGACGCAGAAGCAGCCAAGCCGAATATAGATAGCAAGCCCCTCATACGAATTGATAGAACACCCCTTAAAGCACGACCATCATGGATAAAGACTTTCAAGACCTCATCGACCGCTTCTTGCTTCATCCTGACTCGATGCCGAACGAAGAGAAGCAACACTTCATGCAGGAAGTGGCAAGCGACCCGAAAAAAAGGGAGCAGTACCACTTCACACGCCTGCTGAAAGATACCATATCCCAACGCGAAGAGAAACTGAAGTTCCTGCACCGACTCAAACGCATGGAGCTGGAAGTGGCAGCCCTCCAGCCGGCATGCTGCGCCTGCCCACCGCCACCACCCGCCACGAAGCCCAAACGTCAGGCCGCCGACCTAAAGGCAAAACCGCAAACGCAACAGCCGCAACAACCCGCCCGGCGCACCGCCTCACGCCATAACAAACTGATGTGGGGCGGAGGCATCGCAGCAGCCTTGGGAATGGGATTCATGGGCCTCAACCACTACATGGCCGACATGGACTCCGCAGCCGACATCGCCGCACCCGCCGACCTCTCCGACACCCCCGACAACCAACCCTCCATACCCCTCAACCAACGAGGCAACTATTCCAATTTCTCCGAAGAGAATTTCGAACCCGACCTGGCCGAACCCGCCGCAGAAGCAGCCCCCGACACCCTCGACACACCCAATGACGCTGAGGAATAACCACCCCGTGCCACAGCCCGGCCGCCCCGGGAGCCGCAAGCCCCTCTCAACCCGGCATTGCAGCCTCAGGTGTGCAAAAATGCCTATTTGCACTATTTTTAATTTAGGTTTGCACATTTTTCTGTCCTAATAAAAATAAAAAAAGAAAAAAAACGCTACCTTTGCCCCGCTTCATTGGTGCATATTCCACTTTTCCGTGGGAATGCAAGGCGTACAAAACAGCAGATGAAAAGTATTTTGCTAATCGTTTGGCAATTCTGTCGATACCTGTTTTGGCCTCAGAAAAGGAATCAACAGCCCGACAACTAACATCCTGCCCACAATGGAAATCAACAATAACTGTCTGGAACAGCTCTTAGAAGAAGCGGCACAATCGCCCCGGTTGCGCCAAAGCCAAGACATGCGCACTGCCCCAACCGACGGAAGCCAACGTATGCTCAACGCGCTGATGCCCGGAACCCAAGTGCCCATTCACCGACACCCCCTCACGAGCGAAACAGTGATTTGCCTCAGCGGTAAACTCGACGAAGTAATCTTTGAAGAAACCACCGACGCCGAAGGCAACAGCCAACTCCGCGAAACAACCCGTATCAGACTATGCCCCAACGAGGGCAACTACGGTTGCCAAGTGCCCCAAGGAGCATGGCACAAGGTGGAAGTGTACGAACCCTCCATCATCTTTGAAGCAAAGGACGGACCCTATGCACCCGCTGCACCCGAGGACATCCGAAACCTTTAACCCCGGCTCCTAAGCCAATCACTCAGATTCCAAAGCCTATCACTCAGGCTCCCAAACCTATAGCCACGGCGGTAAAACCACCGCCCTGCAGAAAGAACAAGAAGGCTCCGATGGCCCCCTGCCGGAGACCTTCGCACAATAAAGAGATGGTATGAGTATTTTCAGCAAATTTTTCAACTGGTATTTCGGCCGAAAGACATTGCCTTACTGGTGCATCGTCATCTTCGACTTCTGCTTGTGCTTCTTCGGCGCAATCACCATATTCCTCCTGCGCCACCCGGCAACCGAGCTGTTAGGAGAATGGCCATTGCTGAGCCGCACGGTACTAATCTGCTGCGCGGCCAACCTCATCGGCTTCCGCGCGTTCCACACCTACTCCGGCATCCTGCGCTACTCGCAGTTCGTCGACCTCCTGCGCGTGGTCTACGCCAGCCTCCTGGCCTTCGTGCTCGCCTGGGCCTTCAACACGGCCAACATCCACTGGGGCTGGACCGACATCTTCTACCCCTTCACCGGACGGATGCTGGTGGGCATCTTCCTCGGCACCACCTCGATGCTCTGCGCCTCCCGCGTCATCATACGCCTGCTCTTCGACAGCGTACTCGTGGGCAAAACCGCCGTACGCGCCTTTGTCTACGGCACACGCGCCGGAGCAGTGGCACTGACCAACGAGGTGCGCTCCGTGAAGCCCGTGAAGTTCATCATCGACGCCTACATCGGCGACGAAAAGGAGAAGTACAAAGAACGCCTCATGGGACGACGCATCTACTCCATCCATGAGGACATCATGGAGCTCATCCGCGAAAAAAACATCCAGGCCGTACTCGTCAGCCCCCTCAAACAGGAAAGCTTCCTCCGCAACCGCGAACTACAGGACAAGCTCATCGGAGCCGGAGTGAAAATCTACATCTCACAGAACGCCGAAGAGTGGCAAAACCAAACGCATAAAAAAGACCGCATGCGCATACGCGAGGTCAACATCGAAGACCTCCTCCCGCGCGACGAGATACAGGTGGACATGGACGCCGTGGGCGCACTCCTCACCGGCCGAAAAGTGCTCATCACCGGCTCGGCAGGTAGCATAGGCTCCGAAATGGTCAGACAAATCGCCATTTACAACCCCTCCGAAATGATGCTCATCGACCAGGCGGAAACTCCCCAACACGACATCCGCCTCATGATGCAAAAACAATACCCCCACATCACCGCACACACCGTGGTCACCAGCATCTGCAAGCAAGACCGCATGGAAGAGGTGTTCCGCACCTTCCAACCCGACTACGTGTTCCACGCAGCCGCCTACAAACACGTGCCGATGATGGAGGACAATCCCAGCGAAAGCGTACAGAACAACGTGTGGGGCACCAAAATCATTGCCGACCTGAGCGTGAAATACGGAGTCAAGAAGTTCGTCATGATTTCCACGGACAAAGCCGTCAACCCCACCAATGTCATGGGCTGCTCCAAGCGCATCTGCGAAATCTATGTGCAGAGCCTCGACCACGCCATCAAGGAGGGCAGCGTAAAAGGCTGCACGCAGTTCGTAACCACGCGCTTCGGCAACGTGCTCGGCTCCAACGGCTCCGTCATCCCCCTCTTCCGTAAACAGCTCGCCGAGGGCGGACCACTCACCGTTACCCACCCCGACATCATCCGCTTCTTCATGCTCATACCCGAAGCCTGCAAACTCGTGCTCGAAGCAGGCACACACGGCAAGGGCGGAGAAATCTTCGTGTTCGACATGGGCGAGCCCGTACGCATCGCCGACCTCGCACGACGCATGATACAGCTCAGCGGATGCCACGACGTGCAAATCAAATACACCGGACTGCGCGAGGGAGAAAAGCTCTACGAAGAAGTACTCAACGAAAACGAAGGCACACTACCCTCCTTCCACCGCAAAATACGCATCGCAGAGGTCAGAAGCTACAGCTACGAAGAAGCCGACAAGGACCTCAAGGAACTACTCGACATCGCTTCGCACTACAACGACATGGAAACCGTGCGCAAAATGAAGGAAATCGTACCCGAGTACATCAGCAGACATTCACGCTACGAGGTCCTCGACCCACACAACGAGCCCAAGGCATAATGCCTGACCCCGGCGACTCCGCCTCCCCCGGCGAACATTCCGAAAGCACCAGCTGCCGCCCCGCAACTATCGGCTGCGGCTCCGCCTCCCAAAATATTTCTCCGAAGCTTGGCTCTTCACTGCAAAAGCCCTATCTTCGCACCCGCAAATGCGCTTGTGGCGAAATTGGTAGACGCGCCAGACTTAGGATCTGGTGGTTTCGGCCGTGTAGGTTCGAGTCCTATCAGGCGCACCATAAGAAATCCTAACTGCTTGAATATGAGCAGTTAGGATTTTTGCTTTTATATATTTGGCAACATTTTGCCAACGTAATTTGTGTCACCACAAGGAGGACACAATAATCTTGGCGAATAAGTATTCAGAAAGCCTATTCACCCATAAAAATCAAAAAAGAAGAATGATAATGTGCTGCATTTATCTCACTTGAGACAGAATAAGATCCTTGGACAGCCCCATCTTGTCAAAAGCAAACAGGCGTTTACCCAAGTCCTTCAATGAGGCGCCGATATGGTACACATCCTCATCGACAATAAGAAAACGGTCATGAAAACTGGTGCGATACTTCATCACCTCAATATGCCTCCCCACGCCATACTCCCTTTCGTGGTCAGCCTGTAGCGTCTGTATGTTCACCCCGGTCTTCTCCGTGTAGATAGTGGCTGCAACGCCCGCTTCACGTGCCTCCAGAATATGGAAAGTGTCGGCACCCACGTAAGTATCTATAAGAACAATCTCCCGCTTGGCACTCTTTATCAGGCTTTCCGCCACCTCGCGCCCCTCCAGCAGATGACCCTCAAACACAACCCCTTCATGAGGAGGCTGGTTTGTGCGGACAAAGAAATCAAGTTGCTCCTGATGTTGCTGAAGTTGGCGGCGAACTTCTCCAATCTGAGTTTCTGTATGAGATTGCAGCGTAGTCAATCTCAAATCTATCTGTCGTTCCAATTGTCGGATTTGCCGTTGTACGGCATATCCTCGAAGCAGATATTGTTTCAAGACTGTGCTCGCCCATCTTCTAAAGGAAGTGGCGTTAATACTATTTACCCTATATCCTACGGACAAAATAGCATCAAGATTATAGAATAATGTCTTGTAGGTTTTACCATCGGCGGCAGTATGTTCCAAAATGGAACTAACTGAATCCTTGTTAAGTTCTCCGCTATTGAAAATGTTGCTAAGATGTTTGGTTATAGCCGGTCGTTTTGTTCCAAAAAGGTCTGCTATCTGCTGCTGTGTAAGCCACACAGTCTCCCCCTCCACCAACACTTCGATATGTATGCTGGAGTCTGGCTGATAGAGCACCACCTCAGCCTCTGTGTTGCCACCTATATCCTTCTTGACTATATCCATTGTGTAAAAAGCGATTGCAAAATTACACTTTTTCCATCATTCTGCTAAGCAAACTGCTGATATTCTTCCTATTTGCGCAGTAATTCATGAATAACTGTTTTTCGTGGCCAGAATAGGAATACGCAGAATTTGCGTATTCCCAATAACAATCTCTTTATCATACGATTGCTTCCTTGATGCAATCCACGATATAGCGCACATCATCATCACTCACATACGGTCCAGCTGGCAGACAGAAGCCCACCTTGAAGATAGACTCCGACACACCATTCAAATATGCAGGAGCATCTTTATACACGGGTTGCTTATGCATCGGCTTCCATACCGGACGGCACTCCACCTTCTTCTGCAACATGAACACACGCAGAGCCTCCACGTTCTCATTCGGTTGGCAATCCGTGGTGGCACTATCCACAGCCTTAATCACACCTGCAGCACCACCCACAGCCGTCTTGATTACTTCTTTATACGCATTCTCCTGTCCCTTGATGCGCACCTCAGGGTCAATCGTCGCAGCACAGAGCCAGAAGTTAGAATCGTATCGAGGGTCGGTAGGCTGCTCATGGAGATGCACACCAGCAACATCCTTCAACAGATCCCGATACAACTCCTGCACATGCTTATGATGCGCAATGTGGTCATTAAGCACCGTCATCTGTCCACGGCCAATGCCCGCACACACGTTACTCATACGGTAGTTATAGCCGATGGCGGTATGCTCATAGTAAGGGTAAGCATCACGCGCCTGAGTAGCGTACCACATGATAGTGTTAGCATCCTCGGCATTGCGGCAGATTAGCGCACCACCCCCCGAAGTCGTAATCATCTTGTTGCCGTTGAACGACAGCACGCCAAACTTACCGAACGTGCCCAGCACCTGCCCGTTGAAGCGGCTACCCATACCCTCGGCAGCATCCTCCACCACCGGGATGCCATACTTGTCGGCAATAGCCATGATCTTGTCAATCTGATACGCCATGCCATAGAGCGCCACCGGCACAATCGCCTTCGGATACTTTCCGGTCACGGCCTTACGGTCGATGATTGCCTTCTCCAGCAGCTCCGGGTCCATGTTCCATGTCGTAGGCTCAGAATCCACGAACACAGGTGTTGCGCCAAGATAGGTGATAGGGTGGGAGGAAGCACAGAACGTAAAGCTCTGCACAATCACCTCATCGCCTTGACCCACGCCACATGCCAGCAAAGCCAGATGTACAGCAGCCGTACCAGCCGAGAGGCACACCACCTTTCGGTCGAGCTTGCTTCCGTCAGTATTGCCATTGGCAAAGTTCGCCAAGTCCTGTTCAAACGCATTCACGTTCGGACCCATCGGCACCACCCAATTTGTGTCAAACGCCTCTTTGACGTATTTCTGTTCCATTCCGTCCTCGCTCATGTGAGCCAGACAGAGATAAATTGTTTTACGATCTTCAGACATAATTCAAGTATTTAAATTGTTAATATCTTTATAAAAAGCGTATTTGAAAACCCCTATGTCTTTAGCTTAGGGGATGAATAATACGGGGTAGCGCAGCTACCCTTGGTTTTCAATATATTTCTTGATGGTCTCTTGACTGACATTCCCAATTGAAGAAACAAAATATGGTTCATCCGACATTTCGAGTGATGCGACAGTCATGCAGGGCATAGAGTCGTAG
>JALEYW010000030.1:0-23552 GCA_022773145.1 Bacteroidales bacterium
AACTTTTCGTAGCCCAGCAGCTGTTCCGGGGTATATGCCGACTGTTCAACCACTGACAAAGCCTTGCTTATCTCAGGGTTGTTCAGCAGGTCCGCCGGAGCCTCGTAGGTGGAACTCTTGATTTCAGTCAGATAACGGAGCCACAGAACGTGCATCTTCTTTTCACTGATGGTCTGGGGCGTGAATTTGGGCAATTCCACGAAAACCAAATGCAAGCCGTCGATGACACGCTCTGAATACATTTCGTGCACCATGCGGTAATAATGATAGTATTCGGGAATATCCTTTTCAAACACATCATTCACAATATTCAACGAGTACACCGGTTCCAGAAGCGCATAGTTTTCCCCTTTGCCAAGCTGTCTTACGTATGCCTTTGCAGAATTGAACATCACGCGTTGCTGGAATTCAGGCGACCACACCATCTGCATTTCCACGATAAACTGTCTGCCGCGATTATCCCGGCACCTGACATCCACAATGCTGTACTTACGCAGCGGATTTTCAGGCACCATATCCGGTTGCAGATATACGACAGACTGTATCATCTCCTCCTCATGCTTGAAGGGCAGGAGTGCATTGAGAAAGCTGATTACCAAATCAGGATGTTCACCGAAAACCTTCTTAAAGGTAAGGTCCGCTTTGGGGTCAAGATAACGTGTTGCCATGTCCTTTAGGGGTGTTCTATAAATTAGTTTTAGGGGTTTTGCTTTTCTATAATATGCTTGGCTGCTTCTGTGTCTCTCGCATTGTATCTTGCTGATTTTCATAAAGTCACGTAGCCCGCTACGCTCCTTAATGAAAATCAGCCATCTACGGCGCGATAGTCGCAGAATCATCTCAAGCTAATTTATAGAACACCCCTTTATTCGTTTTGTGCAAAAGTAGACATATTTTTCTACATCGCCGAATGTCTACTGGGTGGCTGGAAAAAAGATTTTATTTTTTTAAGGACTGCTCTATAAAGTATTCCACTTTCGTACGTATCGAAAGTGGAAGGCAATGGGGGTATCCTATCAAATAAAACAGAAGAGAAGAAAGGTTGAAAGACGAAAAAATCAACACTATAAATAAGATGTGTTGTGATATTGGTCATTTTTTTCGACTCTCAACCCTTCGACTCTTTCTGCAAATGGTCTGTGAATTTATTTTTTATGCTAATTTATCTGTAACGACGTGGCCCATCTGCATGACGTAAGTCAATTCCAAATCATCGTTGAACATGATAATGTCTGCATCTTTGCCAGCTTCGAGTGAACCTTTTCTGTCGTATACGCCCATGATTTTTGCCGGAGTTTCGGAGGCCATGCGGCAAGCATCTTCCAAAGGAATGCCAGCTTGCTGCACACACGTGCGAATGAGGCGGTCCATGGTTGCTATGGAACCGGCAAGGGCAGATCTGTCAGCCAGTTTGCACACACCGTCTTCCAAAATTACGCGGGGATCGAAGGCTGCGTCGCCTTCAGTGGCAGCACAAGCCAAAGAATCGGTAATAAGAGCCGTTTTTTCTACACCTTTAATTTGGTAAATCATGCGGAGCATTACGGGGGGCACATGTATGCCGTCGGCAATCATTTCAACCGTCATGTTTTCCTCTGCAAAGATGCTCTCAACGGTACCAGGCACTTTGAATTCCCGGTTTTTGTAGACTACGGGCATAGCGTTGTAAAAATGCGTGGCATGCGTCATGCCGGCTTCGTTGGCCGCATGGACATCCTCGTAAGTGGCGCGTGTATGTCCGATGGAAGGCAGTACACCGTGTTTGCGGCAGCATTTGATAAAGTCGATGGAGCCGGGTAGTTCGGGAGCTTCATCCCAACGTTTTAGACACTTGGACTTTTCAAGTAATGGCTCGTATTCCTCAGCTACAGGCGCTTTAATCCATTCCGGTATTTGCGCACCGGCCTGTTTGGGATTGAAATACGGACCTTCTAAGTGTAAGCCTAAAATGGGGCTATCGGGTTCCTGCATTAGCTTGTCGCAGGTCTCCACAGCTTTTTCAATCATGGGAATGGTAGAAGAGGAAAGTGTGGGGAATATGGACGTGGTGCCATATTTCATGTGGGCATCAACAGCCACCCGAAAGGCTTCTTCTGTACCTTCCATGAAATCGCGACCGCCACCGCCGTGAACGTGCATTTCAATGCCACCAGGTACAACAACGCACCCCTTGGCATCAATCAATTCGGCCCCTTCTTCAGGGCAGTTACAATCTTTTACTGTTTTGATTTTGTTGTCTTCTACAACAACAGAACCGCCTTCTAACCATCCCTGAGGGGTGAGGATGCGGCCATTGACGATTTGCTTCAGCATATCAATTGTTTTTTATGGTTGGTGTTAAGGTTTGTTCATTGGAGTAGATGGCCTACACAACTTCCTGTCGGCACGTTGCGCTGGCTTCTGCTTTATGCCTTTGCAAAGTTAGTGCAAATCAAAAAGAAACTATCATTTAAAGGCGTTTTTTTATCAAGGACTGAAGTTTTAATTTTGAAAAGGTTATGAGAAATATGTTTTTAAGGTGATGATATGCCCTGCATGACTGTCGTATCACTCGAAATGTCGGATGAACCGTTTTTATCCCCAAAAAAGTATTCACCCTTTCACACAAAGCTTCATTTCTCCTGATATTCAGGAGCTTAGAGTGTGAAGGGTTGGATTTCAAAGCCTTCACACCACAATAATGTTTTATACCGTTTTTCTCTTGATTACCAACGTTTTTTCGGTGTGAAGGCTTGCTCTCTCCAACCCTTCACAGTCGCTTTGCCGTGTGTGAAGGCTTTGATTTCAAAGCCTTCACACTTAAAACCTTTGAAAATCAGTAAGAAACGAGCACCGTGTGAAGGGGTGAATACTTTTTTCGGGAATTTAAATGCGTATATACGCGCGCGCGTAAAACCCTTCACATAAACCGTTCATGATTTTTTCCGGTGAGTTTTGCCGGCCTCTTTCACCATGGCATACATAGTGGGGATTTTCTCTTTACAAGTCGCCGACTATTTTTTTCAACTCGGCGAGTTGAGAAAACAACTCCGGGACTTGTCAGCTCCAACCTTCCGACTTTTCTGTCTTTTCAACTTTTTACCTTGCCACGCTGCCGCTTGGTAACATCTATTTCGCCTTCTCTGACCGCAAAAAGCCGGCAAGATGTTCTCACACTCGGCTCCGAACTCCAGTTTTTTGGATAAAGTTATTTCAATGCCGAAGCTTTACATTAAATTTGCGCTGTCAATCAATTCACATATTGTTTAATAAATGTGTTTTTTGTCATGTGTTTCTCCGGCGTTGGAATAACGCCCCGAGGAATGAATACAGAAAACGCTCAATCAATCTTTTTATGTTAGCTTTTATCAAATCAAATTACAAAGTGGGCGACACGTTAGAGATTACGTGTTCTGATGGTGTCGTAAAAGGTGAAATGGAATACGTGAACGACCGTATGATTGTCATCAGGCAGCCTAACGGCCAGATTTACGGTATTGCGGCTTCCGATGTGCATTCCTTCCGTGCTGAATGTCCGGTTCCCATAGTTCCACCTGCCACTTCGACCACTCAGCTTCCTGTTTATGATGATTCGGATAACGAATTGAAAGATACATCCGCTTTGCCGGAAGGTGCCGGTGACGGACAGACCGACAACGGTAACCAGCTTGGACTTACGTCCGTGATGGAGCCTAAAGTGGTGGGCCATATTGATTTGGATAAACTGCAACGCATCGATCCGAGGTTCGGACGCAGAAAATATTTCAAGCGTGAGGAAAATTATTCCGCATCCGAACAGAAAGACCATTATTCCTACAATACCGAAGCTGACGATGACGACCGTTTTGACGAAGAGCCACGTCGCGATTACGTGGGAGCCAAGGGACGCATCACCTATTACCATCCGGAAAAACGTTATGGCTTTATCCGCGATTTCAGTTCGGATAAAGACCTCTATTTCTATATCCAACAGGTGGTTGACACCGCTCTTTACGAAAACCTCCGCAAGGGGTTGAAGGTGGTTTACAGCATTGGACGCAATGCGCAGGGCTTGGTGGCCTACAGTCTGCATCTGCCCCACAAAGTGAGCGATGTCATTTTCCTGGCTGAAGACCAGATGGACAACGGTCGTTATCAGTTTGCCCGTGAGTTGTTGATGCACGTGTTGGAGGTTGACCCCGACAATGCAGGTGCCAAGGATTTGCTTCATACCATTGAAGAGCAAGCTCCGGCCAATGCACCGCGCACGGGGGGACATACGGCTACGGGAGAACAGTATAATCCTTGTGTCTATTACTCTCAAGCCAAGAAAGCCTATTTGGCTAAAGACTATGCCCTGGCCGAAGAATTGTATGGCAAGGCCATCGAAGCCGGTGAGAAGGTGGAAAGTTGCGTAAAGGATTTGGTCACTCTCTATGTGTCGAACTTCAAGCAGGCAGCGGAGGAGGACAAACCAACCATGCGCGATAAGGCCGTGAAGTTCCTCGAAGACCACCGCCACCTGTTGGCTGATACGCTCACCACAAAACAGTTCTTGGCACTTAACTATTATCTGCCGCTGCTCGATTTCGATAGTTTCATCCAAGTAGTCGACGATATTCTGCAAGACCCGCAGGTGGCCGACGTTGTGTCGCGCAAGGTGTTCTATCTCTGGCAAAAGGGTATTGCCCTCAACAAGATGGGACGAACGGAGGAGGCTTTGGCCGTGGCAGAAGAAGGGCTGAAACTGGCACCCCACAGCCGACAGCTGACAAATTTGCAGTCGCAGATACTCAATCCGCAGGCTGAAACTCCGTTGCAGGACGATGAAACGCCGGCTGACGAGGGTACTGATGTGGAGAACCCGGCAAATGCTGACGACGCTCTGTTCAATGAGTAAAGTGCTGCACTGAGTGGACGACAACTTAGACAATCCAAACCACTCATGCCTTGTGTGTGTTGTCTGTGTTTGGTTTAAGCATCATCGGCCGAAAATGTTGTCTTCTGTTGTTTGGGTTGTCGTCAACAGAATAATTTGGCTGCGCTGAGGTGGCAATACCCCATGGCGCAGCCAATTATACTTTATACACTATACATTATTCATTAAGATTATTCCTTCTTCTTTATGAAATTCCCAATTGACGAAATACTCAGCCGCTTAGGTCTGGAGTCGCTCACCGATATGCAACAACAGATGTATCAGGTGGGCAGGCAACGCGGCGGAGTCGTATTGCTCTCACCCACAGGTTCCGGCAAGACCCTCGCTTTTCTGTTGCCCTTGCTCGAACGCTTGGATGAAAACGCCGATTCGCTGCAAGCCGTGGTGGTGGTGCCCACCCGGGAGCTGGCCTTACAGCATGAGGACGTGCTGAAACGGATGAAAACACCTTTGCGGCATCTCTGTCTTTATGGCGGGCGGCCCACCATGGAAGAACATCGGTCGCTACGACGGGTGAACCCCCATTTGGTCGTGGCTACCCCCGGCCGATTGTGCGACCATTTGGCCAAACAAAACCTTCAGCCCGACGGTGTGCGTGTGTTGGTGTTCGATGAGTTCGACAAATGCCTTGAACTCGGTTTCCGCACGCAGATGGAACACATTGTCGGCGATGTGCGGGCAGGCAGTGTGTGGCTGTTGTCTGCCACGCGGGCAGAAGTTATTCCCTCGTTCATGCTACGGGCAACAGCCGGAAGTCCCATTACGCTGGACTTTCTTCAGGAAACCGCACCGCAAACTGACGGACGTATCCGGACATTCAGGGTAAGTTCGCCGCAACCCGACAAACTGGAAACAGCCGGCCGCCTGCTGGCTTGCCTGAAAGGAGAGCCGGCCATTGTCTTTGTGGCGCATCGAGAGAGCGTGGAAAGGGTAGGGCAGTATTTGCGGGAGAAAGGTTTCGAGGCAGCACTTTACCATGGTGGCATGGAACAGATGTGGCGTGAGCGCGCACTCTACCGCTTCCGCTGCGGTGCGGCCAACGTGTTGGTGAGTACCGACTTGGCGGCGCGCGGCCTCGATATTCCCGAAGTGCGTGCCGTGGTGCATTATCACCTCCCCCTGCGCAAGGAAGACTATACCCACCGCAACGGACGAACGGCGCGTTGGCAGGCGGATGGCAACGCCTATCTGCTGACGGGCCCGACCGAAACGTTGCCGGAGTTTGCAGGAAATGCAGAGGATTATGTCTGGCCCGAAGGGGCGGAAACGCAAATGCCTACACCGGCACGTTACGGCGTGTTGTACATTGGCAGGGGTAAACAGGACAAACTCAGCAAGGCGGACGTGCTGGGCTTCCTCTGTAAAAAAGGGGGCTTGAAGGCGGCGCAGATAGGTCGCATCGACGTGGGGCCTCACTACGCCTACGCCGCCGTGCTCCGCTCGCAGCTCAAACAACTCCTGCGGCGCATTGCCGGAGAGAAAATCAAAGGCATGAAAACCCTGGTGGAGGAAATGAGAAAATAGACAGACAACGGAATAAACAAGGGCGTAGCCGGAAGAGTGGTTTTTTACCTGCCTCTCCCGGCTACGCCTTTATTATGGAAGTTGGATAATTTTAAGTTTTTCAGGTGATGAGGTTTTGGTCGCTTCGCTCCCGTGCTTATGAGGTTACAAAAATACAGTTTGACGCAGTCAAAGTAGCTCACCGAGTAACTTTATAACCTCCTAACCCCATAACCTGCTAACCTTCCACTTTCGACATTTCTGAAAGTTGAATACTCATCCCTTCTTGTGCTTAGGATATAGCCGCGCAATGAGGTCTGGGCGCCCCATGCGTCGCAGTGCCTGCACAATCCGGTTGCGCTCTTCGGGCTTGTACCAGAAGAAAAACATGCGCTGGCGGAGTTTGTCCTGCGGCGTGCGGGCCGAGCGAACGGGTTGGAGCGTGTAAGGATGGAACCCCGAGTACCATGCGACGGTGGACACCGTCATGGGCGTAGGGGTGAAGTCCTGAACTTGTTCCAGGCGGAAGTCCATCTCGCGCGTTTCAGCCGCCAGCTCCGCCATGTCCTCCTCCGTGCAGCCCGGGTGCGACGAGATGAAATAGGGGATAATCTGTTGGTTTAACCCCTCTTCGCGGTTGATTTTGTTGAAGAGGTTACGGAACGTGTGGAACAGCCGGAAAGAAGGCTTACGCATCAGTTGCAGCACACCGTCGGCGGTGTGCTCCGGCGCCACTTTCAGCCGGCCCGACACATGGTGCACAATCAGTTCGCGCGTATAGTCATGCGCCGCACGGCACAGTTGCTGGTCTTTATAGGGGTGCAGCAACAAGTCATAGCGCACCCCGCTGCCGATGAAGCTCTTTTTAATTTTTGGCAGGGCGTCAACAGCCCGGTACACGTCGAGCAGCGGACGGTGGTCGGCATTCAGGTTGGGGCAGACGGCGGGATGGATACACGAGGGCCGCTTGCATCGCTCGCACAGGCTGCGGTCGCGTCCGCCCATGCGGTACATATTGGCTGAAGGGCCGCCGAGGTCGGACAGATACCCCTTAAAATCCGGCATCCGCGTGATTTGACGGACCTCTTCCAAGATGCTTTCCTTGGAACGGCTCATGATAAACTTGCCCTGATGCGCCGAAATGGTGCAGAAGGCACAGCCTCCGAAACAGCCTCGATGGATGTTGACGGAGAACTTGATCATTTCGTAGGCCGGGATGCGCTTGTTCTTATATTTGGGGTGGGGCAGCCGTGTATAGGGAAAACTGAACGAGCGGTCAATCTGCTCGGTCGTCATGGGCGGGTAGGGCGGATGAACCACGACGAAGGCATTGCCCAATGGCTGGATGAGGCGTTGCGGGTGGAGCCGGTTGCTCTCCTCCTCGATGTGCTTGAAGTTTTCGGCGTATGCCTTGCGGTCGGCCAGGCATTGCTCATGGCTGTGCAACACGATATCTTCGGGCCGTATGCCCTGCGGAATATCTTCGCGCCGCTCTAACGTCACGGTCTGGCGGACGGGATATTGGCGCATCGCCCGGCGGAAGTCGTGGGCGGTACATACCGCCTCCTCCCTTTCGTGCAGCAGCCGCTGTTCCAGGGTGCGGCATAAATCAGCCAGGGGCAGTTCGCCCATGCCGTAGATAATCAGGTCGGCCCCACTGTCCTGCAAAATGGAGGGGCGGAGCCGGTCCTGCCAGTAGTCGTAGTGTGTTACGCGACGGAGGGATGCTTCAATGCCGCCCAAAACTACGGGTACATCGGGGAAGAGCTGTTTAAGGATGTGGGTATAGACAATGGTGGGATATTCCGGGCGCAGGTCGTGGCGACCATCGGGGCTGTAAGCATCTTCGGAGCGCAGACGACGGTTGGCCGTGTATTTATTGACCATGGAGTCCATGCAGCCCGGAGCGATGGCAAAAAACAGGCGCGGCCGCCCCAGCTTTTTGAAATCGCGGAAGTCGCCGTGCCAGTCAGGTTGCGGTACGATGCAAACCCGATAGCCTTCGGCTTCGAGCAAGCGGCCGATGACAGCCGCGCCGAAGGCCGGATGGTCCACGTAGGCATCGCCGGAAAAAATAATGATGTCGGCTGTGTCCCATCCGCGCAAATCCATCTCTTTGCGGGTGGTGGGCAGCCAGTCGGTGAGTTGCGGCATGCGGTTGGAGAATAAGGGAAGGTCAAGCTTCGGGTGATGATTGGGCATACTCCTCATAAACGGCCATGAGGTTCTTCAGTCCGTAAGCCTTCATCTTGTCGTGGTAGATGACATCGATGCAGAGGTCGAGCAAGTCCTTCGTGTTATCCCGGCTGGAGGCAATGAGTGCGCGGATGTTGAGCTTCAACTTGTCCAGTTCGTTTTCGGTGATGTAACCCGTGGAGTTGGTCAATCCTTGGAAGAGGTTGTATTTGCGGATGGTTTCCAAATTTTCGCGGGTGATGCTCATGTGGCGTGTGCCGCTTTCGTTCAGTTGAATATCGTACATGGATAGAAGTTTTATGGGCTGATGGTCTGCTTCAGAATTGAAACAGACTCAATAGTTCTTATTTGATTTGCGACTTTGCCGCCTCGTAGGCTTTCTGCCAGTTTGTGTTGATGCAAAAAGGCGTAATCTCTCCGCCGTTGGTGATGAACGACATGGTGGTTTCCTCGTCCGGGTCGTTGTAGAGCGGATTGGAGAGCGAAGCCTCCATGAAGAACATGATGCGTTCCTTGCGCTTGGCTTCGTCCAGGTGCTTGATTTTCAAGATTTCGTTGAAAAACAAGGTTACAAACTCCGACAGATAATAGGCCTGCGTGTCGAGGAAACTTGCCGGCACTTCCTTGACTTGCTCAAACGCTTTACGTTTGAGATAAATGAGGGCGGTGCGCTTGAATTGGGCAATTTGTGTCTGTGCATAGGAACTCGTGGGTGAGTTGACGGCTCGGGTGGCATTAGCCAATACCAAGTCGTACACCTCTTGAGAATAGGCGGCTTGCAAATTGCAGAGAAGAAAAACGAAGAAGACAAAAAACTGCTTCATAACGGTTTGTAGAATATTGGATCGAAAGAGAAGAAGAAACTATTGGAGAAATTAGAGAGAATCAATGTATCCTGTCTGCGTTTTGCTTGGCGAATGCGGCCCAGGTACGCGGTGTGCCGGAGGTGAGTTCGGGGCTTTGGCTTTGCAGGAAGTGGCAATAGGCTGCTGCCAGGGCATCTGTTGCGTCCATATAGGGCAACATGGTGTCGTCTGTGATATGCAGAATCTTTTGCAGCATGGCTGCCACTTGCTCCTTGCTGGCCGCACCGTTTCCGGTGATGGCTTGTTTGATTTTGAGGGGGGCATACTCATGGATAGGTACCTCGCGGCTTATCGCAGCGGCGATGGCAACGCCTTGTGCCCGGCCCAATTTGAGCATGCTCTGCACATTTTTTCCAAAGAAAGGGGCTTCAATAGCCAATTCATCGGGATAGAAGGCATCAATGACGCCTATCACTCTCTCATATATACGTCCGAGTTTGAGATATGTGTTACGGCATTTGCGCAAGTCGATGATACCCATCGCCTCCATTTCAGCCTTTTGTCCTTTCACGCTTATTACGCCATATCCCAACATGTTGGTACCGGGATCTATGCCAAGAATGATTTTTTCTGTGGAAGTCATAGTGCAAAAGTAGGCATTCACTTCAGAATTCGGCATTTATATCTGCAAAATTTTCTTATTTACAGATTAACTTGTACTTTTGCTCCGTTTAATAAACCGCCCGAGGCTTCGGTTAAGAGGAAGCCTGTGAGCAGTTTTTCGTGTGTAATGATAATGTTAAATGTCATGACGATGAAACGTGTATACTCACTGCTGGCTTTAGCTTTTGTGTGTAGCGCAGCTTTTGCGCAAGCTGTCATCAAGTTTGAAAAATCTTCTTTTGATTTTGGCAAATTCATAGAAAAGGATGTTCAATCCTGCGAGTTTGTCTTTACCAATACGGGCAATGAACCGCTGGTTATCCAGCAGGCTTATGGTTCGTGCGGTTGCACGGTGGCAACGCCGCCCAAAGAACCTGTGGCTCCCGGACAGAAAGGGGTCATTAAGGTAACCTATAATGGTAAAGGGAAATTTGTGGGCTTCTTCAAGAAACCCATTACCGTTCGTTCCAATGCGACCAACGCCATCACCCGCGTATATATCCAAGGCACGATGGTAGCCGACAAATAATAGAGATGCTATGAACAACAATTATCTCGTTATCTTGGCTGGCGGTGCAGGTAGCCGCTTTTGGCCTGTGAGCAGTGAGTGCAAACCCAAGCAGTTCCTCGACATCTTAGGATGTGGACGCACCCTCATTCAGCTTACTGTAGACCGATTTAAGGGGTTGGTGCCCAATGAAAACATTTGGGTCGTGACGTCTTCTGATTATGAGTATTTAGTGAAAGAGCAACTTCCCGAAGTGCCTCATGAGAATATTCTTTGCGAACCCTGCCGTCGCAACACAGCTCCCTGCATCTGCTATGTCAGTTGGAAAATCAAGAAACGCAATCCTAAGGCCAATGTGGTCATTTCTCCTTCGGATCATGTGGTACCTGACACGGCGAAGTTTCAGGAGGTGGTGGAAGGCGCACTGAATTTTGCAGCTGAAACCGATGCAATGGTTACCCTTGGAATCAAACCGACTCGTCCCGAAACCGGTTATGGGTATATCAAAGCAGACTTGACTTATTCTTCCTCCAGAACGCATCATATTTATCGTGTGGACGAGTTTAAGGAAAAACCTTCCTTGGATTTGGCACAGGAATATGTGAAGCAACCCAATTATCTTTGGAATGCCGGCATTTTTATCTGGAGTGTGAGCACCATCATCAATGCTTTCCGCGTTTATGAGCCGGCTATCTCGTCCATCTTCGAGGAACTTTTGCCCTATTACGACACACCGCAGGAGCAGGAGCATATCAACGAGGAGTTTCCCAAGTGTGAGAATATCTCCATTGACTATGCCATCATGGAAAAGGCGGAGGAGATTTTCGTTTACCCGGCTTCTTTCCCCTGGAGCGACCTCGGCACGTGGAACTCTTTGCGCGAACATTTGGGAAAAGACCAGTATGGTAATGTGAGCGTGGGCGACAATATCAATCTCTTCGATACGTACAATACCATCGTGCATGCTTGCGGTAAGAAGCGCGTAGTGGTGCAGGGACTGGATGGTTACGTGGTGGCAGAGAAGGATGATGAACTGCTCATTTGCAAATTGTCAGAAGAACAGCGTATCAAGCTGTTCCATTAACGTGAGTTCTTGGGGGATTAAGCAGACGTGAGGACAGGATGGTATTTCCTTATCTTACAAAGCGTCAGCTTAATCCCCGGTTAATTTCAATCATATTCCTGAGAGCAGATGACCTTTACAGAGACCATTCTGCATTGGTATGCGGCGCACCGGCGCGAGTTGCCTTGGCGGAATATCTCCGATCCCTACCGCATTTGGGTGTCGGAGATTATTTTGCAGCAGACACGGGTGGCGCAAGGCTACGATTACTATCTGCGCTTTGTGAATGCTTTCCCCACAGTGGAGGCCCTGGCCCTGGCTTCGGAAGACGAAGTGCTCCGGCTGTGGCAAGGGCTGGGCTATTATAGCCGCGCACGCAACCTTCATGCAGCGGCACGTCAGGTTGTCGCGCAGGGGCATTTCCCCACCGATTATGCAGGCGTGAGAGCGTTGAAAGGAGTGGGGGACTATACCGCCGCTGCCATTTGCTCGTTTGCCTACGGGTTGTCCTTGGCAGTGGTGGACGGCAATGTCTACCGCGTACTCAGCCGCTATTTCGGCGTGGACGAACCGATTGATACGGGAAAAGGCAAGAAGCAATTTGCCGCATTGGCCCAAAGTCTGTTGCCCGCTCATAATGTGGCGGATTACAACCAGGGGCTGATGGATTTCGGAGCATTACAGTGTGTGCCTGCTTCGCCCGATTGTGCGGCTTGTCCCTTGGCCGACAGCTGTCGTGCCAACGAACTGAAGTGCGTGGCCGATTGGCCGGTCAAGTCGCATCGTACCAAAGTGGCCGAGCGTTACTATATATATATAGGAGTAAGTACTTCGGAGGGTATTTGGCTGCACAGGCGCGGAGCCGGTGATATTTGGCAAGGACTGTATGAATGGCCTTTGTTGGAATTCGACCATGCCGCCACATGGCAGGAAGTGCAGTCGCATCCCTTCATTCTAAACCATTTGCCGGAGGGTGGCACTTGGAAACAGTTGGCCCGGCAGTGTAAGCACGTGTTGACCCATCGAGTCATTTGGGCAGATTGTTATTGGGTTACTTATTCCCATCCCCTGCCTCTCCCTCCCGGTTTTATCGTTGTGCAGCCAGAAGAGTTGGAGCGTTATGCCATGCCCCGCCTGCTGCTGCGCTTTCTCAAATCCCAAAACATATCAGAATAATCGAAACATATGGCTCGTAAGAAAAAGCCTCTCCCCCTTTTAGAGAATATCACCATCACCGGTGTGGCCGCCGAAGGTAAAGCTATCGCCAAGGTCGACAACCTCGTCGTGTTTGTGCCTTATGCTGTGCCCGGCGACGTGGTGGACCTGCAAGTTCGGCGCAAGAAGCACAGCTATGCTGAGGCGGAAGTCGTCAAGTTTCATCACTATTCCGAGCAGCGCGCCACGCCGTTCTGCCAACACTTCGGCGTGTGTGGCGGTTGCAAATGGCAATGCCTGCCTTATGAAGAACAACTCCGCTACAAGCAGCAGCAAGTGGTGGACAACCTGACGCGCATCGGCAAAATAGAACTGCCAGAGGTCAGTCCCATCCTCGGCAGCCGCCACACCCAATGTTACCGCAACAAGTTGGAGTTCGGCTTCTCCAATAAGAAATGGCTTACTTTTGAAGAAGTGGCCTCAGGCACCAAGTTTGAGGTGATGGACGCGGTGGGCTTCCACATTCCCGGTGCTTTCGACAAAATACTCGACATTGACACCTGCTACTTGATGGACGACATCAACAACCGTTTGCGCAACGGCATACGCAGTTATGCTTTGTCCCATCAGTTAACCTTTTTCGACCTCCGTGCCCAGACCGGTCTGCTCCGCAACATGATGGTGCGCACTTCGGCCACGGGTGAGGTGATGTTGCTGCTGCAGTTCTGCATCCGTTCGGCGGAGGAAGAGAAACAAGCCCGGGATTTGTTGGCTCATATCCATGAAACTTTTCCCGAAGTTACCTCTCTGTTGTGGGTGAATAACCTCAAATGCAACGACACGATAGGCGATTTGGAAGTACACACCTATGCCGGCACCGACTTTATCTATGAAATCATGGAGAACCTCCGATTTAAGGTAGGCCCCAAGAGTTTCTATCAGACCAACACCGAGCAAGCCTATGAACTCTATAAAGTGGCCCGCCACTTTGCCGGACTTACCGGCAGCGAATTGGTCTATGACCTTTACACCGGCACCGGCACTATCGCCAACTTCGTGGCGCATCAGGCAAAGCAGGTTATAGGTATAGAATACGTGCCCGAAGCCATTGAGGATGCCAAGGAAAATGCACGCATCAACGGCTTGGACAACACCCTATTTTATGCCGGAGATATGAAAGACATTCTCAATCGCGACTTCATTGACCATCACGGCCGGCCCGATGTGATTATCACCGACCCTCCCCGTGCCGGAATGCACACCGACGTGGTCAACACCATTCTCTTTGCTTCGCCCCGCCGCATCGTTTATGTCAGTTGCAATCCCGCCACACAGGCTCGCGACCTCGCCTTGCTCGACACCCAGTATCGGGTTGTGGCCGTGCAACCCGTGGATATGTTCCCCCAAACCCACCATGTGGAGAACGTGGTGCTTTTGGAAAAGCGCGAAGCCTGAGGCCCTTGTCCTTTTCTAATTAGGTAATCCATTTTTCCCATGCCTCTTCACCGCCATAACCCCGCTTTGAGCCAGAAACTGCTGCCTTACATCGTGGCCGACGACCCTTCCGGACTATTTGTCCGGTTGCAGTCGCTCACGGTGGCGGAGTTCCGCACGGCCGGCTACTTGTTGGCCGAGGATTTGCTGGTGCGGTGTTCTTCATCCGTGTTCTGGCATTTTTTTGGGGAAATTGTGCCGCGCCATTCCAAAGCCTATTTAGGCACCTTCCTGAAAGCCGCCGGCCACCTTTTCCGTTCCGGTCGGTTAGTGTTGGACGAAGAAGTGTTGGGGCAGTTTGCCAAGGAAGCCACCGCCATTGACATCCGCAAGACACTGGATGCTTTTCTCGCCATGCCGGTGGATGCCGCACAGGCGGAGCTGTTGGTGCGCCTCTTGGCCGACAACCGCTTAGAACTCGCCGCTCCCCAATTACTGAAAGCCGGCACGCCGGTGGCCTATTATGTGCTCTTCGGTCTGCTCCGCACCGCTGAGGCCGACCACGCCCTGTTGCGCCACTACGCCGTGATGCTCATCCGCAAAGGCGACCCACTTTCCTTTAAGATGGCCAGTGTCCTGCGGCTGTATTTCGACTTGAAGGACCTGCCCGGCCATTTTTCCCTTCAGCTCGCCCCTTATGAGCTGAGCCGTCTGGAGCAAGGCTATGCCTCCTTTATGGCAACCATCTCATGAAAACCGACTCATTTTCCTTGTCAACTATGAACAAACTACTTTCCCTCATCCTCTTATTGCCTTTCCTTGTGGCACTTCCGTCCGAAGCACGCAAGAAGAAAAACACTAACACGCCGCAACCGGCGGAGAAGTCCACTACCCAGAACGGACTGTTCAAGGTGGTGAAAAGCGGTTCCGGCAATGAAACCAAATGGTATTTCATTGTGCCCGACAGTTTGTTGGAGCGCGAAATGCTTGTTACAGTTCGTTACACCTCCACTCCGGCCAATACCGGCAAGTACGGTGGTGAATTGGCCAACCAGCAGACCGTTTACTTCCAGAAGTCGCCCGATGGCCGTCTTCTGCTCCGTTCGCGTCTTTTGGTCAATACAGCCGACACAGCCGATGCCATCAACCGTGCCATCGTCATCAGCAACGAAGACCCCATCATCGGTTCCTTTGTTCCTGAAGGGAAAATGAAAAACGCCAGCAAGATTTCGGTAGGACCGTTCTTTATGGATGACAATCCTGCTTTGGGCTTAAACAATTATACAAAGCAAAGTTTCGGCTTGACTTCCATGCTTGGCAACCTTTCTTATATCGAAAGCATCAAGACTTTCCCGCTCAACACAGAGGTTCGTACTGTCAAGACTTGGATGTCAAATAGCCGCAACAATTACGCCTCTGCCCTCACGGGGCGGGTCACGTTGGGCCTGAACATCTCCTTCGTCCTTTTGCCCAAGGTGCCCATGATGCGCCGCCTGTTCGACCCCCGCGTGGGCTACTTCACGGACGACTTCACCCTCTTCTCCGACCATCAGCAGCGCGTCGAGCCCAAGCGTTTCATCACCCGTTGGCGTTTGGAGCCGAAAGACAGTGCCGATATGGAAAAGATGCGGCGCGGCGAGCTGGTAGAACCGAAGAAGCCCATTGTTTATTACATTGATCCCGCCACCCCTAAACAGTGGCGCCCCTATCTCATCCAGGGAGTCAACGATTGGCAACAAGCTTTCGAGAAAGCCGGTTTCAAGAATGCCATCATGGGTAAGGAATGGCCGGAGAACGACAGCACCATGTCGATGGAAGATGCACGCTACTCCTGCATCCGCTACTTGGCCTCGCCCATTGAAAATGCCTACGGCCCCCAGGTACACGACCCCCGCACCGGCGAAATCATTGAAAGCCATATTTGCTGGTATCATAACGTGATGAAACTCGTTCACGACTGGTACATGATACAAGCCGGCAACATTGATGAGGCCGCCCAGAAGATGAATTATGACACCGAACTGATGGGCGAACTCATCCGCTTTGTCTCTTCCCATGAGGTGGGCCATACTCTCGGCCTTCGCCACAATTTCGGCGCATCCAGCACCGTGCCCGTCGACAGCCTCCGTTCCCGCACCTTTGTCGAGAAATACGGCCACACCCCCAGCATCATGGACTATGCGCGCTTCAACTATGTGGCACAGCCGGAGGACAGCATAGGCCGTGCCGGCATCTTCCCCCGCATCAACGACTACGACGAGTGGGCCATCGAGTGGGGCTACCGTCCCATGCTCGATGCCTACGACGACGTCAGCGACCATTGGGAACTGGAAAAGCTCACCACGGCGCGTTTGGAGGGAAATCCCCGATTGTGGTTCGGCGATGGCGAAACCAACCGTACGAATGATGCCCGTTGCCAGACGGAGGACTTGGGCGATGATGCAGTCAAAGCCGGAGAGTACGGCATCAAGAACCTCCAGCGTATGTTGAAGCGTCTGCCCGAGTGGACCTACGAGAGCAATGACATCTATCACCGCAACCTCTCCACCATGTACAATCAGGTGATTAACCAGTTCCGCCGCTATGTCTATCATGTTATCGGCAACCTGGGCGGTGTCTATTGCGACTATAAAACTGTGGACCAGCCCGGCGAAGTCTATTACGATGAGCCCCGCGAAAAGCAGCTCGATGCCTTCCGGTTCGTCTGCCGCCACGTGGTGGAAGAGCCTCGTTGGTTGGTCGATCAGCCCTATCTCAACCGCCTCACGCCCAATGTGCAGTCCATCATCAATCCCTTGGGAGTGGGTTTTATCTCCACGCTGACCTCTCCCATGTTGCTCAACCGCCTCACCCCCACTTATCCGGTTACAGAATACCTCCCCGCATTCTTGGATGAGCTCTTCGATTTCCGTTCCGAGCTCACCTCCTATCGTCAGGCATTGCAGCGCAAGGTGGTCCGCAACCTGCTCGACTATTATCAGACAGAGCAAGACCGTGAGCCTTGGCCCATTGTTTATCAACAACTCCGTCGGTTGGAAGGAAAGTGCAAGGTATCCTCCAATCCTCATTACGCGGCTTTGGCACGGCTCATCAGTCAGGAGCTGGATAAAAAGTAACCCGCAATCCTCTTTCTGTTTCAAAACATTCGGTTGATATGAAACATTCTCTTATCGCATTTCTTGCCCTTGTCTTCCCCTCCTCCCTCACGCTTCAGGCACAGGAGAGTGCGCTTGACAGGGCCACCGACAATATGCTCTATAAGGTCGAAGGGCAGGTCAGCACCGCTGATGGACAGACCCCGCTTTGGCTCACCGCCAACCGTTACGGCCTCTCGTCCATCGATGCCCAAAACGGTTATCTCCGCGCCAGCCTGTTCAGTTCTCCCGGTTGGTCACCGGTAGAGCCAAAATGGAAAATCGGCTATGGCCTTGATGTGGTCATTCCTTATAACTATACCAGTAAGGCCGTGGTGCAGCAGTGTTATGCCGATGTTGACTATAGGTTGCTGCGCCTCACCGTCGGAGCCAAGGAGCATCCTATGGCTTTCCGCAACAACTCCCTGAGCAGTGGCTCGCAGACACTCGGCATCAATGCCCGTCCCGTGCCCGAAGTGCGCATCGGCTTGCCCGAATATTGGAACATTACCGGTAAGGGGAATTGGGCCGCCATTCGCGGACACATCAGTTACGGTATGCTGACCGATGGCCGTTTCCAGCGTGACTACGTGGCTCCCGGCGAAAGGTATGCCCGCAAGGCACTCTATCATTCCAAGGCCGGTTATCTGCGATTGGGCAATGCGGAAAAATTCCCCCTCACCTTCGAGGGTGGCCTGGAAATGGCCTGTATGTTCGGCGGCACCATTTACAATGCCCTGACTTGGGACGGCGTTTCTTCAGAACCCATCCACATGGGCACCGGTCTCAAGGACTTTGTGGATGCCACCTTTGGCGTGGGAGGCGACAGCACCGACAGCGAAGGCTATGCCAACGCCACGGGCAACACCCTTGGCAGCTGGCTCTTCCGCTTGAATTATCATGGCAAAGGTTGGGGCGTGGGCGTGTACTACGACCACTTCTTTGAGGACCATTCCCAGATGTTCTTTGAATACGGCTGGCTCGACGGCTTATGGGGCGTTGACCTCAGCCTTCCCAGTAACCGGTGGGTGTCTGATGTCACTTACGAATATCTCACCACCACCTACCAGAGCGGTCCGGTGTACCATGACCAAACGGCTGCCGTCCCCGACCAGATCAGCGGTGTCGACAACTACTATAACCACAACCTCTATGCCGGTTGGCAGCACTGGGGGCAGGCCATGGGCAACGCCTTGTATGTTTCACCCCTGTACAACCGCAACGGTTCGTTCAATTTCACTGGCAACCGTTTCCGCGCCCACCACATTGGCGTGAGCGGCAATCCGCTGATGTCCTTAGGCTACCGTTTGCTTTACAGCCACGAGCGCAATTTGGGTACATACGCTGCTCCTTTCGATAAGGCGCGCACCTCTGACAGCTTCATGGCCGAGCTTCATTTTGCCCCCAGGAGCATCGGCAAGTGGGTTACCGCAGGATGGCAGGCCAAGGTGGCTTTTGCCATTGACCGGGGTAACCTTTTGGGCAACAATACCGGATTCCAATTCACCATTTCCAAAACCGGTTTCCTCCCGCTCCGCTCCCGTGCTCGTGCGGAGGATTTCGACGAAGCGGAGTGAGCATACTGAACATACTGCATCTCTAAGTATCCTTAAACCCCTTGAAATCATGAAACGCTTGTTTCTTTTCCTCTCTATAATCAGTGTGTTGCTGGCCTCTTGCGACAAAACGCCTGCCAACGGCGATTTGGACGGCAAATGGCTGTTGAAGCAAAGGTTCGTCAAGGAAGCGGCCACGGACGGGACATACTCCCGTTTGGCAGAAGGGCCGGCTGACACCAAAATCTATTGGAGCTTCCAACTTCAGCTGCTCAGCATCACGTCCGGCTCATTGGCTCACAACGGACAAACCGGGGAAACCGTGGCCCGTTTCGTACACGATGGCGACCGCCTGTCCGTTACGCAGACTTATGTACACTTCCGTGACCGCGACGAGTTGATTACCGACCCTTCTACCACCTTGCTGGAAGTGGTGGGCATACGCGGCAACGCTTCCGACTACCGCATCGCTTTGCTCAACTCCTCGCGCTTGACCCTTTGTTCCCAACTTGACAGCCTGGTGTTCGTCAAGCTGCATTGAATGAGGCTATCTTCATAGGTTATGAGGGATTAGGTTATAAGGTTATAAGCTTTTAGGTTATGAGTTTTTAGGTTATGAGGTTATAAGATTACTATTTGAGAGGATGGTATTCAGGCGTTACAGCAGTAACTTTATAACCTCATAACCTAATAACCTGATAACCGGGTTACGGCAGTAACTTTATAACCTCATAACCTAATCCCTCATAACCTTATAACCTTATATGACTATTCCCGTTCAGTTAACCTTGATTTCGCCCTGTGCGTGAAACCCTCTTAGGAAGTCCTTAATCTCCATCCGTTTCTTTCCGGCCAGTTGTATTGTTTCCAAGCGGAGATAGCCATCGCTCATGGCCACCTTCATAAATGACTTGCCGTCCGTCAGCACCGTGCCCGTCGGTTCGGATGCTTGGACAAACTCCTTCGTTGTTTTGTACACTTTCAGCACGGAAGTTTTGCCGCCCACCGTCAGTTCCGTCCAGGCGGCAGGGTAGGGCGATAATCCCCGGACGAAGTCGTAAGTGCGTTTCACACCGAGTGTCCAGTCAATGCGGCACGTTTCCTTGAATATTTTCGGAGCGGGTCGCAGCGGCTCGTCCGTCATCAGTTCCGACTGCGGAATAGGATGTACTTCGCCGGCCAGGATATTGTCCACCGTTTCAATCACCAGGTCGCTCCCCAGATACATCAGTTTGTCGTGAACGTCCTCCACGTTGTCCGTGTCGAGAATGGGCACCGGCACCCTTTGTATCACCTGTCCCGTGTCGATTTCGTGGTCCAGGAAAAAGGTAGTGATGCCCGTTTCGGTGTCGCCGTTGATGATGGCCCAGTTGATGGGCGCTGCGCCTCGGTACTGCGGTAGCAAGGCGGCGTGCAGGTTGAATGTGCCCAATCGCGGCATGGCCCACACCACTTCGGGCAACATACGGAAGGCTACCACAATCTGCAGGTCCGCTTCGAGGCTGCGCAGTTCCTCTATAAAGTCAGGGTCTTTCAGCTTGGCTGGTTGCAACACGCGCAATCCCTGCTGCACGGCATATTGTTTCACGGGCGAGGCCGAGAGCTCCGTTTGGTGCCGGCCAATCGGTTTGTCGGGCATGGTGATGACCCCCACCACGTTGTAGCCGCCTTCCACCAGTTTGCGGAGCGGTTCAACGGCAAAGTCGGGCGTTCCCATGTAAACTATTTTCAGTTCGTTTTTAGTCATAAAAGCGATGTTGGTTAAAGCGTTTGTTGAAGAACTCATTTTTTCGCTAAGTACAGTGTACTCAGGCCGAACGTGAAGCGTTTAAACTCCACATTCCGAAATCCCGCTTTCTGTAGGATGCCCTGCATCACCTCGCCTTGCGGAAAAGCTTCCATGGTGGCCGGTAGGTAAGCGTAGGCTTGTTTGTCGCGCGAAATGATTTTGCCGATGGTAGGCATCAGCACGTGCGAATAGAGCCAGAACAGTTGCTTCATGGGAAATCTGACGGGCGCGGTCAGTTCGATGATTACCAGCCGGCCCCCCGGACGCATCACGCGCAGCATCTCTTTCAGCCCCTTGTCCAGATCCTCAAAGTTCCGGATGCCGTAGGCCACCATGACCGCATCGAACGAGTCGGACGGTAGCGACAGATGCAGGCAGTCCTCCTTTTGGAAATGCACGATGGAGTCCAACCCGGCGGCTTTTACCTTTTTCCGGCCCACTTCCATCATTCCTTCCGACAAGTCCACACCGAGTAGAGCCTGTGGTTGGAGTTCTTTGGCTGCCAGGATGGCAAAGTCGCCTGTTCCTGTGGCCACGTCCAAAATCTGCTGAGGTTGATGCGGTCGCAACGCATCGATGGCCGCCTTGCGCCAATGTTTGTCAATGCCTAACGAGAGCGTATGGTTCAGCAAGTCGTAGGAGTGTGCGATGCTGTCAAACATCTTTTCCACCTGTTCGCCTTTGCTTCCTTCTTCGCTGTACGGCTTTATGGTTTCTTGTTTGTAAGTCATATAGGGTGCAAAGATAGTGCAAGGCTCGGCAGTGGAAAATAAAAAGCCGAAGGTTTTTTCTTTTCCACTGCCGAGCCGCCGCCTATATTATGAAAACTCAGACCTTTACCGTACAGCAACAATTTTTTTATTCTCCTGCACGAGTCGGAAAATATAAATTCCGCCACCTCTTTGTGCATGCACTTCCCGTCCATATTATATACGTGTTTTCATCCCCGAAAAAATGTTTCAATCATTCATCAGCTGATGAAATCCTTTGATTTCCAATAACAAATGTGATGAAACAATGGCCGACTTTTTCGTTCATGGAACATTCAAAATCATTCAATATCCAGCGTATAGTAATACCCCAAAAATATAAATCCTGATGGGAACAACACTCCCATTGGCGTGTACTCATCTGGTTTAATAATTTCGCTTGAACCTTCTGAGCAGTTTGGGTGAGGTGATGCACCTTAGCATCCTTGATTATTCATGTATGAAATCCTTGATAATCAGTTGAAAATCTACTCTGATGAAGTTTTGAACCATTTTCTTTAGCCCCAAATTACGTATATATATGCGTGTTTGTGCTTACGTCATGGTCATCACCGTGTTTATATACTTAGTTTTTTCTTTCCAAGTCCTGGATTAGTTTTCACAAGTCCCGGACTTGTTTTCTCAATCCCTGGACTTGTTTCCTCAATCCCTGGACTTATTGTTATTAAAAGGTTCCGCAAATATGATAACTCGTACACAAGGACAAACTTTATCACCACATCACCCCGGGAGCGAAGCAATCCTAACCTGATAACCAATAAGTTTCGCAACCCCGCGAAACATGAATTATTCCAAATGAAGGGTTTGTTTTCTGACCCCTTTCTTCGTTTCCCCCACAGCCCACATCCCCCTTGGATTTTACGATTTGTTCGCAAATTGCTCAGTCTTCCTTTCATTTTGTTGGCCAATTAGTCACCCGTTTGTCTGATTTGTGATTTTTTCCACAGCTTGGTTTGTTTTGTAAAAAAAACGGTATCTTTGCACCACAGAAATCTCTGTGAGGAGATTTTTCTGTAATGTGGAATGAATGTGATGCTGTGATAGTACATTACAGGCTATTTCACAACGCTTATTTCTCTTATTATCTTATAGTTGAAAACTATTCAACTTTTGTGTATAGATGGTGTAACTGCTTCAGTTTCAAGGCTTTTGAAACTTTTGCAGGATTTATAAGTATATCCTTATAGCAATTTTCGCCATATTTATGGAACATCCAGATAGCCGTCCGATGCCCCTTGAAGAGCCTAAAGAAGCTGTGTGCAAGAGATGGTTTGTGTTGCGCGATTTGAAGCGGCCCAATGCCAAGGAGCCTGCCTACCTTATGCTGCGTGACAAAGTGGAAACGGTTTTCACTCCGATGACCAAGCAAGTCGTGACCCGGAAGGGACGGAAGCAGGTTGTCGAAGTGCCCTATATGCGTGATTTGGTGTTCGTTCACGACTCGCCTTCCGTGATAGACCCCATCGTGGCAGCGACACCTACGCTGCAGTATCGCTTTGTGCGTGGCGGCCAGTCCAACGAGCGCATGGTGGTGCCCGACGATGAAATGGAACGCTTCATGGCACTCGTTAACAGTCAGCGTATGTTCCAATACTACACGCCCGATGAAGTGTCGGCTGCCATGTGTGGACGCAACATTATCATTGTCGGAGGAGAGTTGGACGGCTTCCGGGGTAAACTCCTGACCGTGAGAGGGTCAAAGCGGAAGCAACTCGTGGTTGCACTCCGGGGATTGCTGGCCGTTGGCGTAGTGGTAGAGCCTGAATTTATCCAGTTTGCAGATTGATTGTTGTTTACCGCGATTTTAATGGGTGCTTACCCTTACAGATTTGCTTCATGAATTCCCCATATATGTATTTCCATCTCTTCCTGTCCACGCTTTGCAGTGGTGCGTTCCGCTTTCTGGTCAGCGTATGTGCCGTGTTGCTGGCTGTAACATCTTGCCATGTGCCGCGGGACGTGAGCTATTTTCAGGATGCCGCCAGCCTTGACGGTATGGCTTTGCAGGCCAAACAGCAGTTCAAGCTGCGCCCCGAGGACAAAATCAACATAGTGATCAACAGCAGCAACCCCATGCT
>JALEYW010000063.1:0-4800 GCA_022773145.1 Bacteroidales bacterium
ACTTGCAAAAGGTCGCTCTAAAAAACAGCAGACGGCCGGAATAAGTAAAATCACTCATGGGGTATTCTTTAAAACCTAATTTATAGAACACCCCTTATATCAAACAGAAACAACAGAAACAACAGAAACATGAAGAAAAGATATATTTCCCCCAGCGCACACTTCGTGCTGCTACATTCCGAAGGCGTGTTCGCCACATCGCCCGGTCTCAACGAAAAAAGCTATTCCCGTCCTGACGATGTGACCGTAGACGACTACAACGACTACGGTGCACAGTTTGGCGGCGAGAAGAAATGGTCCGACAATACGGAGTGGTAATCTCCGCATGACGTAAAGCGCAGCCACCGGGGAGCGGGTACTTCCACCCGTCCCTTCGGTGGCTGCGTTGTTGTTGCCGTTATCTTTGCCGTAGTTGCCACGAAACAAAGAACCGTGAAAAATGCCGCTTTCGCTTGGCTCGCCCCATCCGTTGCCGTACTTTTGCGCCCATGAAGGTAAATATTGACGCTACTTGGGCCGAACGGCTGCAAAGCCAGTTCGATGCCCCTTATTTCCAGGCCCTGACGGACTTCGTGCGCAAGGAGTACAGCCAAGGACCTTGCTACCCGCCGGGCAAGGAGATATTCAATGCTTTCAACCTCTGCCCCTTCGACCGCGTGAAGGTGGTGATTATCGGCCAAGACCCTTACCACGGCCCGGGACAGGCCGAGGGCCTCTGCTTCTCCGTGAAGGAAGGCGTGAAGATGCCGCCCTCGCTCGTCAACATCTTCCGAGAGGTGGCGGACGACACGGGACGGCCCTTCCCTCCCGACGGCAGCCTGCGCCGATGGGCGGCACAGGGCGTGCTCCTGCTCAATGCCACGCTCACCGTGAGGGCACATCAGGCCGCTTCGCACCAACGCCACGGCTGGGAGGAGTTTACAGATGCCGTTATCCAATGTTTGGCCAACGAACGCGAACACCTCGTGTTCATCCTCTGGGGCAGTTCGGCACAGCAGAAGGGTAGGGTGATTGACCGCAACCGCCACTTGGTGCTCTGTTCGGCCCATCCTTCGCCACTCTCGGCCTATCACGGCTTCTTCGGCAACCATCATTTCAGCCGCTGCAATGATTACCTCATTGCCCACGGCCTGACACCTATCAACTGGTAAAGATTATTGTATATGATTATCCAAGTGGGCGAAGTGATACTCACTTCCGAAATACTGACCGAATATTTTTGCTGCGACCTCGAAGCCTGCAAGGGTATCTGCTGTGTGGAAGGCGACAGCGGCGCACCCCTCACCCTCGACGAGGTGGGGGAGATGGAGAATGTGCTCGATGAGGTGTGGCCCGACCTCAGCGCACAGGCACAAAGCCTGATTGACCGCCAAGGGGTGGCCTATACCGATGCGGAAGGCGACTTGGTGACAAGCATCGTGAAGGGACGCGACTGCGTGTTCACCTGCTACGGCACTGACGGCTGCTGTTACTGCGCATCGGACAAGGCGTTCCGCGAAGGCCGCACGGCGTGGGACAAGCCCATCTCCTGCGCACTCTATCCCATCCGCGAGAAACATTTCCGCGACGGTTCCGTGGGACTGCAATACCATCGCTGGGATATTTGCCGCCCCGCTGTGGAAAAAGGCCGCCGTCTCAATCTGAAATTATACCAGTTTCTGAAAGCCCCCTTGGTGCGCCGCTTCGGACAGGCGTGGTACGACGAGCTTTGTGAGGCGGCACAGCAGTTGCCCGCAGAATGAATGCAACAGGGTAGGTCGCTGTTCCGACATTACCTGAACGAAATAACCGAATAGCTTGAATATGTACAGCATAAACTGCAGCCGGCAACTCGTTTTATGGCTTTTCGTGCTCTTGGTCCTTTCGGCCTGCGGCAAGCGTGGCGCACAGCCGGCAGAACCCATCGATGACGTAACACAGGAGGTGCCCATTGAGAAAATCCCCGAGGCTCCCGCCGACCAGGTGGAGGCTCTGACCGACACCGTCCCCTTGGACTCCACCGACTGGGTGAGGGATTTCCAACGGACCGACACCTATATCTATATCAGCAAGCCCAAGATGAGGCTCTACGTGGTGAACCACAACGACAGCGTGCTCTTTTCCTGTGGCATTGCCTGCGGGTTGCGTCGGGGCGACAAGCAGGAGAAGGACGACTACCGCACACCCGAAGGGAATTTCCGCATTTCGGGTATGTATGAGAGTACCGACTGGATTCACAAAACCCGCGATGGGCGGGAGGTGAAGGGCTGTTATGGTCCTTACTTCCTGCGCCTCGCTACCGGACGCTTCTCCGGTATAGGCATCCATGGCACGAACGCACCCGGGAGTATCGGGCGGCGAGCTTCGGAGGGTTGCATACGGGTGAATTCCCAAAACATCGTTGTCCTGCATGATCATTATGCCTTTGAGGGTATGCCCGTGATAGTGTCTGCCGAGCGTGAACGCCTCCCGGAGTTTCTCGGGCTGGGTCAGGAGCCCCGCAACGCCGCCCAGTGGGAGGAACGGCGGTTGGCGGACTCGTTGCGCCATTCGCTACAACCCGAGGCAACGGAGGGAGATGCTTCCTCGTCAGACGGCATAAACGAACACTCCGACTCCTCCCTTCACTCCTCCGACCGCCATTCCCATTCAGCATCTTCAGCCGACTCTTCCCACACATCCCCCGACTGAATTGACAGCACAGCTCTAAAACAAAAAAGTTCCTGAAGTGCCATCCGGCTTTCGTCATGTGCATAGTTTTTTGCCTCAATTCACACGGTCGAAATCAAGCGAAAACCATAAAATTCCTACACACCGCGGAAATAAGTGTGCAATTTGATAAATGAACAAAAAAATTTAGGTGTAAATATTATTAATTTTTTTGGATATTGGGCTTCTCCGTCGTATCTTTGCCAACGTTGAAAGAAAAGCAGAAGGACCACCCGCTTGTTTTCGTGCAAGAAATGAGATTATTCCTCCTTGCCTGAGGTCGGTTTTTCTGATTTGTTATTTAATTTCAGATAAAGATTATTCACGTGCAGATTAAGAAGTATATAGCCGGATTAGCGTTTGGTGTGCTCAGCTTGATGAGTGCTCATGCTCAGGATTTGATGCCTGAGAAACTGCCTGCGCATCCGGTAGCGGAAAGAATTGTCAAGGAAGTCGCTCCCGTGCGAGTGGAGGAAAACACTTCTGTGGAGATAGAGCGCACAGTTTCCTACAATGCCGGCTTTGGCGAAAGTGTAGTCCGTACAGCGTTGCAGTATCTCGGCGCACGCTATTCGCGCGGAAGCAGCGGACCCAATGTGTTCGACTGTTCCGGATTTACAAGTTTCGTTTACGGTAAGGAAAACGTATCCATCTTACGCTCATCGCGCTCACAGTTCACCCAAGGCACGCCCATTGCACGCATAGCCGATTTGAAAAAAGGCGACCTCGTGTTCTTCGGCGGACGCGGCAACTCTCGCTCGGTTGGACACGTAGGTATCGTAACGGAGGTTGCCCCTGACGGTAAGAATTTTTCCTTTGTTCACGCCAGCAATTCGGGAGTGAAAATTTCGGATTCCAAAGAAGCTTATTATAGTCGCCGCTACATTGGAGCGCGTAGAATAGTAGAAAATTAATATCGTGAAATTTTGGTTTGTATCGGCCTTAGCCATGTTGGGTTTCATGGGAAGTTTCGCCCAAACGAACGATAGTGTGGTTACAGTGGCCTTTACGGGAGATATCATGATGGGTACGACCTACCCATCGGAGCAGTTGCCGCCCCGGGAGGGACGGCAACTGTTTGTTGATGCCCAGCAGGTCTTGCAAAAGGCCGATTTGGCGGCAGGCAACCTGGAAGGCACACTCTGCGACAGTGGCGAAACACGCAAGAAGCTGTCCTCCATCTGTTATGCTTTCCGAACTCCCACTCACTATGCCTCATTGCTGAGCGAGGCCGGCTACGATTTCCTCAGCATGGCCAATAATCATGCTTACGACTTCGGGGAAACGGGCGTAAAGAGCACCATGGAATGCCTGAACCGCCAAGGCATCCAATACGCCGGCATAGATGGTTATCCCGATCGTGTGGTGGTGGAGCGGAACGGCGTGCGCTATGGGCTGTGCGCCTTCGGCCACAACGGATACACCGTGCGCCATCAGGACTTGCGCCGAGTGCGGCAAATCGTCACCGAACTCGTCAACGACTGCGACATTGTGATTGTATCGTTCCATGGAGGAGCGGAAGGAAGCAGCCGTAACCGGTTGCCCTATGGCAAGGAAATGTTCTGCGACGAGGACCGCGGTTCGCTGCGCGAGTTTGCGCATTTCTGCATCGACGCCGGGGCGGATGTCGTTTTCGGCCACGGTCCCCATGTCGTGCGGGCGGTGGAATTATATAAAGAGCATTTCATAGCTTACAGTTTAGGAAATTTCTGTACCCCCTATGGCATGAGCCTGGCCGGCGTGCTGGCCTATGCCCCCCTGCTGGAGATCCAGCTCACCCATGATGGGCGTTTTGTGAAAGGGAAAATCCACTCCTTTATCCAGCAAAAGGGCATCGGTCCCCGGAAGGATGCTTTGTGTCGTGCCGCCCGCGAAATGCAACGCCTCACCCGGCTCGATGTGCCCGACACCCCATTGCATATTGACAACGAAGGCAACGTGCGTCGCAAGTAGCGGCTTGGACTGCCTAATCTATAAGTAGGTGTTTAAAATTAGTTTATATTTATATGATTAATCAAAGTTTGCATATATCATCTGTCCCCTCTTGGGCGCATTTAGTTCCTTGTTTTTTCGGTCACATAGCCCGCTATGCTCCCTCAAAAAAAGAAACTA
>JALEYW010000077.1:0-9982 GCA_022773145.1 Bacteroidales bacterium
AGCCTCTAATGCAATGGCAGAATCATTCAACTCTAAAATAAAGCTCTTCCGAGCCAATCTAAGAGGCGTCGCAGACAAAAAATTCTTCCTCTTTCGTATAGCTAACTTATACGCCTACCCCCACTGAATTTCTACTGAGCCTTGTATTTCTTTACAGTGTGTGGAGTGCGTTTCATCAAAGCACAAAAAAACCTGTAGAACACGGTTCCACAGGTTTCAGTTTCTCTCGTTGTTCGCGAGTTCCGCTTGGCTGCTTTAGCTAAACGTTCTTGGCTTAAAATTAAGCGGGAACTTCAACAGAGTCAGCAGCAGCGCTGTCAGCAACTACGCTGTCAGCAGCAGCAGAGTCAGTAGCAGCGCTATCAACAACTGCGCTATCAGCTACAGAGTCAGTGGCAGCAGCGTCAGAAGTTTTGTTACCGCAAGAAGCGAAAGAGATAGCAGCGAAAGCTACGAACATGAAAACTAACTTTTTCATTTTGTTTGAATTAAAATTTTAAGTAAAACAATCAATTGCCTTTGTAAAACGCTGCAAAGGTACGGACTTTTTCATCTCTTGCAAGTCCAGCCCCACTTTTTTTGAATTCTATCGTGATTATTTAACAATTTCTTATTTTGAAACGTTTCGTTGTCAGCTTGGTATGTCATTTTGCTTGGTTTGTTGATGGGTATGCAGAGAAAACGCTTGCTTCTGTTCCGACCGAGAAGGATAAACTTCTCGACTCTTCAACTTTTCAACTAAAAAGCACTATCTTCGCACACATATTTATATTATATACGAAATGTCTTTATCACAGGATATGAAAGCAGCCTATCAGACATTGGGCTGCAAATTGAATTTTGCCGAGACCTCTTCGCTGCGCGATTTGTTGGAAAGCGAAGGGGTGCAGACTGCTGCCCGGGGGGAGAAGGCCGATATCTGCATTGTCAACACCTGTTCGGTAACGGATGTGGCCGACCACAAGTGTCGCCAGACCATCCACCGCTTCACACGGGAACACCCGGGAGCCTTTGTGGTGGTGATGGGCTGTTACGCACAACTCAAAGCAGAAGAGATTGCGGCCTTTGAAGGAGTGGACCTCGTGCTGGGTATGGAACAGAAGGGAAAAGTCTGGCAATATATCAAGGAGCGTTTGGCGCAGAAACGGGCGTTGACCGGCGGGGATGCCTGCCACGAAGCCATCAGCGTGCCTACGAATGACATCCGCACATTCGTGCCGTCGTGCTCCCGGGGCGACCGCACGCGCTATTTCCTCAAGGTACAGGACGGGTGCAACTATTACTGCACCTATTGCACCATCCCCATTGCCCGGGGGCGTTCGCGCAACGGTTCCATCGCATCGTTGGTGAAGCAGGCGGAGCAAGTGGCGGCGCAAGGAGGCAAGGAAATTGTCATCACGGGGGTCAACACGGGCGACTTTGGTCGCTCCACGGGCGAAACCTTTATTGACTTGCTGCGTGCCCTGGATCGTGTGGAGGGCATCGAACGCTATCGCATTTCCAGCATTGAGCCGAATTTGCTGACCGATGAGGTCATTGACTTTTGTGTACATTCGCGTGCTTTCATGCCCCATTTCCACATACCTCTTCAGAGCGGCAGCGACGAAGTGCTGAAGCTGATGCGCCGCCGCTACGACACGGCACTCTTTGAACGCAAAGTCCATAGCATACTGCAGGCCATGCCCGACGCCTTTATCGGAGTAGATGTGATAGTGGGCATGCGGGGCGAGACGGACGCTTTCTTCGAGGACAGTTTCCGCTTTATCGAATCACTGCCCGTTTCCCAGCTCCATGTGTTCAGCTACAGCGAGCGGCCCGGCACCAAGGCGTTGCAAATACCTTATGTGGTGACACCGCAAACCAAACATGCACGGAGCAACCGGTTGCTGGCTTTGTCGGAGGAGAAGCGCAAGGCTTTTTATGCTCGCTTCATAGGAACCGAGCGGCCCGTGCTGTGGGAACATGCCCGTCCCGGCGAACCCATGCAGGGGTTTACCGACAATTATATCCGCGTGACCCAGGCAGAGGGGGCTTCTGTGGCAGACAATATGCTCACCGTGGTGAAGCTCGGCGACTTCTCCGCCGATGGCGAAACCCTTTGCCAATGTTTGAAAAATTCCATAGTTCATTAAGTCGAGCCGCAGCCTCATTTATTCAAAATCGCATTTTTTAGAATGATAAAGACAGACAAGATAGCCGTCGTGATACTCAACTGGAACGGATGCGACATGATGCGCCGTTTCCTCCCTTCGGTAATCCGGCATTCGCAGCCCGAGGGTTTGGTTATTGTGGCCGACAATGGGTCCAGCGATGACTCGTTGCCCATGCTTTCCGCCGAGTTCCCTGAAGTGGTGCAACTCCCTTTGCCCCGGAACTACGGTTTTGCCGAAGGTTATAATCAGGCACTGAAGCAGGTGGAGGCCCCCTATTATCTATTGCTCAACTCCGACGTGGAGGTGCCGGCAGGCTGGCTCTCGCCCTTGCTGGTCTACATGGAGCAACATCCTGAGGTGGCCGCGTGCCAACCCAAGCTGTTGAGCCAGGCCCGTAAAGAAGAGTTTGAGTATGCCGGCGGTGCCGGCGGTTACCTCGACCGTCTGGGCTACCCCTTCTGCCGGGGTCGTGTGTTTGCCGATGTCGAGCGCGACGAGGGCCAGTACGACCAAATCGTACCCTTGCTTTGGGCCACGGGTGCAGCCTTCATGGTGCGCCGAGCCGACTGGGAACAGAGCGGCGGGCTCGACGGTCGTTTTTTTGCCCACATGGAAGAAATAGACCTCTGCTGGCGGCTCCGTACCCGTGGGCGGCAGATAGTGTGTGTGCCCCAGAGCGTGGCCTATCACGTGGGCGGTGGCACGCTCGATGCCGGCAATCCGCGCAAAACCTTCCTCAATTTCCGCAATAACCTCCTCATGCTCTATAAAAACCTGCCTGAGGAGGAGTTGCGCTCCGTGATGCGGCTCCGTTGGTGGCTCGATGCACTGGCCTCCTTGCAGTTCCTGCTCAAGGGCGATGTGGCCAACTTCAAGGCAGTGTGGCGGGCGCGGCGTGAGTTCAATCGGTTGCGACCCGGCTTCGGCCCTGACCGTGCCGAAAACCTCCGCTTGGCCGTGGCCGGAGGAGCGGTGCCCGAGCGAGTACCCTTTTCCCTCTTGTGGCAGTACTACGTGCGGGGCCGCAAACGGTTTTCCCAACTCCCAATGCGTCATTAAACTTTAAAATGTATAAAGAGAAAATGTATAATGAGAGCTATGCCAATGTCCTGGCCGTAGGCTTCATTATACATTTTACATTATACATTATCTCATTATACTTGTCCTCTCCATGCCATCCCTGTATCTCATCCCCGTAACCTTGGGCGATACGCCCCACAGCCGCGTGTTGCCCGACTATAACAAAGAAATCATTCTCAGCCTGCGCCACTTCATTGTGGAGGAAGTGCGCACGGCGCGCCGTTTTCTCAAGCAGGTCCATCGCGACATTGATATTGATGCGCTCCAATTCTATCCCATGGGCAAACATGCCGATGCCGCCCTCTTCAGCCGCTACCTCGAACCCTTGCGTCTGGGTGAGTCGGTGGGAGTCATCAGCGAAGCCGGTTGTCCTGCCGTGGCCGACCCCGGAGCCGACGTAGTGGCCATAGCCCAGCGCGAAGGCTTGTCGGTAGTCCCCTTGGTGGGTCCGTCGTCCATCCTGCTGGCCGTGATGGGTTCCGGCTTCAACGGCCAGAGCTTCGCCTTCAACGGTTACCTCCCCATCCACCCTGCCGACCGCGCCAAGCGCATCAAGCAACTCGAAGCCCGTTCCGCTTCCGAGAAGCAGACGCAGCTCTTCATCGAGACGCCCTATCGCAATGCCAAGATGGTGGCCGACCTCTTGGCCACACTCAGTCCGCACACCCGCCTGTGCATAGCTTCGGGACTGACCACCGAAGCCGAGTATCTGCGCACCTGCACCGTCAGACAGTGGCGGCAAACACCGCCGCCCGACCTCGGAAAGATACCCACCATCTTCGCCATTTATGCGGGATAACAGATTTTCTATAAAAAAACAACGATTTTTTTGTTGCAAATGGTAGGGTAGTGGCGTTTATAGAATAGTGAACCTCTTGCTTAGGAGCATGAGATGTTCCGCATATATATATATAATGTGTAATGTAAACGTAGCCCTATGTTCAGAAATTGTTTTTTGTTGCTGTGTGCAAGCACCCTGTTGTCTTGCGGGCATGAAATCAAGAGTTGGCCCCCCTCTGAGAGCGAACGGGCAAGTGGAGAAACCGTAGAGATTTCCTCGAACGATTTGTCCCTCGCCACCCGGACCTATCCCCTGCAAGCTGTCAAGAAGTTGTGTGCTTCGGGACCCATAATCGTCAAGTGCGTGCCAGCTGCCGCATCCGCCGCCAAAGTCGAGGTATCGGCACCAGAAGCCTATATCCAATACATGCAAGTCAAGGAGAGTGCCGGCGTGCTCCAGCTGGGCTATGAAGATTTGCAAATCTTTAAAAAACGAGGCCATAGCTACGTCCGCTTCGGCAAGTCGGGTGTAGAGCTGCCGTTGGGAGACGATGCCTCCGGTTCGCTTCAGACCGTCGTAACGGTCAGTGCCCCCCTGCCTTCCGGCCTCGATGCTTCCGCCGGCGTGCAGTTGCAATTCCCGAAGAACCCCTCCGTTGATGCCCCCTTCTCTTTGAATCTCTCTTCCGGAGCCGTGTTCAGCTGGAGCGGTGAGTTGTGTTCACCCTCCAAGGCCGAGTTCGAACTTTCCAGCGGCGGCGTTGTGAAAGGTGCGGAACTCAAGTGCAAAGAGTTCAGCTGCGACCTGTCGAGCGGAGCCGTTGTCGGCATCACCTCCCTGAACTGTCGGCACTTAGATGCCGAAGGCAGTAGCGGTGCGGTGCTGTCCATCTCGGGTGGCCAGTGCGACGATGCCGAACTGGACACCTCCTCCGGCGCCATCATGAACCTCGACAAGTTGAAGACCGGAACAGTGGAAGCCGAAGCCTCCTCAGCCGGCATCATCAACGTGCCGCTTACGTCCCGCCTCGTTTACAGCCAATCATCCGGCGGAAAGGTGAGCTGGCAGGGCAAACCTCAGGTAACGAAGCGGTAATCCGCCCGCCTGTTTGACAGATTCTGTCAGCTGCCGCAGCATACCGGCAAAGCAATCCCCGACCATTTGATTAAACGCTTCATATTACAGAAAAGAGGGTACGCAACCGTTCGGAGCGTGCCCTCTTTGCCATTCCTGTGGTAGTGAAGAGTATGAGAGAAACCACCGCGTCTCGACATTCCCCTTTTCGCAGCATCAAGGCATCAGCTCGGCCAATTTCTTCTGCAACGTATCGTGGTCGGCATTGCCCATCACGATGATGCCGTCCGGCCCGATGAGCATCGTGGCCGGGATAGACATGATGCCGTACACCTCGCTCGCCACACACTGCCAGCCCTTCAGGTTCGACAGGTGGTGCCACGGCAGGCCCAGGGTGTTGATGGCCTTTGTCCATGCCTTCTTGTCCGTGTCGAACGAAACCCCGACAATGTCCAGCCCCTTGTCCTTGTATTGCTCGTAAGTCCGCTTCAGCTCCGGCATGGCCCGGCGGCAAGGACCGCACCACGAAGCCCAGAAGTCCACCAGCACATATTTACCCTTGCCCACGTAATCGGACAGTTTTTTCACTTGTCCCAACGTGTCGCTCAGCGTCAGGTCCGTAAACAGCCTTCCCGGCTCCTGGCGTTTCCACCCCTCAATCGTCTGCCGCAACCTGCTGGCGTAAGAGGTCTGCATATAGGCCGGGTTGCCCGTTTCGCAAAGGTCGATGAACTCCTGCCTGGGAAAATAATGCCAGTTCGGTATCAGGTACAAGGCCGGGAAACGCTTGTCCGTGTTGGCGCGGCAGCAAGCGGCCACCAATGCCTTCAAGTCCGTTTCCGCCTGTTCGTAAGCCTTGTACGCCGTTTTCCAAGCCTCGTCCTCCTCCTTCACCTCCTCGGATTTCAGGCGGCCCAGCTCCTTCCGGAGCTTTCTCATCTCCGCTTCTTTCTCATTGAAGCGGGCGGCCCATTCGCTCAGGCGGTCGTTTTCGGGCGTGCCGCCCACGGCCAGCGTCTGCAGGTCCACCCGCACATTCCCGTCGAGCACCACCGGCACCTGTTGGCCTTTGGCCATGATGTAGGCGAAGATTTTCCCGTCGGCATCACCGCTGAAACGGAACTTCCCGTTGTTCACGGCAGTACTGTCAGTCGTCTTGTTTTGCACATTGTACAAATACACCGTTTTCACGTCGGCACCCGCCTGTCCTTCCATCGCATATTGTTGTGCGGCAGCCGGTCCGGAAGCCAGGAACCATGTCAGGCACGTGCCCAAAATCACTTTCTTTGTCATCTTCAAGGGTTTGTAGGTTTTTAAACGGCGCAAAAGTAACCATTTAGAAACATTATCATTACTTTTGCTTCGCCAAAATCAAAACCACCGTACGTATGAATACGAGCGACAGCATTGTAATTATCCCCACTTACAACGAAAAGGAAAACATCGAGAATATCATCCGGGCAGTCCTGGGGCTGACGGCCCATTCCTTTCACATACTGGTCATTGACGACGGTTCGCCCGACGGCACCGCCGCCATTGTGAAGCGGCTGATGCAGGGCGACTGTGCTGGCCGTCTTTTTTTAGTGGAACGACAGGGCAAGTTGGGGTTGGGAACAGCCTATATCGCCGGCTTTAAATGGGCCATCGAGCATGGTTACGACTACGTGTTTGAAATGGATGCCGACTTCAGCCACGACCCCAACGACCTGCCCCGCCTCTACAACGCCTGTGCCCAGGAGGGCTACGACCTCTCCATCGGCTCGCGTTACGTCAGCGGGGTCAACGTGGTCAACTGGCCCATGGGGCGTGTGTTGATGAGCTATTACGCCTCGAAGTATGTGCGGCTCATCACCGGCGTGCCCATCCACGACACTACGGCCGGGTTCAAGTGCTACCGCCGCCGCGTGCTCGAAACCATCGACCTTGATGCCATACGTTTCAAGGGCTATGCCTTCCAGATAGAAATGAAGTTCACCGCCTACAAGCTGGGCTTTAAGGTGAAGGAAGTGCCGGTCATCTTTGTCAACCGTCAGCTCGGCACCAGCAAGATGAGCGGCGGTATTTTCAGCGAAGCCCTTTTCGGTGTCATGCGCCTGCGCTGGGCCGCCCTCACGGGGAAAATAAAACCCCGGAAAAAAGCCTGAGCCTTCAAAGACTATCCTCCACATAACAAATTCAAGTTTCGCAACTTGCGAAACTTATCTTATTAGGTTAGGGTCGCTTCGCTCTCTGGGTTATGGGTGGTTCTAAAAATTCTGATTTATATATTCTGATATTCTGATGGTTGCTTTGCACCCTCTCGAAAGCGTCTTTTTGCAAGTAGGTTCAGTCACATAGCCCGCTATGCTCCTTTGCCTACTTACAAAAATACACTTCCGATAGGGCACAAACCTCCTCATCAGAATTATTAGAACCACCCTTATAAAGTTACCCTCGGAGTATCGTCTTTTCTGATATGCGAAAGCTTCTAACAGTAACTTTATAACCTCATAACCTTATTCCTCATAACCTTTACACTTGCGAAACTTGAATAAAAAACTAAACTTATGCACTTCCGAACACAAATATCGAATGTAACCATGGTCAATGAGGGAAGCCGGAAACGCGGCACCCTCATCATCGAAGACGACCGCATTGAGGAAATACTGGAGGGCGACGCGCAGCCCGTCATCCCCGTCGACGAAGTCATCGACGGCACCGGTTGCTACTTGCTGCCCGGCCTCATCGACGACCACGTCCACTTCCGCGACCCCGGCCTCACCGCCAAGGGCGACTTCGCCTCAGAGAGCCGTGCTGCCGCAGCCGGCGGCGTGACAACCGTCTTTGACATGCCCAACTGTCTGCCCCAGACCACCACCTGGCAGGCTTACGAAGAAAAATGGCGCATTGCAGCCGAAAAGAGTGTGGTGAACTACGGCTTCCTCTTCGGGGCCACGGCAGGAAACGCCTATGAACTTGAAAAACTCAATCCCCGCAAGGTCGCAGGCGTGAAACTCTTCATGGGTTCGTCCACGGGCAATATGCTGGTGGACAATGAGCGTTCGCTGCAAGCCATTTTCGAGCACAGCCGCCTGCCCATCATGGCCCATTGTGAAGACTCCCATCTCATTGCTGCCAACCTGGAGCGCGTCAAGGCCACCTGCGGCGACGACCCTGCCGTGGAGCATCATCCCGAAGTGCGCAATGCCGAAGCCTGTTACCGCTCCACGGCTCTCGCCGTGAGGCTGGCGCGCGAAACGGGAGCCCGTCTCCACGTGGCCCATCTCACCACAGCCCGCGAACTGGAACTCTTCGACCCCACCGACCCGCAAATCACTGCTGAAGCCTGCGTGGGACACCTCCTCTTCACCGACCAGGACTATCCCCGCCTCGGCAGCCGCATCAAGGTCAATCCCGCCATCAAGACGGCCGAGGACCGCGAGGCACTCCGTGCCGCCCTGCGTTCGGGCAAGATTTATACCGTCGGCACCGACCATGCCCCCCACCGCTTGAGCGAGAAAGTGGGAGGATGCGTGCGTGCCGCTTCGGGTATGCCCCTCATACAATTCTCGCTCGTGTCCATGTTGGAACTCGTTGACCAGGGCGTGCTCACCATCGAGCGGCTCGTCCAGCTCATGTGCCACCATCCCGCCGACCTCTTCCAAGTGGAAAACCGGGGCTACCTGCGCGAAGGCTACAAGGCCGACCTCGTCCTCGTACGTCCCCATGTGCCTTGGACCCTCACCCCCAACCGCATCCAGAGCCGGTGCAACTGGAGCCCCCTCGAAGGGCACACCTTCCACTGGCGCGTGGAGCGCACCTTCTGCAACGGTTTCCCCATCTACAACCGTGGACACGTGACCGATGAAAAGTTCCGTGGCCAGGCCGTCTGCTTCAACCGATAATCCCAGGCCAGATTTCCAGTCTATAACATCAAGCCCATGTATCGCCTTTATCAACTTTGCATCGCGTTGCCCGTCATTTTGGTCGCCACTTTCCTGACGAGTATTGTTACCATCATCGGCGGACTGTTCAATGCCCACATCTTCGGCTACTATCCCGGCAAGATATGGTCCAAAATCATCTGCCGCGTGTTGCTCCTGCCCATTCACGTCGAAGGCCGTGAAAATATAGACAGCCGGCAGAGCTACGTGTTCGTGGCCAACCACCAGGGACCGTTCGACATCTTCCTCATCTACGGCTACCTGGGCCGCAATTTCAAGTGGATGATGAAGAAAGCCCTGCGCAAGGTGCCTTTGGTGGGCTACGCCTGCGTCAAGGCGCGCCATATCTTTGTGGACAAATCCGGTCCCAAGGCCATCAAGGAAACCATCGACAACGCCCGCCGCACCTTGCAGGGCGGCACATCGCTCGTCGTCTTCCCCGAAGGCTCGCGCAGCTTCACCGGCCACATGGGCCTGTTCCGCAAGGGTGCGTTCCAGTTGGCCGACGAGTTGCAGCTGCCTGTCGTTCCCCTCACCATCGACGGCTCCTTCGATGTACTCACCCGCATGGCCGGTGTCAACTTTGTCCACCGCCACCCCATGCGCCTCGTCATCCACAAGCCCATCTTCCCCACCTCGCACAGCCCCGAGGACATCCGCCGCACCATGGACGAGTCCTACCGCGTCATCATGTCCGCCCTGCCCGAGAAGTACCAGGGCTATGTCAAGAACGAGGACCAGTAAGTCCCGGCTTCCGTTCCACGGTCGTCCGGTTGGCATAAGGCCGCAACTGCGTGTTTCACTCGGTTGCGGCCTTATGCTGTTCGCCAGACATGGGCATAATCTAATGGGTGAAAGTCCCGAGCGTGCCCCGATAGCGGGAAGCGCATAGTCCGAGGCAACGGTGTCCACCGCGAGGGGAATCGGAAGGAAGCTAAGGACAAAAGTCTGGCTCCACGCACAGAAACTTG
>JALEYW010000089.1:0-17210 GCA_022773145.1 Bacteroidales bacterium
GATATTTTGTTTCTTCAATTGGGAATGTCAGTCAAGAGACCATCAAGAAATATATTGAAAACCAAGGGTAGCTGCGCTACCCCGTATTTTTCATCCCCTAAGCTAAAGACTTAGGGGTTTTCAAATACGCTTTCTATAAATCAGCACGCTGTAACGCCCCATGCACCGTAACACAAGTACAAAAAAGCCGAAGTTTTGTTGCCATATCCCTAAAAAACCGTAATTTTGGCTATTCAAAACAAACTTATCGACGACATGATACAATCCATGACGGGGTACGGTAAAGCCGAAGCCCTTTTTCAAGACAAGAAAATACACGCCGAAATCAAATCGCTCAACAGCAAAAGTCTGGATCTCAATACGCGCATCGCACCCCTCTACCGGGAGAAGGAAATGGAGATACGCCAACTCATAGCCCAGCAGTTGGAACGCGGCAAAGTGGACTTCAACCTGTGGATAGAGAAGGTGGACAGTGCACAAGGTGCCACCATCAACGCCAACGCCGTGGCTCACTACGCGGAACAGATACGCCAAATCAGCGAGCAGTGCCAGTTGCCCGCACCCGACAACATTTGGGAACTCGTACTTCGTCTGCCGGAAATCACCCAAACCGCCATGATCGAAGAACTCAGCGAGGAAGAATGGAAGCAGGTGAACCTCGTCATCCGCCAAGCCATCCAAAACCTCATCCACTTCCGCCAACAAGAAGGGGAAGCACTCTATAAAAAATTCACCGAAAAGATCGACAACATTGAGGCACTGCTGCAACAGATTGAACCGTTTGAAAAGCAGCGGGTGGAAAAAATTCGCAGCCGACTGGAAGAGCGGTTGGGAGAGCTCAAAGGCGTGGATTACGACAAAAACCGCCTGGAACAGGAACTGATATATTACATCGAAAAGCTGGACATCAGCGAAGAGAAACAACGCCTTGCCAACCACCTCAGCTATTTCCGCGTAACCATGGACCAAGGACACGGCCAAGGCAAAAAGCTCGGTTTCATAGCCCAGGAAATGGGACGCGAAGTCAACACCACCGGCTCCAAGAGCAACGTGGCCGAAATGCAAAACATCGTGGTGCGCATGAAGGACGAACTGGAGCAAATCAAGGAGCAGGTACTCAACGTCATGTAATCGGCCTGCTGCATTTCCGGCCTGTCTTTCCGAATCGCCAACCGCCTCCCATCACGCCAATCCGGCCATTTGTCTTTCCCACACATCATGTGGACCGGACGGTTTCCCTTTCCCTCTTACCCATGTCCCACCCCTCAAACGCACAACCATGAAAGTCATCATCTTCTCCGCCCCCAGCGGTAGCGGCAAAAGCACCATCATCAACTACCTGATGCAACAGGGGCTCAACCTCCATTTCTCCATCTCCGCCACCAGCCGTGCGCCACGCGGCACGGAGCAGAACGGCGTGGAATACTTCTTCCTCACCCCCGAAGCCTTCCGCGAACACATCGCAGCAGGCGACTTCCTGGAATATGAGGAGGTTTACACCGACCGCTACTACGGTACGCTGAAAAGTCAGGTGGACAACCAGTTGGCACAAGGCGAAAATGTGGTGTGCGACGTGGATGTGCTCGGCGGACAAAACATCAAGAAGCACTATGGCGCACAAGCCTTGAGCATTTTCATCCAGCCGCCCTCGATTGAGGTGCTTCGCCAAAGGCTGGAAGGCCGTGGCACGGACAAGGCCGAAGTCATCGAACAACGACTTGCCCGCGCAGCCTTTGAGCTCTCCCAGGCTTCGCATTTCGACGTGGTGATTGTCAACGACGACCTGGCCACAGCCTGTGCCGAAACGCTGCAAGCCGTCAAACTATTCCTCGAAGCATGACCGACCGACGCATTGCCCTCTTCGGAGGCTCGTTCAACCCCATCCACTGGGGACATATCCGATTAGCCCGCCGCGTGCTGGCCGACGGTTGGGCGGACGAGGTGTGGCTACTCGTATCACCGCAGAACCCGCTCAAGCAACAAGCCTCGCTGGCCGACGAGCAGCTGCGTCTGCAATGGGCTCAGCAGGCCGTGGCCAATGAACCGGGCATTACGGCATCCGACTTTGAATTTCACCTGCCGCGACCTTCCTACACCTGGCAAACACTTTGCGCCCTCACCCAGACACATCCCGATAGGGAGTTCTCACTGCTTATCGGCGCGGACAACTGGTTGCACTTTGACCGCTGGGCGCATACCGAGGACATCCTTTCCCACCACCAAATCCTGGTCTATCCCCGTCCCGGTTATCCCCTTCCCCACCCGCTTCCTGCGGGCGTGCATGAAATTGAAGCTCCTCTGTTTCCTTTTGCTTCGACCGACATCCGACAGGCCATTCTCAGGGGTGAAGACATCTCGTCCCTTGTTCCCGAAAGCATCATTCCATCTGTAACATCAACCTACGGCGCGCCCTGACAGCGCGCCGTTTCCTATTTATGATGTACAGAATAAATATAAGGACAACTCATACAACTAAAGACAACTGACGATAAAAAAGCAGTCCCTTGTTGTATGAGTTGTCGTCACATAAAACTACCCATGTGCCGGTCATCGACACACGGTAGTTGCATCGTAAGCAAGTGCCAACGTGCATGTCAAATACGTTCGAGCACCAGACGGATGAGTTTGTCTATAGAATTTTTGTATTCTGCATCCGCCTTTCCGGCCACGCGGTTGGCAATCACCATGCAGCACGTCATGGCTTTGTGTCCCAGCATGAGCGACAATCCCGCCACGGCACTGCTCTCCATCTCGAAGTTCGTCACGTGCAGGCCGCCGTAGGTAAAGGTTTCCAGCTTTTGGTTGGCCTCGGGATCGGCCAACGGCAGACGCAACTGCCGGCCTTGCGGACCATAGAAACCGCCACAGGCCACGGTGATGCCGCGCACCATGTCGTCCGCCGCAATACGGTCCAACAGTTCCGTGTCGGCATGAACCACATAAGGATAGGCAATGCACTGCTCGCCATGCCAGTTCATGTGCGCCCTGAACGCCTGTTCAAAAGGCAGGTCGGCCACCTCGTTGCGACCGGCATAAAAGTTGAGCAAGCCATCGAAACCGATGCTCACCTCGCTGGCCACGAACGTACCTACCGGCGTGAAGGGCTGAAGGCCGCCGCAAGTGCCGAGACGCACGATTTCGAGCCGGCGTAGCTCTGGACGCAATGTGCGGGTGGAGAAGTCAATGTTCGCCAGCGCATCCAGTTCGTTCAAAACGATGTCAATGTTGTCGCAACCTATCCCGGTGGACACGACAGAGATGCGTTTGCCTTGGAAGATGCCGGTTATGGTACGAAACTCTCTGCTGCTCACGTCGCATTCGCAACGTTCAAAATGAGCTGCCACCATAGGTACGCGGCCGGGGTCGCCCACCAGTATCACCTTGTCGGCCAACTGTTCGGGCTTAACGTGTAAATGGAAAATACTTCCATCGGGATTGATAATCAATTCGGATGGTGCGATAGGCTGCTGGGTATCCATCTTGTGAGAATTGAAAAGAGGGTTATACAATACACACATCGGGGAATAAAATACGGTGTTTTCAAGGTCTATATGCCACACCCTAAAAGTCCATTCCGCCAATACTTATCAAATAAGCCGCCAATACTTACCCAATAAGGGATGTTAAAAAATTAGTTTCCATTATTTTATTTCCGCGCGGCGCATGTTTTTGCACAAAGTGGCATACTGCGCCATCAACTTCGGCAGTTGCTCGTTTATTTCCCGCAACTGTTCCTTCAGTTTATGCGAACGGTTTCCGCGTGCCGCTTCGCGTTGCAAATCGTCACGTTTGGTCCGCATGTTGTCCATTTCCTGCTCCACACGCATGACCTCCATGGCAATGCGCCGGGCCGTTCCGCTGCGGAACTGGTCGAGGCTGGTGTACACCTTCTGGTCATTGATGACAAAGCGGAAGGCTCTTCCGGCGGCATCTTTCTGCCGTTTGCCCAACTCCCGGAGCCTTTCGTGCGCTGCCTCCACGACGCGGCTGTTAGTCTGCGTTTCGGCTATGGAATGCAACTGTGCGGCATGCATCACGAGCGTTTGGTCGTCGGAATCCCAATCGTACACATCGCGCGAGGCAGAGGGGATGAACACGTAGATACATACCGTGTCAGCCTGCTGGTTGCGGTCTGTCACTAACCACCCCAAAGAAGCCGCCTCGTCGATGGCCAACAAATAGTCGTTAGCAGGCGAGTTGAAAGGCATACCCAGGTTCTCGGCCTTCAGGAACTGTTTCGTTTCCGGGTTGTAACGCGTTACGAAAAGGTCGTAGCCGCCCAAGCTTTTTTCGCCCTGTTCGGCGAAATAAACCGTTACGCCGTCGGGCATCACGAATGGACAACATTGGTCGCCCTCTTCACTTTGCAGTCCTTCCAGTTGCTCAGGATTACCCCAGCCGTTTCCCTTGCGGTAGGCCGACCAAAGCGTCTTCACGCCGCCTGAAGTGGCCGCAGCCGAGAAAAACAGTTTATCGCCCAGCTCGTTCATGTAGCCCAGGCGGTCGATGTCCTTCGGGGCACGATCCATGTGGGTGGTATGCTCGCTCATGGAAGTGAGATGCCCCACTTCGGGCGAAAACTTCAGGGTGGCCAGCACCTGGTCGCGATGCACCTTGAAGCTGTCCACAAAGATGGTGCGCTCCGTGCCGCGTAGCATATCCGCTCCCATCATGGCACGTTGCATATCTGCCTCCAACCGCTCTGTGTTCTTTCCGGCTTTCAGTGCCGCGTCGATGTCGTGCCGCAACTGCTTGGCCGCTTCGTCGAAGCGATAACTTTGAATGAGTTGCTCGGCCGAAAGCGTGGGAGTTTGGGGCGTTGCCACTTTCTTCTGGGCCGACAACGGCGAAAAAGCGCACCACAAACTCAGACAGCAAACGATGGAAAATTTGTTCATAAGGTAGAAAGAAAAGTAGGTTTGTTCGGTTTGTACGGTTCAAAAGTAGCATTTTCTTTTCAGAGCCAAAGGCTAATACTTTATTTTATGTATTTTTGCATACCGAACAACGGAAACTGCGCCACCCTTCCGGCAGTTACAGGCGGTAGTTTTCACCTGTTCATTCCCATATTGTAATAGACCTTCACCGGCATTTTAGTCCGGACATGGCACTAACTTTATCCAACCGAAGCTCCATGTATTCTGTATTCCGTTTCATAGGCCGCATACTCTTCATCAGCCTGTTTTTCCCCATCACGCTCATTGCCCAAAAAGCCGCCGGCACCACCCAACCCTACAGGGTGAAGGCCGGAGAAACGATGCTCGGCATAGCTAACCGGCACGGCACCACCCTGAGCCACCTTTTGCAACTCAACCCGGGCATGAACCCGGACTATGTACAGAAGGACCAAGTTATCCGCGTGCCCGCCACCGCCCCCACGCCGCAAGCCACGAAGCCACAGGCCGGAGCAGCGAAAGCACAGGCCGGATCAGTGAAAGCGCAGGCCGGGGCAGCCAAAGCACAGGCCGGAGCAGCGAAAGCACAGCCCGGAGCAGCGAAAGCACAGCCCGTGGCCGCACGGCAGGTGAAGCAACAGCCTATTATTCAATATAAGGAGCATAAGGTAAAGCGCAAAGAAACACTTTACAGCATAGCTCGGACGTATGACATCACCGTGGACGAACTGCTACAGGCCAATCCGCAGGTGGAAAAAGTCGACGGCAAGCTCAAGAAGGGCACTATCCTCCGCATACCCGTCAAAATCATTCCGCCACAGCCGGCCTACGTCGGCTTGGACACCATCCGCGTGGCCGTGGTGCTACCATTCAGCGGAAAGGGTGTGGAGAACGAGCGCAGCGTGGAGTTCTATCGCGGTATGTTGCTCGGCATCGACCAGCTGAAACAGACGGGGACGAACTTTGTGGTGTCGGCCTACAACGAGCCCGCCCCGGAGAAGAGCATTGCCGCACTGGCAGCACAGGTGATGCAGACGAAACCGCACGTAGTGGTGGGGCCGCTCTATCCGTCGCACTTCACTGACCTCACAGCCTACTCCTCGAAACAGACGAAAGTGGCTATACCGTTCTCATCCAAGGTGCCGCAGGTGGCCTACCGCCCGGACCTGTTCCTACTCAACACGCCGGTCGGCTATGAGAGCACACTGTCCACAGAACTGGTGAAGGCGAATTTCAAGAAAGATGTTTGCATGGTGTTTCTCAACAAAGTGAACGGAAACAAGCAGGAGTTTTGCGCCGAATTACAACAGAGTCTGACTGAAGGGGGCTATAAGGTGCTACAACTTCCGGCTTCGTCCACTCCGACACAACTGCAAGCTTCGCTCGCCGGCAAAGGGCCGTATTTGTTTATACCAAACGACACGGACGAATCACTGCTGAAACAGACGCTTTCTACCATCTCCCAGCTCAACACGCTCTGCCCGCAAACGGCATTCTCGCTGCTGGGCTACGACAAATGGCTCTCGCTGAGCGAAACGGTGCTCAAGAACCAGATGCACGCCGTCGACACGTACATCATCACCCCTAACTACTATTTTCCCTATACCAAGGCGGCCATGGACTTCCATGCGCTGTACCAACACTGGTTCAAGACGGAGCTGCTTGATTGCCAGCCGAAAATGGCTCCGTTAGGTTACGATTTCAGCATCGGTTTTCTCGGCAACATGGCCACTTACGGGCTCGACTTTGGCACGCAGCGTCCGCAGGAGGGCTCCGTGGCGGCACAGCCCAAGCTGCAGACCAACATGGTCTTCATGCCCGCTGCCAAAGGTGGCGGCTACGTGAGCCGAAGCCTGTGGCTCGTGCGCTTCAAGCCCGACATGAGCATCGTGAAAATATCTGCCAACTAACCTCTTTCCGCACTTCTTCTGACAATCCCTTATGAAACGCCTTCTCCGCCCCTCCCGGCTTTTGTTTCTCTTCCCACTTTTTCTCCTCTGCCTGCCGGCCTTTTCCCAAGTTGGCGAGCCGCGCAACGGTATCGCCGTAGGTTTTTCGGGAGGCGTGGTCCTGAACTCTGTCGGGTTCGACCCTACCATCAAACAGCAGATGCACATAGGTCCCACGCTCGGCGTGGTGGCGCGCTTCACGAGCGAGAAATATTTCAGCACCTACTGCGCGCTCCAAGTGGAGCTGAACTATGCACAGCTCGGCTGGAAAGAGAATGTGCTCGACGCGCAGTCACAGCCGCTGCCCGACCGTTACAGCCGCCACATGCACTACATCCAGCTGCCTGTGCTGGCACGCATGGCATGGGGAAAGGAGTATAAGGGATGGATGGGCTATTTCCTGGCAGGGCCACAACTGGGGTATTGCCTGGCGGAGTCGTCGGAACGCTCGGAGTTCACGCTCAACGGAAACGGCGACCCCGACCGCCCAAACGGTATGTTTGCACAATATGACATGGCGATGGACAAACGCTTTGACTACGGCATAACGGCCGGTGCAGGCGTAGAACTCTCTACCGCAGCCGGCCGCTTCTTGCTCGAAGGCCGCTATTATTACGGCCTCTCGGATATTTTCAACAATTCAAAGAAGGACGTCTTCGGACGCTCCAACAACGGAACCATCGTGGCGAAGATTACCTACTTGTTCGACATTCGGAAATAAAATATCCAAGTTTCACGAGTGTAAAGGTTATGAGGAATTAGGTTATGAGGTTATAAAGTTACTATTAGGAGTTTCCGCATAGCAGAAAAAAACTATACTCCAAAATTAACTTTATAACCTCATAACTCTGGGAGCAAAGCGACCCTAACCTAATAACCAATCAGTTTCGCAAGTTGCGAAAATTGAATAATATCCCCCTTCTTAATTTATTTCTCCAACAAGTCCGGACGCAAACGCTTGGTCCGTTCAAGACTTTGCGCCAATTCCCATTCCTTGATTTTCGCATCGTGACCCGAAAGCAGGATTTCGGGCACCTTCCAGCCTTTGTAGTCAGCCGGGCGGGTATAAACCGGTGCTGCCAGCAGGTTGTCCTGGAACGAGTCGCTCAACGCGCTCTGCTCGTCGGAGAGCACACCGGGAATGAGGCGGACAATGGCATCGCTCATCACCGCTGCGGGCAGCTCTCCCCCTGTCAGCACATAGTCGCCCACGCTTACCTCCTTGGTAATCAGGTGCTCGCGGATGCGATAGTCAATGCCCTTATAGTGGCCGCAGAGAATAATCAAGTTCTTCTTCAATGACAGTTCGTTGGCCATGGGCTGGTCGAACTGTTCGCCGTCGGGCGAGGTGAAAATGACCTCATCGTAATCGCGCTCCGCCTTCAGCGCACTGATGCAGGCATCGATGGGTTGGCACTGCATCACCATGCCCGCGAAACCACCGAAAGGATAATCGTCCACACGGCGGTGCTTGTCGGTTGTGTAGTCGCGCAGATTGTGCAAATGGATTTCCGCCAGCCCCTTCTTCTGGGCACGGGCCAGGATGGACGTGTGTACAAAGCCTTCGAGCATTTCGGGCAACACGGTGATGATGTCTATTCTCATGAAAAGCAGTTTTTACGTTTTTTAGAGGCGCAAAAGTACAAAATAAATGACTGCGTAACTTAATTTTGCCTCGCAAATCCCCTTTTACTACTTATCATGAACGAAACCGAACGCATTCTTCAACTCCGCGCAGAACTGCACCAACATAACCAAAACTACTACGTACACCATGCACCCACCATATCCGACCAGGCGTTTGACGCGCTGATGGACGAGCTGATGGCACTGGAAAAGAAGCATCCGGAAATGGCTGACCCCAACTCGCCCAGCGTACGTGTGGGGAGCGACATCAGCCAGGATTTCGTGCAGGTGGCACACCAACGTCCCATGCTCTCGCTGGGCAACACCTACTCACGGGGCGAGGTGGAAGCCTTCTTCAACCGCGTACGCGAGGGCCTGGACGGTGAGCCGTTTGAAATTTGCTGCGAACTGAAATTCGACGGGCTGAGCATCTCGCTCATCTATGAGCACCACCGGCTGGTGAGAGCCGTGACGCGCGGCGACGGCGTGCAAGGCGACGACGTGACCGAGAATGTGAAGACCATACGCACCATTCCGCTCACCCTGCCGGCAGAATGTCCCTGTCCGGAGGAGTTTGAAATCAGAGGAGAGGTGCTGATGCCGTGGCAGAGCTTCGAGAAGCTGAACGCAGAACGCGAGGCACGCGAAGAACAGCTCTTTGCCAACCCGCGCAACGCCGCCTCGGGCACACTGAAGAGCAAGAACTCGGCTATCGTGGCCAAACGCAGACTGGATGCCTACTTCTACTATGTGCCCACCGAAACGCTGGCTTCACCCTCGCACTACGAACGGTTGCAAGAAGCCCGTTCGTGGGGCTTCCAAATATCCTCACACATACGGCTGGCACACAGCGTGGACGAAATCTTTGAATACATTGACTACTGGGACGAACACCGGCGGGAACTGCCCGTGGCGACCGACGGCATCGTGCTGAAGGTAAACAACCTGAAGCAGCAGGAGAGGCTCGGCTACACGGCGAAGACACCACGCTGGGCCATCGCTTACAAGTTCCAGGCCGAACGGGCCTGCACACCACTGCTGGACGTGACGTTCCAAGTGGGGCGCACGGGAGCCGTCACGCCTGTGGCACAGATGGAGCCGGTGCTGTTGGCCGGCACCGTGGTGCGGCGCGCCTCGCTCCACAATGAGGACATTATCCGCCGCCTGGACCTGCAAATCGGCGACCACGTGTGGGTGGAAAAGGCAGGCGAAATCATTCCCCAGATTGTCGGCGTGGATCTCGAAGCGCGCAGTAAACGGAACGAACCGGGCCGCCCCGTGACCTTTATCACCCACTGCCCGGAATGCGGTGCCGAGTTGGTGAGATACCCGGGAGAAGCCGCACACTACTGCCCCAACGATACGGCGTGTCCGCCACAACTCAAGGGACGGATAGAGCATTTTATCTGTCGCGACGCGATGAACATTGACACCTTGGGGCCGGAAACGGTGGATGCCTATTTTGAGCGTGGGCTGATACGCGATGCCGCCGACCTGTACTCGCTAAAACTGAGTGACCTTTGCGGACCGGACGGGGCACGACGCCGCTCTGCCGAGAACGTCATCCGCGCTATCGAACAGAGCAAAAATGTGCCCTTTGAACGTGTACTCTACGCATTGGGCATCCGCTTTGTGGGGAAGGTGGCGGCAAAGAACCTGGCGCGCCATTTCCGTTCCATCGAAGCCTTGGCACAGGCTTCCATCGACGAGCTGCAAGAGGCGGAAGGCGTGGGACAGGTGATTGCTTCTAGCGTACGGACTTTTTTCCTCAACGCTGACAACCGCCAGTTCGTGGAACGGCTGACGCAGGCTGGATTGCAGATGCAGGTGGCCGAAACCCAACTCGCTTCCACCCTTTTGCAGGGGCAGACCATCGTCATCAGCGGCACTTTCTCGCAGCATTCGCGCGAGGAATATAAGAAAATCATTGAGGCACACGGCGGAAAAACCGCCGGCAGCATTTCCAAGAAAACGTCGTTCGTGCTGGCAGGCGAGGCCATGGGACCTTCCAAACGCGAAAAGGCCGCCCAGCTGGGGATCCCCCTCATATCGGAAGAGGAATTCCTGCAAAAAATCAACGAAGACTGACCTTTGCCGACAGCTCGGCTAATGAAAGTTCGGCGCAGCCCCGGAAAACTCCGTAGCTGCGCCGAACTTGTCATTCTGCCCCACCTTTCCATAAAATAGGCGGCGGCTCGGCAGAGCAAAATTGAAAAACCTTCGATTTTTCTTTTGCTCTGCGCTCGCCTTGCACTATCTTTGCCGCTAAATAAACTTAAAAAAGATGGAAGAAGATGTCGGACTGTCATAGTTGGAGAAGTTTTACCAGCTGACAATCACCTGCATCACACCATAACAATGAAATCATACCAGCATTATCCTTGCTAAGCATATTATATTTTTTGATGAATGAAAACATTGTATAAAATTAAGAAAGGCCTGGATTTAAAGTTGAAAGGCGAAGCCGAACTCGTGTTGAAGCAATCATCACTGAGTGGGGAATACGCCTTGATGCCAACCGATTTTCCGGGCATCGTGCCCCGTGCCGTAGTCAAAGAAGGCGATCGTGTGCTGGCCGGAGATGCTTTGTTCGTGGACAAGGCAACCGAACAGGTAAAGTTTGTGTCGCCCGTGAGTGGTACCGTAGTAGGCGTGGAACGAGGCGAACGCAGAAAATTGCTCCGCTTCAGAGTGAAGGCGGATAGAGAGCAGGTTTACAAAGACTTCGGTGCCTGTGCTCATCCCGAAAAATTGACCGGTGCGGAAGTGACGAAGCTGTTGCTCGACAGCGGCCTGTTCGGTTTCCTGCGCCAACGTCCTTACGATGTTATCGCTTCACCACTTGATACGCCTAAGGCTATCTTCGTTTCCACCTTCAGCAAAATGCCTTTGGCCGCTGATTTCAGTTTCGTGGTGAAAGGTCAGGAAGCTGACTTCAAGGCCGGTATCCGGGCTTTGGCCAAAATTGCCAAAGTACACTTGGGCATCTGTCCCTCGCAAATCAACTCCGAGCTACTGCCCGTGAGCGAGGCCGAAGTCAGCGTGTTCGACGGTCCGAACCCTTCGGGCAATGTGGGCGTACACATCAACCGCGTCTGCCCCGTGAACAAAGGGGAAACCGTATGGACACTGGCTCCTGAAATGGCCGTGATACTGGGCCGCTTGCTCCGCACGGGCCATCTCGACCTGACCAGACGCATCGCTGTGGCAGGTTCGCAGGTGAACAAGCCGCAATATGTGGAAACATTGGTGGGCACACCGCTGGCAGACCTGCTGAAAGGGCAACTGGCAACCACAGAACACGTACGTATCATCAATGGCAATCCCTTTGTGGGTTATCCGACTTCGGTTGAGGGCTTCTTAGGAGCTTTCAGCACGGAAGTGTGCGCCATTCCCGAAGGTGACGATGTGAACGAAGCTTTCGGCTGGATTGCTCCCCGACTGAACGACTTTTCCACCAGCAGGAGCTATTTCTCCTGGCTCATGGGCAAGAAGCGCGCCTACGACCTGGATTGCCGCATCAAGGGTGGCGAACGCCACATGATCATGAGTGCCGAGTATGAACGCGTGTTCCCCATGGACATCTATCCGAGCTACCTTATCAAAGCCATCATCACGGGCGACATTGACCGGCAAGAGGCTTTGGGCATCTACGAGGTAGCTCCCGAGGACTTTGCCGTGGCAGAGTTCATCGACTCGTCCAAACTGGAACTTCAACGCATTGTCCGCGAAGGACTGGACGTGCTGAGAAAGGAAAATGCGTAAGCTCCAGGCTGTTGAAGTAAAAATGTCATGAACGCAGGGTTTCTATTTGATACTCCGTGTTTATTTATTGACTTTACACTATCTAAATTACGAAAATGCTTAAACAATTTTTTGACAATATCCGTCCGAACTTCGAGGACGGGGGCAAGCTGAAGGCATTCCGGTCAGTGTTCGAGGGTATGGAAACATTCATGCTCGTGCCCAACGCCACTGCACGTACCGGCGTGAGCATTCACGATGCCATCGACTCCAAGCGCATCATGTCGTTTGTAGTGATTGCCCTGTTGCCGGCCTTGCTGTTCGGCATGTACAACATCGGCTACCAAAACGCTGCGGCGGCAGGCCAACTGGAAACGACGGGCTTCTGGTCCATGTTCCTTTATGGTTTCCTGTTGGTGTTGCCCAAAATCATCGTTTCATACCTCGTGGGACTGGGCATCGAATTTGCCGTAGCCCAATGGAAACATGAGGAAATCCAGGAAGGCTATTTGGTGACGGGTATCCTGATTCCACTGATTGTACCGGTGGGCTGCCCGCTCTGGATGCTGGCCGTGGCAGTGGCTTTCTCCGTGGTTTTCTGCAAGGAAATCTTCGGCGGAACGGGTATGAACATATTCAATCCCGCACTGGTGGCACGCGCCTTCCTCTTCTTCTCCTACCCCACCAGCATGAGCGGCGACAAAGTATGGGTGGCCGGCGAACAGGTGCTGGGCTTAGGCTATAACCTGCCCGACGGCACCACAATGGCTACTCCCCTCGGCGAAGTGGCTGCCGGCAATGCTCCGACAGCGGGATTGAGCGACATGATTTGCGGTCTTATACCCGGCTCTATCGGCGAGACTTCTGTAATAGCTATTGGCTTGGGTGCCTTGCTGCTGCTCTACACGCAGATAGCTTCCTGGCGCACCATGGTCAGCGTGTTTGCCGGAGGTATCATCGTGGCTGTGTTGTTCAACATGTGCGGCCTGACGGGCAACGCCGTGGCTTCCATGCCTTGGTATGAACACCTGGCCACGGGCGGCTTCTGCTTCGGTGCTGTGTTCATGGCTACTGACCCCGTGACCAGCGCACGCACGGAGAACGGCAAGTTTATATATGGTTTCCTTATCGGCGCATTGGCTATTCTGATCCGCGTGCTGAACCCGGGTTATCCCGAAGGCATGATGCTGGCGATACTCTTTATGAATATGTTCGCACCTCTCATCGACTACTGCTTTGTACAGCGGAACATTAACCGACGGTTGAAGAGAATGAAGAATGAATAATCATTATTCGTTTTTCATTAAACTATATTTCTACCCATGAATACAAACAACAATACTTATACTATACTCTATGCCTCGGTAATGGTTGTTATCGTGGCATTCCTGCTTGCCTTTGTTTCCTCGGCCCTGCGGCCCACACAGGAGCAGAATGTGGCTTTGGACAAGAAGAAGCAGATATTGGCCGCTTTGAACATCCGGGGACTTTCTCATCCCGACACCATCGAAGCAAAATACAACGAAGTGGTTGTGGCCGACATGGTTGTCAAGAGCGACGGCACGGTGGTGAAAGAAGGCTCGAACAAGGAGAACGATGGCTTTAAAGTCGCCAACAAAGACATTTCGGCAGACTGCCTGCCCGTTTACCTTTGCAAGGTGGGCGACGAAACGAAATATGTGGTGCCCATGACAGGACGCGGCCTCTGGGGCGGCCTCTGGGGCTACATGGCCGTCAACAGTGACCTGAAGACGGTTTACGGCGCGTATTTCTCGCACGAGAGCGAAACGGCCGGTCTGGGCGCGTTGATTGCCGAAACAAGTTTTCAGGAAAAGTTCTGCGGCAAACAGATTTTCGCTGACACTGCCGACTGCGAGCAAGTAAGCCTCACGGTGGTGAAAAAAGGTAAGGTGGAGCCCGGAAAAGAAGGCTACCAGGTGGACGGCATCACCGGCGCCACACTGACTTCGGTGGGCGTGGCGAACATGGTGACCGAAGGCTTGCAACAATACGTAGGATACTTTAAGTCTATTCAATAACCTTGGCGGCATTTCGCTGCCCTCCGTCCTGCCCAACTGCTATCAGCAGACTTCACACGGACGGACCGACAGAAAGAAGTGCCCCGACAAATCAGTTTTCAGAACAATGAGTTTGTTTTCAAAAGAAAATAGAGAAGCACTGACCGGCCCGCTGAACCTGAACAACCCCGTGACGGTTCAGGTGCTGGGTATCTGCTCCGCACTGGCGGTCACCTCACAACTTGAGCCGGCCATTGTCATGGGATTGTCGGTTACGGTGATTACGGCATTTGCCAACGTGATTATCTCGCTCTTGCGCAAAACCGTGCCCAACCGCATCCGTATCATCGTACAGCTGGTTGTAGTGGCTACCTTGGTTACGCTCGTTTCTCAGGTGCTCAAAGCTTATGCTTACGATGTGAGCGTACAATTATCTGTTTATGTTGGCCTTATCATCACCAACTGTATCCTGATGGGACGACTGGAGGCATTTGCCATGATGAATGGCCCGTGGGAATCGTTCCTCGACGGTATCGGTAACGGCCTGGGCTACGCCTGGGTGTTGGTGGCCGTGGGTTTCTTCCGCGAACTGCTGGGCAACGGCACACTGCTGGGTCTGCGCGTAATCCCCTCCTCTCTCTATGTAGAGCAGGGCGGCTTTTACGTGAACAACGGCATGATGACCATGCCGGCCATGGCACTCATCCTGTGTGGATGCCTCATTTGGGTTTGCAGAGCCTTCAACAAGGAACAGAAGTAATCAATCAAGAAGTCCGGCGATGGTTTGTAAGGCTGCCTTTCATGCCTGAGAAATCTGACAGGCTTTACTGAAACCGCCCTTTCTTGCACCACCGGACCATTCACTCACCCTCTCAGCAAAACATCAACAATGGAACATCTATTCAGTCTGTTCGTTCGCTCCATATTTGTGGACAATATGATTTTTGCATTCTTCCTCGGCATGTGCTCCTATCTGGCCGTGTCGAAGAATGTAAAGACCGCACTTGGTCTGGGCATTGCCGTGACCTTCGTGTTGCTCATTACCGTACCCGTGGACTATCTGCTGCAAACTCGCGTGCTGGGTCCCGACTGTATCGCCCAGGGCGTTGATCTCTCCTTCCTTTCCTTCATCCTGTTCATTGCCGTCATTGCAGGCATTGTGCAACTGGTGGAGATGATTGTGGAGCGTTTCTCTCCTTCACTCTATGCAGCACTGGGTATATTCCTTCCGCTGATAGCCGTTAACTGTGCCATCATGGGTGCCAGCCTGTTCATGCAACAACGCATCGGGATGGAACCGGGCAGTTCGCAGTTTATCGGCAACATTGGCGATGCCATCATCTATGCGCTCGGCTCGGGCATCGGCTGGCTGCTGGCTATCGTGGCATTGGCCGCCATCCGCGAGAAAATGGCTTATACCGATGTGCCCAAACCGCTCCAAGGATTAGGCATCACCTTCATCACCGTGGGCTTGATGGCCATGGCCTTCATGTGCTTCTCGGGTCTGAATATTTAAATAACGCTTATCAGTTATCCCCATGGATTTCAATCTTATCTTAACCAGTATCGGAGTATTCCTGGTCATGATACTCCTCTTGGTCATCGTGCTGTTGGTGGCCAAGCGATACCTCTCCCCCGGTGGCCAGGTGAACATCAGCATCAACGGAAAGGACACCGTGAGCGTAGAGCAAGGCGGCAACCTCCTCTCCACCCTTTCAGAACAAGGCATTTACCTCCCCTCCGCCTGCGGCGGAAAAGGCAGCTGCGGACAGTGCAAATGCCAAGTGGTGGAAGGCGGAGGTGAAATTCTTGACTCCGAACGCGGACACTTCACCCGCAAACAAGTAAAAGAGCATTGGCGACTCGGATGCCAGTGTAAGGTGAAAGGCGACCTCTCCATCCAAGTGCCCGACAGCGTGCTCGGCGTGAAAGAATACGAATGTACCGTCATCTCCAACAAGAACGTAGCCACCTTCATCAAGGAATTCAAGGTGCAACTCCCGGCTGGTGCTCACATGGATTTCCTCCCCGGATCGTATGCCCAAATCAAAATCCCCGCATTCACCATGGATTATGACAAGGACATCGACAAGGAGCTCATTGGCGAGGAGTACCTTCCCGCATGGCAGAAGTTCGGCCTGTTCCCTCTGAAGTGTGTGAACACCGAGCCTACCGTGCGCGCTTACTCCATGGCCAACTATCCGGCCGAAGGTGATGTGTTCATGCTTACCGTGCGTATTGCCACCCCTCCTTTCAAACCAGACCGCAGCGGCTTCATGGATGTCAATCCCGGTATCGCTTCATCCTACATCTTTACGCTCAAACCCGGCGACAAGGTGATCATGAGCGGCCCCTACGGCGACTTCCACCCCCATTTCGACTCCAAGAAAGAAATGATTTGGGTGGGCGGAGGCGCTGGCATGGCTCCGCTCCGTGCCCAAATCATGCACATGACACGCACGCTCAACTGCCGCGACCGGGAAATGCACTATTTCTACGGAGCCCGTGCACTGAACGAAGTGTTCTATCTCGACGACTTCCAGCAGCTGGAAAAAGACTTCCCCAACTTCCATTTCCATCTGGCCCTGGACCGTCCCGACCCCGCAGCCGATGCAGCCGGCGTGAAATACACCGCTGGCTTTGTACATCAGGTGATGTTCAACACCTACCTCAAGGACCACGATGCACCGGAAGACATTGAATACTACATGTGCGGCCCTGGCCCCATGTCGAAAGCCGTAGTCGGCATGCTCGACAGTCTCGGCGTAGAGCCCGAAAGCATCATGTACGACAATTTCGGTGGATGAAATCATCCGATATACATCCTTCAATCGAGCAGGAGGTAAACACTAATCATAGGGTGTTTATCTCCTATTTTCGTGTTTACCGACCTCTCACACCACCGTACGTGCCGTTCGGCATACGGCGGTTCTTAACGCGGGTGCTTTTTTCTCGTAATATTCCGTAAGCGTGGGATA
>JALEYW010000003.1:0-7250 GCA_022773145.1 Bacteroidales bacterium
ACACGTGCTATATCCAATGAGAACTTGAAACGAGCGCACTATCCCACGCTTACGGAATATTACGAGAAAAAGCACCCGCGTTAAGAACCGCCGTATGCCGAACGGCACGTACGGTGGTGTGAGAGGTCGGTAAACACGAAATAGGAGATAAACAACCTATGATTAGTGTTTACCTCCTACTCGATTGGCCTTTCCCATCTTTTATCCCCGTCCGCGTCACGTTCCGAAAAAAGGGGGCAGGAGAAAAGGCAATTACGCTGTCCGCCGGAACCAGGCACCCCTACGAAAGGGAGTACACCGGTTCTGGCGGACTTGCAGTTTACGGACATCGCCGAAAAGTCTGGAAGGGCAGAGGGCGGCTTTGCTGCCGGCTACTTCTGTTCCTGCCTTTTCAGTTGCTCGACAAGTTGTTCCAGCTCCTCGCGGCTCACGTTGCTTTCGCGCACAAACGTGTTCACCACGTTGAGGTACGAGCCGGAAAAGAAGTTCTTCACCACCTTGCCCAGCTTGCGATGTCCGTAATCCTCGCGGCGCACCACGGGTGAGTAGAGGTAGCCCCGTCCCACGCTTTCGTGTGTCAGATACCCCTTTTTCTCCAGCGACTGGAACGACGTGGAAATCGTGTTCACGTGCGGCCCAGGCTGCGGATACAGCTCCGCCACCTCCTTCGGGCTGCACGGACGGCCCAGTTCCCACATATAGTTCAGCACCTCCTCCTCTTTGGCTGTCAACTTATCCATATCAATTTATAATTTACAATTTATAATGAAGGCTACGCTGTTCATCTAATGAATAATTATACAATGAATATTTAGCCTACGACCAACATACAGGACGATGCAGCACCGCCGACTTCATGGCCGCAGGCTTAATTATTCATTATTCATTAGACGAACGGCTTAATTATTCATTATATTTTCCAATGTTTCGCGAATCAGTTGGGGCAGTTCTTTGCCATATCCCAAGGCATCCAGCATTTTCTCCCCTTTGCGGTCGAAGATGAAGTATTGCGGAATGCCCTGTTTGGCCAATTGCAACTGTTGCTGCTGCGCGGCATTCAGACGGTAATGCTTGCCTCCGATTTCCGGCACCATTTCCGACCACTCGCCGATGGGGCTGCTCTCGTCGCAGATGTACACAAACACCACGTCCTTGTCCTTCAGCTCCTCCTTGATTGGTTTCATGCCCTTCATGCCTGCGCGGCACGGACCGCACCACGTGTCCCAGATGTCCACCACAACCACCTTGCCAGCGTACTGGTCCACGATGGCCTGCAGGAGCGATTGTTCCGGTTTCACCTCCGGCACATCGCAAATCAGCTCTTTGCCCGCCTTGTCCAGCACCTCCAGCGTCTTTTGCAGCCTTTCGTTGGCACGCCTTACGGTGGGCGCATAGCGCGGTGCGATGGTTGCCAGCTGTGGGTCGGTTGCCGGCTGCATCTGCTCGATTTGCGACATCAGTTCCAGTGCGTCCGCCTTCTCCTTGGCCCATTTGTACACCCGTCCTTGGGTGGCGTAGTTCAGGCACAGGTATTTGTACCAGTCCGTCTTGGTGGGGTAAATCAGCAAGCCGCTCAGGTTGTTGCGGCTGAACAGCTGCAAGTCCGCGAAGTGTGCATCTGGCTGCTTGTCCGCCAGCAGTTTGGCCTCGTCGTAGACAGCTTTCTCCTGCTCCTCCTCCGGCATCCATTGGCGGGACATCTCCACGAGCTCCTTGTAGCTCAAGAAACTGTTCACGTAGCAGTCCTCGGCATACAGCTTCAGAAACTCCTTTTGACGGGCCGTCAGCAAAGGGCTTGCGTCGATGCGACGGCGGTTCGTCGTCAGTTCTTCGTACAGCTTTTGGCGGAATGCGGGCACGTCCGGCGTGGCCTTGTGTTGCGGCACATACTCCATGCACCAGCTGAAGATAAACTGCCGCTTGTTGATGCTGTCAATCCACTCCGTCATGGCCATCGAAAGGTCGGCGTACTTCCCCTCGAAGCAAATCCGTTCGCGCAGGGGTACGGTGCCCGGATGTTGCGCTTCGCGGGCAACGGCGTAACAGTCAATGTATGCGGTGAGGTCCTCGCCCGGCACCAGCAGCGGCACCAACTGCATTTGTGCGATGTTCAGTGCTGCCGTGAGCGGTTCGCAGCAGCGCACCGTGTGCGTCAGTACGTGCTTGTCCGCTTCCTCGTTCACCTGGCTCTTCGGACTGCACCCCAGCGTGTCGCCGCCCCAGAAGAACAGTCCGCCGATGGCGGAAGTGGCCTCTTCGGGCACTTCGCCCAGCAGTTTGATGTGCAGGCGGCTTTCGTTCCATGCCGGTTGCAGGTCGGGCAAAAGCCCCGTCCGTTCGTAACTCGCCTGCGGCAGTTGCGAGGCCGGCTTCTTGCCGTCCAGCCGGATGCCGTAGATGTTCCACGCTGACAGCAACTTCTTCTTATCCGTCGTTTCGGGGTCGTACTCCTCGAAGTCGAAAACCTTTGTCCCCTTGGGCAGCGCGTCGAACACCAGCACCAGCGAGTCGCGGCAGATACCCTCGTCCCACGAAATGATGCCCTCAATATTCTCGTCCATGACCACCGGCTCCACATTCATCACCTCGTTCTTTTTCTTTCGGGTGTAGATGCGTCCGTGGCGCAGGGCGCAGGATTCCCCTTTGGGCGTGAGCAGCCGTGTCTGCCGGTGAACAGAGAAATAAACCAACTCTTCGAGCCGGAAGCCAATCACCGTGCTGTCCTTGTACGTCTGCACCACCTTGGGGCAGAATGACTTGGCGAACGAGTAGGCGTAAATCGGATTGCGCACCGTTTTCCGTTGCGCGTAGAGGGAGGGCGCAATGCAAAGCAGCAGCAGCCCCCAAAAAAATGTGTTCAATTTCATGCGAATTTCAATTTGAGATATACCAAAGCAGGCTGCGGTGGATGTGCGGGGCGGCCAACCCCGATAGCCTCTGCCCGGTTCACATCCTTGGCCGGGTTCGGCTTCCGCAGCGTGCTGTTGTTGCGTGTCAGTCTTCGTATCCCTCGTTCAGTGGGTGTCCAAAGTTGAAGGTTATAAGGTTACGGTCGCTTCGCTCCCTGAGTTATGAGGTTATGAAGTTACCATTTGAGTGGATGGTATTCAGGCCTTATAGTAGTAACTTTATAACCTCATAACCTCATAACTTTATAACTTTATAACTTTATCTCTCATAATCTCCGAAATTAAATACCATATAGTAGATGTTCCGTTTCGGAGCTATTCGGAATTCCATTACCATTTGCCCTTTGGGATTAGAATCGGTCACGGCCGGCACTGTTTTCACCTGCAATACCGGCGCGTCCACGCCCAGCTTTTCGCGCGCCATGTTGCGTGGCCATGCGCTCAGTTCCGTCACGCCCTCCTTGCCCAGGGCCCGGATGCCACGGTGTGCCGCATCCTCTTTCAGCGTGGCGTAGTGCTGGAACTCATCGCGTTTCACGCGCAGACCGTTCACCATGTAGACCACCCGTTCTTTGGAGGTGTCACAGACCAGGGTAACAGTAGTGCCGTTCCCTTCCGCTTCTTTGTCGTCCATGCTGCCGTCCGCCGTTCCCCTTGTGGCTTCCTCCGAGCTCTTTGCCCGTTCCGGTTGCGACGGTGCGGCTGCGGTCGGGTTATCGGCAGATGGGCTTCTGTCCGTGTCAGCGATAGGCATGCCCGGCACCGTTTCCGAAGTTGCCGACGGCGCGTTCTTGTCCGTTTCCGGTATGGTGTTAATATCTTTAGGCGGAACATACAGCACCGTGTCCACCACCGGCTGCAAATCCTCCAGCGATTGCGCTTCCCACGCCGCTTTCACCGCCGACGGGCGCGCCATCGCCACCACCAGCAGCATCGTGAGCGGCAGCAGCAGCCACACGCGGAATGCCACGCCCGGTGCCGACGGACGCATATACATCATCCGCAAACGGCGGCGCAGCTGTCCGGCGTTGAAACACTGTGCCGGGGTGGGGAAGGGGACTTTCCGCTCCGCGCCATTGCGTTCTTGCGCCTTTTCCAACAGCAGCCTGATATACGTGTCGCGCCGTTCGCCCCTTCTCAGCACGCCCGCATCCGCCTCATACTCATGCACGGCGATGAGGTCAGCGCGCAACAGCCATACAAACGGGCAGAACCACAGCACGCACGCCGTCACGTCGCACAGCAGGCGGTCCCAGCTGTGCCCACGGCGTATGTGGATCCATTCATGCCGCAGGAGCGTGGCCGGCAGCAGACACCGGCGTGCGGCGGCTTCCCCGGCCTCGGACGGTTGCGGACAGACATCTGCCGGGCTGAGCAAAATCCATCGCATCCAGCTCACGGGCGATGTCAGCGTGTCGTTCATTTTCACTTCCACCCTCTTCACGTGCCACAGCGGCCGGCTGCGGCGCACCATGCGCAGCAAGGCCACCACCGATGCGGCGTAGCGCAGCAACAGTCCTGTCGCCACCAGTCCGTAGCCCAGCGTAATCCATTGGCTTATGTGCCCCATCGGTGCGGCTTCCATCCTCTCACGGACTGCCTCACCCCGCAGTTCTGCCGGTAGCATAGCCCGGCTCACCTGTACCCCTTCCGTTTCCCACTGCTCCACCTCCTGCAGCGACTCACCCAGCATCGTGGAATGGGACAGTCGGAGCGGCACGATGGGCAGGAGCATACTGAGGAAGAGTATGGCGAGGAGTGCGCGGCGCGACACGCTGTGGAGCGTTTCGCGGCGGAGCGTCAGGCCGTAGAGTGCGTACAATACGGTCAGAGTCAAAGCACATTTCAGCAGGTAGACAATCATGGGGATGCAGCTTAGGGATGATTATTTGGGAGGACAGGAGAAGCCGAACGGCACGGAGCACTTCCGGCTCCCGTCCCACGCCTTTTATTGCTTCACGGCGGCAAATGTAGAACGAAACTTTTAGTTGAACAATGTATTCAACGGATTATTTAGTTGAAATCGCGCGTTTTTTTCTTCGGCAGCCCGATAAGTCGTGAGCGAAGAGAGGTTGTATGGGGCGGAATGGCGGTTTGCCGTTGCTATTGTCGGAGCGGCAAAAGCGCCCTGCGGCGCCCCCCCTGCCGAACACGGAACGGTGAATGTGCCATCGGGGTAAGTTTTTCCACAATCGCGGTAAGCGGTGGGAGAGGGAATGGATGTATTTTTGCACCGTCATCCCGCACGGTTCGCGGCGGACCGTCAGGAACGCGGTGGCGTGGGATGACGGTGATACGCCACTTGAGGAGAAACAACAAACCAAATAACTATGAAATATATCCAGCAAATCCAAAGTCCGGACGACGTGAAACGCCTCAGTCTGGAGGAAAAGAAAGAACTGGCCGTGGAAATCCGCACCCTGCTCATCGAAAAGCTGAGCCTGCACGGCGGCCACTGCGGCCCCAACCTGGGCATGGTCGAAGCCACCATCGCCCTGCACAGCGTGTTCCGCTCGCCGGAGGACAAAATCGTGTTCGACGTGTCGCACCAGAGCTATGTGCACAAAATGCTCACGGGTCGCGCTGAGGCCTTCCTGCGTGCCGAACATTACGACGATGTTTCGGGCTACACGGAGCCGAAGGAGAGCGAACACGACCATTTTGTCATAGGCCACACCTCAACCTCCGTCAGCCTGGCCGGCGGACTGGCCAAGGGGCGCGACCTGCGCGGCGAACGCGGCAACGTCATCGCCGTGATAGGCGACGGTTCGCTGAGCGGCGGCGAGGCGCTCGAAGGGCTCGACTGGGCTGCCGAGCTGGGCAGCAACTTCATCATCGTGGTGAACGACAACGAAATGTCGATTGCCGAGAACCACGGCGGCCTGTACCGTAACCTGGAGGAGCTGCGCCGCACCGGCGGACGTGCGGCGAATAACCTGTTCCGCGCCATGGGACTGGACTATCTCTACGTGGCGGAGGGCAACGACATCGCCGCCCTCATCGAGGCTTTTGAGCGTGTGAAGGACACGGACCATCCCGTGGTGGTTCACATCCATACGCTCAAGGGCAAGGGCTACGAACGCGCCGAGAACGATAAGGAACGGTGGCACTGGACAGCTCCCTTCCACATCGCCACGGGGGAACTGAGATGTCCGCCGACGGGAGAATCCTACGAAGAAATGACAGCCAAGAAACTGCTGGAATGGATGAAGGAGGAAAAGGACCTGTGCGCCATCACCGCCGGCACGCCGGGTGTGTGGGCGTGGACCCCGGAACGCCGCGCCGAGGCCGGCAGCCAGTTCATCGACGTGGGCATTGCCGAGGAACATGCCGTGGCCCTGGCCTCAGGCATTGCCCGGGCAGGGGGCAAACCGGTGTTCGGCGTGTGCAGCTCGTTTATCCAGCGGGCCTACGACCAGCTGTCGCAGGACTTGTGCATCAACAACAGTCCCGCCACGCTGCTGGTGGTGTGGGGTTCCCTCAGCTCGATGACCGACGTGACCCACCTGTGCCACTTCGACATTCCTTTGTTGAGCCACATCCCCAACCTGGTGTATCTGGCTCCCGCGAGCGGTGAGGAGTACTTAGCCATGTTGCGCTGGAGTATCGACTACCGCGAGCACCCCGTGGCCATCCGTGTGCCGGTGGGGCCGGTGATGGAAGCAGACTATCCCGTGGCCACGGACTACGGCAAGCTGAACGAGTACCAGGTGCTGCACCGTGGCAGCAGCGTGGCGGTGGTGGCGGTGGGCAACTTCTTGCCGATGGGACGCGGCGTGTGTCGCCTGCTCGCCGAGCATGGGGTGGACGCTACGCTCATCCATCCGCGCTACCTGAGCGGCATCGACACGGAGCTGATGGACGGTCTCGCCGCCGACCACAGTCTGGTGGTGACATTGGAGGACGGTGCGCTGGAAGGAGGCTTCGGCGAGAAGATAGCCCGCCACTTGGGCCCGACGGGGCTGCGCGTGATGTGCTACGGCGCACGGAAGGGTTTCCCCGACCGTTACCGGGCAGACGAGTTCCTGGCCGCCAATCGGCTGCGCGAGGATTTGATTGCTGAGGACGTGCTGCGCCGATCAATCAATTTATAATGTACAATTTTTAATTTATAATGAGGTCTACGACCATGAGGCAGGCGGTTCTGCATCGCCGTTCTGTAATGTTGGTCGTAGACCTCATTATGCATTGTACATTATAAATTAACCCGTTGGCGGAATTAATTCAGTGCGTACTTAATTCGCCCTAAGGGTCTACCGTTAATATAGTTGATATATTGCAACACGGTCAGCGCACTAATTTTGCCAATTATTCTGGCAAACAGACCGCGTGTATCTTTAG
>JALEYW010000026.1:0-98960 GCA_022773145.1 Bacteroidales bacterium
CATATATCATCTGTCCCCTCTTGGGCGCATTTAGTTCCTTGTTTTTTCGGTCACATAGCCCGCTATGCTCCCTCAAAAAAAGAAACTAACTGCATCCCAATAGAGCACACATGATATAAACTAATTTTCAACACCTACTTAGAAACACCCCTTAAGCGTTGAGTTCTTGCGAGTAGATTTTCCATGCCACCTCGCGGAGGTTTTCCATACACTTGTACTTTTTTGTTTTCAGTGCGTTTTTGGTGGTGATGGTGTCTATTTCGAGGAGAATGGTGTCGAGGTCCTTCTCTTCGTAGTAGTACTTGGTGAGAATGTCGTAGCATCTTTTGGGCATTTCTGCTATAACTTCTGCCAGGATTTCGCGTTGCCGTTGTGTCCAGTAGTCATCTTCGCTTTCCCCGGTGAAGGGTTCGGGCTGGGCCTTGAGGCGTGTGTCGGGAGAGAGGAGCTCGTCGCAGAATTCCGTGTCGGTGTTTCCTCTGGCCCACTCCTTGTGTTTGTTTTTGGCCATGGCCATGAAGTAGGTGAGCAGGTCTGCGGTGAATGGCTTGCCGTTTCGTCCGTAGAGCTGCATGTTGTCGGCGTAGATGCGGTGTTCCTCGATTTGTGTCCAGAGGGTGAGGAAGGTTTGTTGGAGTATGTCTTCGGCCACCTTGTCCGGAGCGAAGAAGATGCCCCGGAAATGGTTGAGGAAATACCGTTCGCAGTATTTGTAGAGCTCGGTAACGGCAATGGGGTCTTTGGCGTAGACTCCTGCCACCATCTGTGCTTCCTTCTGCTGTCGGAATTGATTGAGCGCGATTGGCATGGTTGTGTCTGAAGCTGGCGTTCTCTTTTCGTTCGTGTGCATGGGGTGGCCGGAGGGTGGTTGTGCTGTCTTTGCCTTGTGGGGATTGATGTTTTTCGGTGGGCGAAAGTAACCCTCTGAGTGCGAAAAACAGGCTGCTGCGGCGTGGCGGTCCGCTCCGGCTCGCTGTGGTGCCTCGGCTCCGTCGGCCTGTGGCGTCGGAGGGTGGGGAGGCGGTGCGAAGATACGAAGGAATTGACGGATGAATCCGAAAAGGGACAAAAACTTTCTTCGGGGCTGTTTTGTTGCGGGCGGGCGGCGCAACAAGTCCGCCACTTGTGCGCGACAAGTCCCGGACTATTTTTTTCTACTCGCCGAGTTGTTTTTTCTACTCGCCGACTTTTTGCATCGCCTTCGCCGAAGGCGCGATGTTTTTTGACGACAACGAAGACAACATGGGACAACATTTATTGCGTTGTCAGAAGTTGTATAAGTTGTCTTGGTTGTTGTAAAAAATAATTGACTACAACATTGGACAACCGAGGACAACTTTGGGGTTTTAGGCAGTTGTTATTCGTTGTTTCTTGTTGTTTTCAGAAAAAAAGGGACGACAACGAAGACAACATCAAACAACATTTATTGCGTTGTCAGAAGTTGTATAAGTTGTCTTGGTTGTTGTAAAAAATAATTGACGACAACATGGGACAACATGTGACAACTTTTTGGTTTTAGGCAGTTGTCATTTGTTGTTTCTTGTTGTTGTCAGAAAAATGGGACGACAACGAAGACAACATCAAACAACATTTATTGCGTTGTCAGAAGTTGTATAAGTTGTCTAGGTTGTTGTCAGAAAAAATGGGGCGACAACCGGGACAATCGGAGAACACTGTGGAAAAGTGGTCTGAGGTTGTCTGAGTTGTCGCCCATGAAAGGGGAGAGGAGGTGGAGGCCGTCAGCGAGATGACGGGGGGTGTCGGGCCGGAGGTGTTATGCCTCGTCTCGTTGGTCGCTCTCGATGAGCGCGAGGAGTTTTTCCACGGCCTCTTCGGCCGATATGTTCTTTTCCACACACTGTTTTCCCCGGTAGAGGCTCACCTTTCCGCGGGCTGCGCCCACGTAGCCGTAGTCGGCGTCGGCCATTTCGCCCGGTCCGTTGACGATGCAGCCCATGATGCCGATTTTCAGTCCTTTGAGGTGCGCTGTGGCGGCCTTGATGCGGGCTATGGTTCCGGGTAGGTCGTAGAGCGTGCGGCCGCAGCCGGGGCAGGAGATGTACTCCGTTTTTGTGGTGCGCAGCCGGGCCGCCTGGAGTATGGCAAAGGCCGTGTCGCAGACCGTCTCCGCCGGCATGGGGCGGTCGCCCTCCGGCGACTGGCAGAAGAGCATGATGCCGTCCGTCAGGCCGTCGAACATGAGTGCGCCCATGTCCGCTGCGGCATAGAGCTGGAAGTCCTCCTTGCGCGAAGCTCCGAGCAGGTAGTGCTGGAAGAAGACTACGGGCGTGGTGATGCCCTCGCGCCACAGTTCATGCACCAGGGCGCGCTGCTCGCCCAGGCGGTTGGCGTGGTTGCTCTGCGCGATGAGCACCACGTTGGGGTCTGTGCGGAGCAGGGCCTTCGTTTCGTCGTCGAGCATGAGGTAGGTGAGGAAGAGGAACTTCATCCGGGCGTGGCAGGCGGGGATGAACATCAGCTGTTCTTTGGTAAACACGGGGTAGGTGTCGGCCTCGCCCTGCCACAGGTCGGCGTCGACGAGGTAGCCCGGCCCTTGGCGACGCCGATCGGCCGGCGGGAGGTTGCGCCCGGTGTAGTAAAAGTCGGGTTCGGGACATCCGGGCCGTGCGGGTGGCACTTCGCCGGAGAGCACCGGGGCGATGACCACGGGCACGCCGCTGCCACCCACGGGACCTACCGCCCGGGTGGGGCGTCGGCCGGGATTTTCGTAGCAAAAGTCGGGTGCTGCCGTGGCGGGTATGGCCGGGTGGCCGGCCCTGCGCACCACGTATTCCGCCAGTTTGTAGGCCACGGGCACTTCCGCCTCGGGCGGTTCGCTGAGGCTCACCCGCAACGTGTCGCCCACGCCGTCGGCCAGCAGGGCGCCGATGCCTACGGCACTCTTGATGCGGCCGTCCTCGCCCTCGCCGGCTTCCGTCACGCCCAGGTGGAGCGGGAAGTCCATGCCCTCCTGTTCCATCACGCGGCAGAGCAGGCGGACGCTGCGCACCATGACCTGCGTGTTGGAGGCCTTGATGGAGATGACCACGTCGGTGAACTTTTCTTTCACACACACGCGGAGAAATTCCATACAGCTCTCCACGATGCCCTCAGGCGTGTCGCCGTAGCGGCACATGATGCGGTCGGAGAGCGAACCGTGGTTCACGCCGATGCGCAGCGCGGTGTGGTGTTCGCGACAGATGGCCAGCAGACGGACGAAGCGGGCTTCCAACCGGGCCAGTTCGGCTGCATATTCCTCGTCGGTATACTCCAGGTGTTTGAACTGGCGGGCCGGATCGACGTAGTTGCCCGGGTTGATGCGCACCTTCTCCACGATGGTGGCGGCCACGTCGGCCACGTTGGGATTGAAGTGTACGTCGGCCACGAGCGGGCGGTCGTAGCCCTCGCGGTTGAGGGCTTCGCGGAGGGGCTTGAGGGCTTCGGCCTCGCGGGTGCCCTGTGTGGTGAGTCTCACGTAGTCCGCTCCCGCGTCGAAGATGGCCCGACACTGGCGTAGGGAGGCTTCGACGTCCGTCGTGACCGTTGTGGTCATGCTCTGTATGCGCAGCGGTTCGTCGCCGCCGAGTGGTCGGTTGCCCACGTCGACCCGGTGGGAGCGGCGTGGATGGTAGTTGAACAAGTCCATGTCAGTTGGTCTTGAAAGTATACTTCACTTCGCTGAGTTCCTCGTTTGCCTTCACGATTTTCTGCTTCAGGCTTTCTTTGTAGTGGCTCAGTCGTTCTGCGAGCGCCTGGTCGGAGAGTGCGAGCATCTCTGCTGCGAGAATGGCGGCGTTCTGTGCGCCGTTCACGCCGACTGTGGCCACGGGTATGCCCGGAGGCATCTGTATGATGGAGAGCATGGCGTCGAGTCCGTCGAGCATGCCTTTGATGGGCACGCCGATGACGGGCAGTGTGGTGCCTGCTGCAATCACTCCGGGGAGTGCGGCGGCCATGCCGGCGCCGGCGATGATGACGCGCAGCCCCCTGTCGGCGGCGTGGCGGGCAAATTCGTCCACTTCGCGCGGCGTGCGGTGGGCAGAGAGGGCGTTCATTTCAAAGGGTATCTCCATTTCTTCGAGAAAGCGTGCTGCTTTCTCCATGACGGGAAGGTCGGAGGTGCTTCCCATGATGATGCTGACAATAGGTGACATATATTTGTATGATTAGTTTGAGTTGATGTGATAGGGTCGGCAGTTCCCGGTTTCCTTCGTTGTGGCCGCGTCAGACGAGGAGGATGCTGAAGAAGCCGCAGAGGAGGCCGACGGTCACGCCCCAGCCCAGTTCGCGCAGGGTGTGCTGGCGGAGGATGAAGCGGGCGGTGCAGACCATGCCGCTGAGGAGTACGCAGAGGCAGAGCCAGCCCGTGGGGTCGAAGGCAAAGATGAGGGAAAAGGCCATGAGCGCACCGATGACGCCGCCCGAGGCTGCGGCGTGCGTGCTCACCTTGATGACGCTGTTGAGCAGGGCACAGATAATCTGGATGGCCAACGCTCCGGCTATCACGCCGAGCGTGAAACGCGGCATGTGGAGCGCGTTGAGCATTTTGTAGAGCGCGGCGTAGCACACGATGCTCACGGCGTAGGGCACGTAGCGCCGTTCGCGGCGGCTCAGCTGGTGGCGCGTCCAACCGTTGATCTTGCGGTAGATATAGATGAACAGGCGCGGCAGCACTACGGTGAAGAAGTAGACAAACAGCGTGAGCAGCAACTTCGTCAGCAGTGGCAGCATGTTCAGGTAGCTGAAGGTGAAGAGGGCGGCGAAGGCCACCACGGGAAGGTAGAAAGGGGAGAAGAGATGCGACACCACCTGGGAGGTGAGCACTATCCAACCGATGCGGCTGTGGATGCGGCGCAGGAGTTGGCGGGAGGGGCGGGCCGAAACGTCAGACATGTTGCTTGATGAATGGTTTGCGGGTTAGGAGGGGAGGGATGCTTATTCGCGTCGGAGGCGTGCGGTGGGAAATCCCAGGAGGTCGCGGTATTTCGCCACGGTTCGCCGCGCCACGTCGTAGCCCTGCTCTTTGAGTCGTGCGGCCAAGAGTTCGTCGGGCAGGGGATGCGTTTTGTCCTCTTCCTCGATGAGTGTGCGTAGGGCGGCCTGAATTTGCCGTGCGGAGATTTCGTCGCCCTCGGCGTTGACTATTTGTGAGGAGAAGAAGAAGCGGAGCGGATAGGTGCCGTAGTCCGTCTGCACATACTTATGGTTTGTTACGCGCGACACGGTGGAAATGGCCATGTCGCCGCGTTCTGCCACTTCGCGCAGCGTGAGGGGTCGGAGCAGCGTTTCGTCGTCGTCGTTGAGGAAGAAGTCGCGTTGGAAATGCACGATGCCCTGCATCACGGTGAGGAGTGTCTGTTTGCGTATGGCGAGGAGGTTGAGGAAAGCCATGGCCGCGTCCACCTTTTGGCGGGCATAGGTGTAGGCATCGCGCTGTTGTCGGGTGAGTCGGTCCTTGTTGGCTCCGTACTGCTTGATGCTGTCACGGAAAGCCGGGCTCACGCGCAGCTCGGGCAGGTCGGCGGCGTTGAGGCGTATGGAGATGTCGCCTTCGGCGGTGATGTGGACGAAGAAGTCGGGCACCACGGTGGGTGCGCTTGCGGCCACCGATTCGCTGAGTGCACGACCCGGCATGGGGTTGAGGTGAGTCAGTTCGTAGCGCACGTGGTCCAGTGTTTCGTTGTCCACCTTCAGTTTTTCTCCGATGGCTTTCCATTTTCTCCCGGTGAACTCTTTGAAGTAGCGGTCCACCACGGTGAGCGCGAGAGGCGTGTAGGGCGTTCGGCGTTCGGGGTCTGTGAGTTGTATGTGGAGGCATTCCTGGAGCGAGCGAGCCCCTATGCCTCGGGGGTCGAAGGTTTGGAGAATGGCCAAGAGGTGTTCCATCTCCTGGAGCGAAGTCTGTGTGTTGTGATAGATAGCCAGTTCGTCGACCAGGTCGAGTAGGTCCTTTCTGAGGAAGCCGCTTTCGTCGAGAGAGCCGATGAGGTAGTTCATCACGTCCTGTTCGTGTTCCGTGAGGTTATGTTCTCCCATTTGTCGTTGCAGTTCGTCGTAGAACGATGCGTTTCCGGCGAGTTGCATCTCCGTTCGTTCCTCCGCCTCCTCTGCTTTTTGTCGCAGGTAGTCGGGTATGTCGTCGTCGTTGAGGTAGTCGCCCATGGCATCGTCGGCCGGCGCTGTTGTCGTGTCGATTTCGCCGTCGTCAGTGTCGCTGTCGGTCGTTTCCGTGTCGGTAGCGTCCGTCAGTTCGTCGGTCAGGTTGTCATTTTCTGCGAAGTCGTCCGGTTCCTTCTCCTCCAGTGCGGCGTTGTCCACCATTTCGTTTTGTATGCGCTGCGCCAGTTCGGTGAGGGGCAGTTCCACCATTTTCGCCACCGCCACTTGCAGTGCTGACAGTTGCTGCACCTGCACGTTGGCCTGCGTCTGTACTAATTTCTGGGGCATAAGAAATAAATATTGCGCGGCAAAGTTAGTGGATTTATTAGTTTAAGAGTTGAAGAGTTGAAAGTTTAATAACTTAGGCTGCGGCTCGGAATAAGAAAACCAAAACTTTCAGCTTTGTTTTTCATTCTTCTCTCGCCTTGCACTAACTTTTCATAACTTAGGCTGCGGCTCGGCAATACAAATTGAAAATCCTGCGGCTTTTCATTTTGCATTGCTCTCGCCTTGCACTAACTTTGCCGCGCAAAAACAACGTTTTCCTATCGGAACTTCTCATGAATTGGTTTTCAGAAACGATTATGCAACCTTCTGCGGTGCAGGCGGTCATCATTATCTGCCTGATTTGCGCCGTAGGGTTGTCCTTTGGCAAAATGCGCTTCCGTGGCATTAGTCTGGGCGTTACTTACGTGTTCTTCTTCGGCATTCTGGCCGGTGCGCTCGGCCTTCGTGTCGACGCGCAGATGCTGGGCTATGCCGAAAGCTTCGGGTTGATACTTTTTGTCTATACCCTCGGTCTGCAAGTGGGGCCGGGCTTTGTCAGTGCCTTCCGTCAGGGCGGCACCCAGCTCAATCTGCTCGCCGTGGGGGTGGTGCTGCTCGGCACCCTCATGGCCTTGGGCGTGGGGTGGGCCGGTCTGCTGCCTTTGCAGGACATGATGGGCGTGCTCTGCGGAGCCACGACCAACACGCCCGCCCTCGGTGCGGCCCAACAAACGCTCAAGCAGCTCGGACAGCCGGCTTCGGGTGCGGCACTCAGCTGTGCTGTGACTTATCCGCTCGGCATGGTGGGCGTTATCCTGGCCCTGCTGATCATGCGCGGCTGGCTGTCGCGCCACGAGCGGGTGAAAGTGGCCGAAAAGGACAATGAGCCTTTCATAGCCTCCTTCTCCGTGTGCAACCCCGCCGTGTTCGGCCACACACTCGGCGAGCTGAGCCACATGGAGGACGGCCGCTTCGTCGTGTCCCGCCTGTGGCGCGGCGGGAAAGTCATCCTGCCCAACGCACAGACACAGCTTTGCGAGGGCGACCGCGTGCTCGTCATCACCACCCCCCGACAGCTCAACCACCTCACGCTCTACTTTGGTCGGCGCGACGAGGAAAACTGGAACCGCGAGGATGTGGACTGGAACGCCCTCGACTCCAACCTCATCTCCCAGCGCATACTCATCACCAGGCCCGAGATCAACGGCCGCCACCTCGGTTCGCTCCAGCTGCGCAACCGTTACGGCGTCAACGTGAGCCGGGTGAAGCGCGCAGGCATACAGCTCGTGGCCACACCCGACCTCACGCTCCGCATGGGCGACCGCGTCACCGTAGTGGGCGAGGCGGAGAGCATCCGCAAGGTGGCCGAGGAGCTCGGCAACGTGGTCAAGCAGCTCGAAGAGCCCAACATGGTCACCATCTTCATCGGTATCGTGCTCGGCCTGCTGCTTGGCAGCATCCCCTTCTTTGTTCCCGGCATCAGCTATCCCGTGAAGCTCGGTCTGGCCGGTGGTCCCATCGTGATGGGTCTGCTCATCGGTGCTTACGGTCCGCGGTTTCACATGGTGGCCTATACCACCACGAGCGCCAACCTCATGCTCCGTTCGTTGGGCCTCTCCATGTACTTGGCCTGCCTCGGCCTCGATGCCGGGCGCGACTTCCTCTCCACCGTCATGCAGCCCGCTGCGCTGTGGTGGATCGGCATAGGGCTTGTGTTCACGCTGCTCCCCGTGGCGGTGATGGGCGTGGTGAGCGTGATGGGCGGCAAGAACACGTATGCCACCACGGCCGGTATGCTCTGCGGCGCCATGGCCAACCCCATTGCGCTCAACTATGTCAACGACACCCTGCCGGGCGACAAGGCATCGGTGGCCTATGCCACGGTATACCCCCTCTGCATGTTCCTGCGCGTCATCATAGCGCAAATTATCGTCATGTTCTGGGTGGGGTGAGGGGTACGAAAAAAGCAGCCGGGCGTCTTCCGGCTGCGTCAGTATAAGAAAAGCGGCGGGCCGTCAGGTCCGCCGCTGCTGTTTGTGCGATGCGTATCATTCAGAGAGATCTGCCTGAATTTTGAAGAAGGCGGAGCGAATGCGCGCCAGGGTTTCGATAGACTGTTGCATGAGGTATTTCTGCGACTCCTCGTTGTTGAAATAAAATTCGCACGATGCGCTCACCGAAGCCATGGTGCTGTCCACATAGACCTTGGCCATTCTCACCTCGCGCGAGCATTTGTTGCTGATGGCCAGGAATTGGGGCACCTCGTCCTCGGGTATGGAGATGAACTGCGGGAACCACACCGTCATGTAGTCGTCCAGGTCAGCTCCGGGCATGAAGTAGAACGTTTTCATTTCGTATCTGAGGCACACGTCGCCGTCTTCGTCCAATTTGGGTTTGTAGCCGAGCTCTTCGAGCAGGGTCATTATTCTTTGTTTCTTCTCTTCCATCATTTGGGAGTTAAAGGGTGAAACTTCTGTTGTCTGTTTCGGGTTGGGGCGTTTACTCTTCGTTGGCCTCTTCCTGCATTTTCCGATAGGTGTTCAGGGCATACATGTTGGAGCGTTCGAGCTGGAAAATCATGTGTGAGATCACCTTTTCGTAGTCCTCCTCGTCCATCAGTTTTCGTTCGTAGAACATCCAGAGACTGTCGGGCGACATGAGGTAGACCTTGATGTATTTTATCGAGCTGTTGATTCTCTCGATCAGGTCCCTGACTATTTCGCGGTTGTCGTCGTCCACGTCGAGGACGCCCGGCAGCGATAAACTGAGAAATTCCGGGTCGTCATCGTTGACCATCCACAGGTAATTGAGACCTTCATAGTGGAAGATGTAATAGCCATCGTTGCCCTGTGCGAGTTCGGGTGAGAATCCCAACTCCTCCAGTGTTTTAAGAACTTTCTCTTTCATGGTGTTAAAGTATTAAAGTGGATAATGCGTTTCAGTGAAATCCGATGGAAGTCGGTCGGTTTTGCGGGTCTTTGGGCGAGAGGTCCTTTCTCACCCGTTCGTATTCGCGCAAGTCGCGTGGGCTTACCGAGGGGTTTCGCTGGGCGATGATGTCTTCGAGCAGCTGTTGTGTGATTTGCTCGTAGGGTTTGTCCGGTTGTCGGATTGATGCGTTGAACATCTTGCGCGCTGCCGTTTTCACGATGTAGCTGATGTCGCTGCAGTTATAGCCTTCGGTGATTTCGGCCAGGTGTTGCAGGTCGATGTGCTCCTCTGTGGGCAGTTTTTTGAGCGACAGGGAGAAGAGGCTTCGGCGTGCTTCCACGTCGGGCATGTCGATGTAGACGAGTTCGTCGATGCGTCCGGTGCGCAGCACCGCCTTGTCGATGCGTTCGGGGTGGTTGGTGGCGGCGAGCACGTAGATGCCGCGTTCCGAGCTATTGTTGAGCATGCAGAGGAACTCGTTCACCTCGTTGTCGTAGTGTTGGTTGTTCTCGTCGCCGGTGCGTCGTGGCACCATGGCGTCGAACTCGTCGAAGAAGAGCAGTGTGGGCGCTTTCTTCTCCGCTTTGCGAAACACCTCGCCGATTTTCTGCTGCGTGCCGTGCACCCAGGTGCAAGCCAGGTCGTCCGGCACAATTTTCATGAAGTGAATGCCCAGCTCCTCGGCCATTTTCTCGGCGAAGAACGTTTTCCCGCACCCCGCGGGGCCGTAAAACAACATGGAGGGCGGCTTGATGCCGTACACCTCGGCACATTCCGGGTGGCGCAACACGTTGATGAAACCCTCGATGACCATTTGTTTCAGCTCGTTCATGCCGGCGATGTCGTCAAATCCGCGTCCCTTCTTTTCTTCCGCTTGGGTCGTCGTTTCCTGCGCCTCCTTGGCCGGTGCGGTGGTGGGAGGTGCTTGGTGGGTTCCGTTTCCGAGGTTGTGGAACCAGGCTTTTTCTGCGTCGTGTGTGTTCATGTGATGTTCCTCCTTGGTTTTAAGTAGGTGTTTAAAATTAGTTTGTATTTATATGATTAATCAAAGTTTGCATATATCATCTGTCCCCTCTTGCGCGCATTTAGTTTCTTGTTTTTTCGGTCACATAGCCCGCTATGCTCCCTCAAAAAAAGAAACTAACTGCATCCCAATAGAGCACACATGATATAAACTAATTTTCAACACCTACTTAGTTTGTATTACTCTTCAATTCCGGGCTGCACTGTTAATGTATAAGGATGGGTGGAAGTAACCTCTTTCTATCACTTTGCTTTATTTTTTTTGAAAAAACATTTCTCGGTCTGCCGCAACGATGTTTCAGACCACCTCTTCGCCGACATTTCGGGGAGGCTTATTCTGACAACAGCGAATTACAAAATCCATGCCAAACGCACATTTCCTTCCTATTTTCTTGTCGGCCGGCCGTTGTGTCAGCATCCAGCCCCCTCAGCGCTGAAGCCACCAAAAAGCCCCACACTCCACGGAGCTGTGGGGCCGGGGCTCAGAACTCGTCCTTCACCTCAAAGCAGGGGCACGCCTTGGCGGCAAATTCGCGGTGGCCGTGGACGGTGGCGCGCGGGAAACGCAGCCGCAGCAGGAGCACGAGGGCTTCCAAGGCAATGCGTTGCGAGGGTGTGCGAGTGTCCTTGGGCTGTTTGCCGTCGGCGGTCAGACCGCCGATGTAGCAAATGCCGATGCTGTGCGCATTGTGCCCTTTGCAGTGTGCGCCGACCTCGTTGAGCGGTCGGCCGGGGAAGACTGCGCCGTCCAACCCCACGACGTAGTGGTATCCCACGTCGCGAAAGCCTTGGGCCTTGTGCCAGCGGCGAATGTCGTCCACGGTGAAGGCGCGTCCTTCCGGCGTGGCGGCGCAGTGGATAATGATTTCGTTGATGTTTCTCATAATCAGTTTTTGTTTTGACGACAACTTGTGACAACAGCCAACAACTTTTTCTTCCGAGCTCGTTGTCTTCAGTTGTTAAAGTTGTTGTTTTGGAAAAATAGACGACAACTTGTGACAACAGCAAACAACTTTTTCTTCCGAGCTCGTTGTCTTCAGTTGTTTAAGTTGTTGTCTTTTTAAAATTGACGACAACTTGTGACAACAGCAAACAACTTTTTCTTCCGAGCTCGTTGTCTTTAGTAGTTAAAGTTGTTGTTTGGGAAAAATGGACGACAACGTGTGACAACAGCCAACAACTTTTTCTTCCGAGTTCGTTGTCTTCAGTTGTTTAAGTTGTTGTCTTGAAAGAATAGACGACAACTTGTGACAACAGCAAACAACTTTTTCTTCCGAGCTCGTTGTCTTCAGTTGTTTAAGTTGTTGTCTTTTTAAAATTGACGCCAACTTGTGACACCAAAGAACAACTTTGTTGATAGGAGCGTTGTGTTGGTTTCGGCAGGTGGCAGTGTGGCGGCATTTCGGGGAGGCATCAGCGTTTGGGGCGTCCGCCTCCTTCGTTGAACTTCGACTGCATGTAGACCGAAACGCCGAACACGGAGCCGGCATACATCAGGGTCTGTCCGAGATACCAGAGCACGGAGTCAGAAATCTCGCCCGTGGGCGCCACGATGAAGCCTGCCGCGCTCATGGCCACGCCGCTGGTGAGCATCAGCAAGGCCGAGAGGAGAGAGAGGTTTTCTTTGTCGTAGATCATGGCAGATGAGTTTGATGGAAAAGAGAAAAATAGAGAAGACATAAAATAACGCGCGCGGGAGTTGGCGGCTCCCGCGCGCGTAAGGCTATTCGGCAGCGGTCGAAGCTTCAAGGTTCTTGTAGGGCAAGAAGTTCACGGCCTTCTTGGCGAGCTGCAGGTTCATCGTGCCGCTGGGAGTGAAGCGGCAGCGCACCCGTTTGATGAGCGAAGCGTTGCACGCTTCGGGGTCCGTGGTGCCTTCGGCCGACAGGGTGGGGCGGAAGGAGCCGAGGTCGCCGAGGCGTACGGTCTGTCCCTGGATGAGGTGGTCCACAATCTTCTGTTCCAGGGCGTCGAGGCAGGCCTTGATGTCGGCCGAGGCCAATACGGTGGTCTTCTCGATTTCGCGGATCAGCTCTTTGCGGAGCACGGGCGTGGTAGGCGCCATTTGAGGATAGAGTTTCACTTGTCCCGAACGGGGGTTCTTGAAAGAACGGATTACATACTGGATCATGGTAATGTAAGTTTTGAAGAGTGAATAAAAAGTGTGTGTCGTAGTAAATGTCAGAGAGGAGCTGCACCTCGCGAGGATGTTTTTCTTCTGTTTTACTAATGCAAATTTACTGCGGTTTCTGCGGTTGTGCAAATAAAGTGTCGTTGAGATGCACAGTTTGTTCATTTTTTTTCATGCCTCGTCGATTTCGTCGTCCGGCTGTTTGACATAGCGCAAAAAAGTGCGGTAGTTGATGCCCAGTTCGGTTGCGGCGTAGCGTAGCCACACGCGCTTGTAGCATCGTGCCCGGTTTCCCGGTTCGTAGTGGCTGCTTGCTATTTCGCGGGCGCGCTGCGCCATCAGCCGGTTCAGGGTGCGGCGAAACGAAGCGTGGCGTCGGGTGGAGAGAGTGATGCGTTCCATGGTGAAAAGTGTTGAAAAGCTGAAAGAGATTATCGAAGGCTATAGAAATCTATAGTTATCTATAGCAGCCTATAGCTATCTATAGCTCCCTATAGCCATCTATAGCTCCCTATAGCAATCTATAGCTCCCTATAGCCATCTATAGCAGCTACGCCTCGCCTTGCTTTGGCGCCTGCCGGTCGGGTGTCAGCGGCCAGCTGTCGATCACTTCGAGCGCGCGCTGCTGTTGCCACTCGATGATGCAGTCCATTTTCTGGCGCGTGAGCCGGATTTTCAGCTGTCGCTGCCGGAGGGGAAGCGGAATGTCGAGTTCGCGGCAAATGAGCTGTTCGAGCGCAGAGCCCGGCGTGGTGCGGAAGCGCAGCTCCAGGCCGAAGAGCGTAGAGGCCGTGGTCTGCTTCCACTGCTCCATCGACATCGTGTGGCGCGGCCGGTTAGGGTCCGCCTCCCGCTGCGCTTCGAGCTCCTGTTGCTTGCGTTTCGCCTCCTCCTCGATGGCTGCCAGCTCCTTGGCCCGTTCCGGCAGGAAAAAGTGGTGGAACACGTTGCCCAGGCGCATCACGTCGATGTTCGCATAGTCGTTGCGGTAATGCCCCGTGTGGTAGCGTGCCAGGAAGAGCATCAGCTCGGTGAGTTTCAGTCCCTCTGCCACGCCCACCATCAGGCCAGCGTAGTTCACCACCTGCTGTGAGAGCATGTCCTCCGGCTTTCGGTGGTTCAGCATGTAGATGGCGTTGAGCTGCACGGTGATCCAGGCTGCGGCACATCCCGGTCCGTAGAGCGCGTCGATGGCCCCCACGCGGGGACACACCCACTCGTACGCCCTGCGAGGCTGAGCCAGGAAGAAAGCCCAGTTGGCCGTGCCGTAGTGGTTGCAGAGCGTGGCAAAGTCGGCGTTCTTAGTGCGCCAGGCCGGCAAGGCTCCAAGTGCGTAGTAGTGCGCTTCGTCCATCGGCCTGAGCCGCAGCGGTTGCGGTGCGGAGAGCGTCGGTTGCTGTGGCGAAGCAGCCGTTTGCTGTGGGTTGGGAGAAGTTGGTTGCGAGGAGGGCGTCGGTTGTTTCGGCTCCTCCTCCATGGGAAACAGGGTTGTAGTCGTGTTCATGGCTATTTTTGTTTTGGGAGATAAAAGTTTCTTCGCGTGCGTTCCACAGTCGGGCGGCCGCCTTCCAGCTTCGCATGGGTCTTAGCCCCATGAGCCATCCTCGTGCTTGGTAATAGCTTACGAAGTGTTCGGGCCTGACCAGCGTCAGTCCGGCTTCTCGGCAGTAGTCCGCCACCCTTTCGGCCGTGGGCGGTTTGTGGAAAGATAGAAAAGAGAAAAAATTTTTTTCTTCGTGCGTTGTGCGCTCCTTTTTCCTGAAAAAGGAAAAATTTCTTTCTTCTTTTTTTCTTTCTTTTTTCTTTTCATTCTTCTTTGTGCCGTGGGGTGTGCTTTCGGCTGTGTTTTCGGCTGTGTTTTCCGGGGTTTGGGTGTTAGGCTTAACCTCGGTGGTTTTCAGCTGTTTTGAGTCGTTTTTCCGTTGTGCTTTTGGTGTGTTTCGGCTTGTGCTTTTCTTTGTGCCCTCTTGTGGGGTTTGCATGGTGGTGCGCGAGCGTTGTTTCGGCATCTGGTGTGGAGCGTCGAAACAGTGTTGGTAGCGTTCGGCAAAGTTCGTAAAGGTGATGCGTGTGAAGCGTCGGGTGGTTTCCACGCCGATTTCGCCGGCTCTTTCGAGTCTTGTGAGGAGGCAGCGTACGCGGCTGAGCGACCATCCCCAGCGCTCTGCCAGGAAGCGGAGCGAGAAGGCCAGTTGTCCGCGGCCCACGCAGACCCGCTGCCCGCCCACGCGCATGAAGCTCTGCTTGGCACCGTAGTGAGCGTGTGTCAGGAGGTCGAGCCATGCCGTCTGCATGTTAAACTGCTGCTCTTCTTGCCAGAGCCTTGAGGAAAAGAGTTGACGGGGGATGATGATGAAACCAGTGTTTTCCATAGTTTTTGCGTGTAAATCGGGACGTGGAAGTTCGTCGTGTCGTTAGTCTGCGAGCGGCCTGGGCCGTATGCCGTTTCGGCGTGAGATTTGTTGACCGTTGAAGTGTTTGGGGGAGCTTCGTGCCCGAGGTTTGTGTTCAGGATTAGTTTTTAAGCAATGGTGCGTCGAGAGCGGTATTCCTTGTCGGAAAGAAAGAGAATAGCCGCATAAAGCTTTCAGGCTTTATGCGGCCTGTCCGGTTACCCGGAAGCAGATGTAGGGTTCGTGTCGACTTTTCAGCCGATCCATCAGGGTAAATAGCCGGGCGGTGTACCGGCTTTTTGGTTGGTCTGTCCGTTCGGGGCTGATGGCAGCCCCGTTCGGCGAACGGTTGCGGCATGGTGCGAAGTGTTTGCCGCCATCGTTCATCTTACGAATGCAAAAGTATGGGGTAAAAATGATATGGCAAAGTGAAAAAATAATTTTTTTTCAGCTTCTATTATTTTAAGGATTATGTCCCCAATTTTTTAATAAAAAAAGTTGAATTTCAGCTTTCTTTTGTTTTCATTTTGAAAATGGGGCTGACGTTCCGCCTCGCGCGCGCGATAGTTAGCGGTCCGTGCGGTTGCCGCCGCGGTGGTGGCGCATGGCGGCCGGGGGCCTTGGATGGGGCGTGAGGCGAAAAGTCGGCGAGCGGCCTTCACAAGTCGGCGAGTAGGATTTTCAAGTCGACGAGTAGAGAAAAATAGTTCGCCACCTGTCGCATCGACTGTTCGCGCTTGCGGGAACTTCGACCGGCGGCGGCGCGCAAAAAAACAGCCCGCGAACAACGTCGCGAGCTGCTGCTGTGCTTGTCGGGATGACTGGATTCGAACCAGCGACCACACGCCCCCCAGACGCGTACTCTAACCGGACTGAGCTACATCCCGAATGCGGGTGCAAAAGTACTGCTTTTTACATATCCCGCAAATTTTTAAGCCGTTTTTTTGTTCTTTTCATGAATTAGGAAACTTGTTCGCCGAAGTTTTAGACCGAAAAACACTAAATTTGCCGTCATTACGGCACATAGCCCACAGTTTTTATGAATTACACTCCCATCTTTCCCTCCCGGCTGCAAGCCCGGGTGATGTTGCCCGCTTCCAAGAGCATCAGCAACCGCGCCATGCTGCTTTGTGCCCTGAGTGGTGCCATGTCGAGCGTTGAACACGTGGCCACCTGCGACGACACGTACGTCATGTGGCGTGCATTGAGCGAGCGCAGCAAGGTCGTCGACATTCAGGCCGCCGGCACCGCCATGCGCTTCCTTACGGCCTACTTTGCCATCTGCTCGGGCGAGGAACATATCCTTACGGGCACCGAACGCATGTGTCAACGGCCCATTGCCCCCCTTGTGCAGTCGCTGCGGGCCTTGGGAGCCAACGTCAGCTACGTGGAGCGCGAGGGCTTTCCCCCACTCTACATTCGCGGCTGCCGCTTGGACGGGGGAGACCTCTGTGTGACCTCCGACGTCAGTTCGCAGTACATCTCGGCCCTCCTCATGATAGCCCCCACCATGAAGCAGGGGCTCACCCTCACCCTGCGCGGCCCCATCATTTCGCGGCCCTACATCGAGATGACGCTCTCCATGATGCGCAGCGCGGGAGCCGTGGCGCAGTGGGTGGCCCCCAACGTGGTGCGCGTGGAGCCGGGAAGTTATGTCGACGGCAAGATTTTCCATGTGGAGAGCGACTGGAGCGCAGCCTCCTACTGGTATTCCATGGTCGCCCTCTCGCCCGACCCCGCCGCCCGCGTGGCGCTCCGGCAGCTCGACCGTGAGAGTTTGCAGGGCGATGCGGCGGTGCAACACTACTTCCGCCCGCTGGGCGTGGCCACCACGTTCGACGAGGACCACCAGGAGGTGGTGCTCACCAAGTGTGACGTGTCACCAGAGGAGGCCCGCGAGGTGTACCGGCTCAACCTCGTGAACCAGCCCGACCTGGCCCAGACGCTCGTCGTGGCCTGTGCCATGTTGCGCCGGCCCTTCCGTTTTGAAGGCCTCCGCTCGTTGCGCATCAAGGAGACCGACCGCATGGAAGCCCTGCGCGCCGAACTCGCCAAGTTCGGCTTCGAGCTCGCCATCGGGGACGACAACGTGTTGAGCATGGACCGTTTCCCCGCTGCCGACGACCTGTTATATATGACCCAATTCCCCGCCTCCGCACCCCACTGGGACGGACGGCCCATCGCCACCTATCATGACCACCGCATGGCCATGGCCTTCGCCCCCGCCGCCCTCATTTGTCCGGGCTTCTCGATTGCCGACCCCGAGGTGGTGAGCAAAAGTTATCCCGACTTCTGGAAGGACATTGAAGCCCTTTCCGGAGAACCCACACCTACCGTTGCGCCATGAGCATCCTGATTCTTCTCCTTTCCCTCCTCCTGCTCTGCCTCTTTGCTTACGCTGCAGGATGGCTACTCCGCCGCCGCCGTCCCTCCGAGGCCGAGGCGGCACCTTCTGAGCCGGCTTCGCGGCCCCGTCCGGAGGGTTGTTGCGGCCAGCACGAGGTGTGCGAAAAAGAGAGCCTGCTGGCCGCTGTAAGCCGCGAGGTGGAATATTTTGAGGACGAAGAGCTCGATGCCTTTCGCGGCCGTCCCTCCGACGCCTACCGCCCCTCCGAGGTGGAACAGTTCGAGGAGGTGCTCACCACCATGCGCGAGGACGAAGTGGCCGCCTGGGTGCGCTCCCTCCAGCTGCGAGGCGTCAACCTCCCCGACGAGCTCAAGGACCAGGTGCTGCTCATCGTCGGAGAAATGAGGCAGCAGGAAACGCCGTAGCAGGCGCCGGAGCTCGAAAGCTTGCGATAGCTCGCTATAGCTTTCTATAGTTATCTATAGATTTCTATAGTTATCTATAGCTTTCTATAGTTATCTATAGCTATCCGATAGCTTCCGATAGCTCTCCGATAGCTTCCGATCGAAAACCCTAAAAATCCCTTCAAGCCCATGCCTTTTGAATACACCTTCTTCCAACATGCGCTGCTCGGCGCACTGCTCGCCTCCGTGCTCTGTGCGGTGGTGGGCACGTATGTCGTGACGCGGCGGTTAGTCATCGTGGGCGGCGGCATGGCGCACGCCTCGCTCGGCGGGGTGGGGCTCGGCGCGTGGATGGGTTTCCCGCCGCTGTGGGGAGCCGCCGGCTTTGCCGTAGCCACCGGCCTTGTGCTCCAATTCCTGTCGCGCCGGCGCAACGTGCGCGAGGATGCCGCGGTGGCCATGCTCTGGACCTTCGGCATGGCCCTGGGCATACTCTTCGCCGCCCTCACCCCCGGCTTCATGACCGACCTCGACGCCTATCTCTTTGGCAGCATCCTGAGCATCTCCTCCGCCTCCCTGCGCGTCATCGGCGGACTCTGTGCGGCCGTCGTAGCCTTCTACCTCCTCCTGCGCAGCACCATCTGCTCCATAGCCTGCGACCGCGACTTCGCCCTCACCCAGGGGCTGCCCGTGCGCACGGTCGAAACGCTCTTCACCCTGATCACCGCCCTCACCATCGTGGCCTGCCTCCACCTGGTGGGCATCGTGATGGTCGTTTCCCTGCTCAGTGTGCCCCAGCTCACCGCCGCCCTTTTCGTGAGCCGCTACGACAGCATGGTGTGGTGCTCCGCCCTCATCGGCTTCCTCGCCGCAGTGGCCGGGTTGTGCGTCAGCTGGTGGCTCAACGTGCCCTGCGGCGCAGCCGTCATACTTTGCGGCATCGGCTTTTATCTTCCTGCAAAGGCAATAAAAAGCCTATATCTCAGTTTAAGGAAAACAAGGGACAACGCCTGAGCCGCACCGCGCGCCACGGCCGCTCCGAACAGATTGCTCAAAAAATTTTTTTTTCTCATCAAACGTCGAATTTCCATACTGCCCCTCGCGGCCCTCGCATGTCTGCTGCTGCTCACGGCCTCCTGCTCCACCCGCAAAAACACGGCGGGCGCACGCCGGTGGCATGCCTTCACCGCACGCTACAACACCTTCTACAACGGCCAACAGGCATTCATCGACGGAGAAAAAGCCAAGCTCGATGCACACAAGGACGACTACACCGAGCAACTCCCCGTGTTCCTCGTGGCAAACGAGAAGTCGCGACAAACGGGCAAGGCCAATTACGAAACGGCCATCACCAAATGCCAAAAAGCCATCTCTCTCCACTCCATACAGAAGAAGCCCCAGCTCAAAGCCTCCGCACGACGCTCCGCCAAGGCCCGAGCCTATCTCCAACGCAAGGAGTACAACCCCTTCCTCAAAAACGCCTGGCTCCTCATGGGCGAGGCGCAGTTTGAAAAGGGCGAATTCCTCGAAGCGGCGGCCACCTTCTCCTACATCACGCGCCTCTATGCCGCCGAACCCGACGTGGCCGCCGAGGCACGCCAGTGGCTGGCACGATGCTACACGCAGCAGGGATGGTTCTACGACGCCGAGGATGCCCTCGCCCGCTTTCGCCGCGACAGCGTGGCCAACCGCGTGAGGCAGCTCGCCGACGCCACCACCGCCGACCTCCTCCTGCGTCAGCAACGCAACGAAGAGGCCATCCCTTACCTCGAACGCGCCGCCCGCTACGCCCGCGGCAGCCACCGACAGGCACGACTCTATTTCCTCCTCGGACAGGTGGAACACGGCCTCGGCCACTCCGACCGTGCCTACCGCGCCTTTGGCCGCTGCCTCCGGAAGAGTCCGCCCTTCGACCTGGCCTTCAACGCCCGCATCATGCAGACCGAGGTCATGGCCGCACAGAAAGGGGGAGCACAGCGTATGCTGAAGAAACTCCGGCGCATGGCCCGTTCGGATAACAACAAGGACTATCTCGACCAGGTGTACTACGCCATGGGAAACATACACCTCTCGCTCGCCGACACCGCGCGCGCCATCGCAGCCTACGAGCGCGGACGCGAAAAGAGCACCCGAGGCGGCGTGGAGAAGGGCGTGCTCCTCCTGCGCCTGGGCGGCCTCTACTGGGACCGCCGCAAGTTTGCCGACGCACAGCGTTGCTACACCGAGGCCATCGGACTGATTGACAAGCAGCGCGAGGGCTATGAAGAAGTGGTCCGACGCTCCGCCGTGCTCGACAAGCTCGTGCCTTTCACCGAGGCCGTGGCCCTGCAGGACAGCCTACAGTGGCTCGCATCGGCCTCAGAGAAGGAGCGAAACGAGGCCATCGACCGCGTGATCGAGGCCCTGAAACGGAAGGAGAAGGAGGAACGCGAAGCACGCCTCGACTCCGCAGCACAGGCACGCGCCGAGGCCAACGACGCGCAGAACGGCAACAACCGACAGCAGCAGATGAACAAAAACCTGCCCATGGCGCAAAAGGACAAGCAGACGTGGTACTTCTACAACGCCATGGCCGTGATGCAGGGTAAGCAGGATTTCCAAAAGAGATGGGGAAAAAGAAAAAATGAGGACAACTGGCGACGCTCCAACCGCACCGTGGTGCACATGGACGACGAGGCGGGATTTGACTATGCTGCCGACGACTCGCTCCGCGCTGAGGCCGACTCCCTCGCCACTGCTGAAGACGCTGAGGCCGAAGCAGCCGACTCCCTCGCCGAAGACCCCCACACGCGGGAATATTACCTCAAACAAATTCCCTTCAGCGAGGAGGCACGCGCCGCTTCCGACGAAATCATCAAGGACGGACTCTTCAACGCCGGCATCATCGAAAAGGACGATTTGGAGGACTTCCCCCTCGCCGCACGCACGCTCCGACGCCTCACCGACAACTATACAGACTTCGACCGCATGGCCGAGGCGTGGTACCACCTCTTCCTGCTCTACTCGCGCGCCGGACAAAAGGATCTGGCGGAGATGGCACGTAGCCGAATGGCCGAGCTCTATCCCGAAAACGAACTGACGAAACTCATCACCGCGCCCGACTTTGAATACATGGCGCGCCACGGAAAACAGCTGGAGGACTCGCTCTACGCCGCCACCTACGACGCTTACCGACTCCGCCACTTCGACGCCGTGGAGCAGAATTTCCGAGTTTCCACGGAGAAATTCCCCACCGGGGCCAACCGCCCGAAATTTATCCTCGTCCACGCCCTGAGCCGGCTCCGCACGGCCTCCACGCAGGAGCTGCTGGAGGAGTTGCGCGAACTGCTCTCGAAATTTCCCGAGAGCGATGTGAGCACCATGGCCGGCATGATAGTGAAAGGACTGGAGAGCGGCCGACGGCCGGGCACGGGCACCTTCGACCTGGGCTCCCTCTGGGACCGCCGTTCGGCGGCCTCCGACTCTCTGACGGCCGAGGCGGCAGGCGGACAGGGCTTCTCGCCCGATCGCAATGCGCCCTTCGTCTTCCTCCTGGCTTATCCCACCGACAGCATCGACGACAAACAGCTGCTCTACGAAATGGCGCACTTCAACTTCACGAACTTCGTGGTGCGCGGTTTCGACATGGAGGTGGTGCGTGAGGAGGGCCTCTCGCAGTTCCGCGTGGCGGGCTTCACCTCCTTCGACGAGGTGCTTTCCTACGCCCGTCGCGTCTACCGCACGGCGGAGCTCCGTCCCCTTCTGCACAAGGCGCGCACGCTGCTCATCTCGCGCCAGAACCTCTCGCTGCTCGGCAGCCGTTTCAGCTTCAACGACTACCGCGAGTTCTACGAGGCGCACTTCGATCCCCTCCTGTCGCCCGACGGCAACCTGCTCCCCGAGACCGAAACGCTGGTGCCGGGCGAAGAGGCTCCCGTGGAACAGCACTACGAGGATGAATACTCTCCCGAGGAGCTGGAACGCATGAACCGCGAAAAGACGCAGACCACCACGGACGACGACGAAGGCGAATGGTACTAACCCGTCGACGCCCCTTCGAAGCGGCCTGCACTCCGCACCGCGCGGCAGGGGAAAATTGGGTCGGAAACGGTGTGAAAGGGGCCGGATCTGCGCATGACGGGGCTGAATACAGTGCAAAATGGGCTGAATGTGCGCATGAAATATCCGTTTGAAAGCGTGATAATGCAGTCATACTGAAAAAAATGGCTTAAAAATTTGTCCTTTCTTTAAAAAGGCGTACTTTTGCACCCGCATTCGGGATGTAGCTCAGTCCGGTTAGAGTACGCGTCTGGGGGGCGTGTGGTCGCTGGTTCGAATCCAGTCATCCCGACAAAGCATGAAAGCAGTCTGTGGCAGAGGTCGCAGGCTGCTTTTCCCGTTTATATCGCCCGCCGCCGCGATTGCCGGGTTGTTTTCATCGTTTCCGTCGCCTGCCGCCGCGATTGACGAATTGTTTTCATCGTTTCCGTCGCCTGCCGCCGCGATTGCCGAATTGTTTTCATCGTTTCCGTCGCCCGCCGCCGCGATTGCCGGATGATGGTTCCCATTTTTTCTTGCAACTTTTTTCTTTTTCCCTCTCCGTGCCCGATGGCGGTGGGGCGCTGACTACGGCGGACGCAACAAGTCCTGGACTATTTTTTCCTACTCGACGACTTGAAAAAACTACTCGACGACTTGTGAACACCATTGGCCGACTGTGCGCACGCTGCGCCATGTCGCGGTTGGTCAGCGCTGCTGCTGAGGATAAAACACATTTTTCGCGGTTGGTCAGCGCTGCTGCTGAACATACAACGCCTTTTTCGCGGGTTGCAAGATGGGGTTTCGCCTGGTGCGCATGGCCATCCGGCCCCACATTCCGACAGACGGACAACTTTCAGCGAAACATAAAATTTGTAAACTCTTTCCTCAACTTTAGTTTTGGAGTAACTTTGCACCGCATAAAATGTATGGCCATTTCAAATCATGAATGATCGTAACGATATACATAGTCTGTGGCGTCGGCTGACGGCCTGCCTCCTGTGCGCGCTGCCCCTCTGCTGTCAGGCCGACGAGGTGGTCGCGGGGACGGCAGAGCGCATCGGACAAACGGCTGACTCTCTCATCGCAACGGTCGCCGACACCGTGGCAACCCGGGAGGCACGCCGCGGAGTGGTGCAGAAGGTGCTGGACTATTTCCGAAAGTCGAACCAGCCGCCCGAAGGCAAGAAGGTGGACTTCGGTTTCCTGCCCGGACCCCACTATTCCTCCACGGCGGGTCTTGGACTCGGCATCCTGGGTACAGCAACCTACACCACGGACATGGCAGACAAGGCGTTGCCTCGCTCGAATGCCGCACTCTTTACGGACATGACCACGGGAGGTTTCTTCTTGGTGGGCCTGAAAGGCAGCCATATTTTTCCCCATGAACGTTACCGGCTGGACTATAAGTTGACCGTTTCGACCTTCAGCACCTCCTTCTGGGGCTTAGGCTACGAACAGGCCGACAACGACGCGAACGAAACCGACTACCGCCGCAACCGCATCATCGCCATGGGGCGATTCATGTTCAACATAGCCCCCAAAACTTTCCTCGGCCCCTTGGTGAATTACAACTACTTCCAGGCGCGCGGCATTGAGGAGGGCGGCGAGTGGCTCTGGGAGGGACAGCCCAGGACCATTCGCACCTATACGGCCGGACTCTCCCTCACCTACGACTCGCGCGACTTCATGCTCAACGCGCACCGCGGTGTGTTCTTACAGCTCGACCAAACGTTCTCGCCCCGCTTCTTGGGCAACGAAGACCACGGCTTCTCCACCACCGAACTGACCGTCAGCACGTATCGTGAAGTGTGGAAAAATGCCGTGCTGGCCGGTGAGGTGCACGGCAAGTTCAACTACGGACACACGCCCTGGCCCTTGCTGGCCGAAGTGGGCGACAACCACCGCATGAGGGGCTACTACGAAGGACGCTACCGCGACCAAAACCTTGTGGAGGGGCAGCTCGAACTCCGGCAGCACATCAAGGGTCGCAGCGGCGTGGCGGTGTGGGTCGGTGCGGCCAATGCCTTCAACCGATTCGACGCCATGGAGTGGGGACACACCCTGCTCAACGCCGGAGTCGGCTACCGCTGGGAATTTAAGAAAGGCATCAATGTGCGCATTGACTATGGGTTGACGCGAAACGGCGGAGGCGTTATTTTCAATATCAACGAAGCGTTCTGAACTGCCTGAGGCGGAAAACCAATGCTCACTCCTACAAAAAATAAGTAGGTGTCCGGTAAAAGTTCAAGGCCGTCAGGCTGCGCCCCGAAGGCCTTGAACTTTTACCGGACACCAATAACAAAAAATACATCAACTAAACACTATGATGAAGCTTTTGAAATCTGAACTGTTTCCCTTGTGGCACCGCCCGCTGCGACACGCTGCGCCGGCAGTGCGCCGTGTGGCCGCCGTGGCCTTGGGGTGCTGGTGGATGGCAGGGCACGTGAACGCCATACCCTACTCACCCGAATTTCTACAAAGCGCCGACGGGGGCAAGATGCAGTACCTCTCCCACGGCGACTTCGAGTCGTGGACCACAAAGACCATCAAGGAAAGCCGCATCCTGGGAGGAAAAACCGTCAACCTGATGAACCTCAGCGGACCCTGGGGCTCGTCGAACGTGTGGGCCAAGGTGTCGGGCGTAACCAAGACCAACGTCAGCGTTTACCGCGATGCCCACGCCGGACATGGCTCGTGCGTGAAACTCTATACGCACATCGTGGAGGCCAAGGTGCTGGGCATCATCAATATCAAGGTGCTGGCAGCAGGGTCTATATACCTCGGCAATACCATTCAGCCTATCAGGGACACGAAGAACCCGATGGCCAAACTGAATGCCGGACAACCCTTCACAGGACGCCCCAAAGCACTCGTCTTTGACTACAAAACGCACATCGTTCCCGGCGACCGCATCCGACAAAACGGGATTACGAAAGGCTCCAAGGTGCCCGGGCAGGACATGGCCGACTGTGTGCTCTACCTCCAGAAACGTTGGGAGGACGCACAGGGAAATATTTTTGCCAAACGGGTAGGCACGATGGTGCAACGCTGGAGCAAAAGCGTGGACTGGCAGCACAATGCCCGCTTCACGATACACTACGGCGACATACGCAGAGAGAAATTCTACAGCTCCGCCTGGGCTCTGACTTCGGGCGACAACACGAAATACGCCCGCAACTCCAAAGGGAAGATGGTGCCCGTCAAGGAAGTGGGATGGGCCGCCGCCGATGAGGCGCCCACCCACATTGTGCTGCAATTCGACTCCAGCCACGGCGGAGCCTACGTCGGGTCGGTGGGCAACACGCTTTGGGTGGACAACGTCAGGTTGGCCTACTAAGGCCGCAGGCTTTGGCGGCGTCAGAGGGCCATTGCCAAGCGGTCGCGCACGTCCATCAAGGCACAGCCCAGGAGATTTTCTCCCCTCCACTGTTCCACGCCGCCCCGTTCGGCCTGTTCGCGGTCGAGCCCGATGCCCCAAATCGTGTCGTAGGGGCTCGCTTCGGCGAGGATGGAGCCCGCTGTGGAGAGGAGGAAATCCTTCAGCGCGGGGTTTTGCGAAAATTTCGCCAAGTTGCCCTCCACCACAATCTCATACTTCCGGGCGTTCCACACCTCGGCCACAAAGCCCCGGACCTTGCGGCCCAGTTTTTTGTAGTCAGCCGGTGTGGTGGCCCCCATGATTTCCCGGAGCGATTCCTCGTCGCCAAAGAGCCGGGCCTTGGCGGCCATCATATACTGTTCGGTGGTGTGATACTGCACGCCCTCCACCTCGAACCAGCAACTGTACCACTGGCTCAGACAGGCGGCGGTCGTCTTCTTCGGATGGGGCGTATGTCCCCAAAAATAAATGATGGGCAGGCGGCCACTCCCGGCAGCCATGCCTTGGAGGGTATCTACGGTATATTTCATTCGTCTTTCTCCTTTTCTCTGATTTTCATTAAAATTTTTCCGAGCAGGTTTTCTCCCTGCCAAGTGTAGAGGTCTACGCCCCAGAGCGTGTCCCCTTTGCTGTTGCCATGGATGAGCAGCCGGTGGCCCGTGTCGGTTAACCGCTTCAGCAGCTCCGGATTTTGTTGGAACTTGGCCGTGAGGATCGCCTCCATGATGTGGCCGCGTTCTGCCTCCCACGCTGCCGGCGGAACGAGGAGCCGCCCCTTCTGCGCCGCTTTGTCGGCCGAACAAAGGCAGAACACCTTGCGCTCCTGCACGTCCGCACACTTCGACGCCTGGAACGCCGCTTCCGCATTGCCGAATGTCAGCCCCTGCCAAACGAAGCGGCAGGCGAACCGATTGCTCAGGAAATCGTACTCCCCCCGAAATTGGTTGATCACGTCGGGGAAGTCGGCCGGCCGTACCTCCTTGAACAGCTCCCACACGCCGGGGCAGAGCATCTCCTGACACGGCTTTCCCGCCAGCATCATTGCTCTCACCTTGGAGGAACTGATGTCGCCCGTCCCTTCCGGTTGGGGCAGCAAAACGATGCGGTGGAGGTAGGGCGCGAGCACCGGGTGCGCTCTCAGCGCGTCGGCAATTCCCACCTGGTCACGGGCGTAGAGCGCCACTTGGAAGCAGCGTAGGAAATCCCTCTTCTCTGTGAGATGCACGAGCAACGCCAGTTTGTCCGCGCCCATCAGGAAGTAGAGCTCCGCGTCGGGATTTTCATGCTGCAACTCCCACAGCGTAGGCACCGTGCGGGCCTCCACCGTGCCCATTTCCTTTTCGCACACCTCCAGGCGTTCGTCGGTGCACATGGCGCGGAGCATGTTCAGCCGCAGCTCCGGCGGCAGCGCCACCGGCGGGTGGCAGTCGCGCAGCTTGCGTTTCAGGTAAGCATCGCTGACAGGCACAAAGACCCCCCGCTCAGCGCCGAGCGCATCCATGGCATGGCGCATCAAGAGGTAGTGGGCCAGCGTAGGAGGGTTGAAACTCCCACCCATCACCACGATTTTTTTTTGTTTTTCGTTCATGGGCTGTCAATAATTGCCGGTTGGGGTATGCCTGTTTCGTAAGTTACGAAAGAGGAAGGTTAAGTAGGTGTTGAAAATTAGTTTATATCATGAAACACCTACTTACATGTTGAAGGTAGCTCTTGCTTCCCAACTTTCAGTCGTCAGAACTCCAGTCTGAAGCCCTTTTGTTTCAGCTCGTCATACTTCGCCTTGTTAAACCGAAAGAGGAAAGCCTCTCGCCCTCGCAGAGGTTCGGATGAGGCATTCTGCTGCTCCAGCATCTCCAAGCGCCTCATTTTGTTGTAGAAGTTGCGACGGTCGAAGCGCACGTTGAGTATCGCCTCGTAGAGGTTTTGCAGCTCTTTGATGGTAAACTCCTCCGGCAGCAGCTCGAAGCCGATGGGTTCAAAGTGGATTTGCCGGCGCAACGCCTGTTCCGCCTTGCGGAGTATCTGGTCGTGGTCGAAGGCCAGCTGCGGCACCTCGTCGAGCGCAAACCAGCGTGCATCGGCCGCATCGTCGCCGCCCTGCACCTCCTGCATCCTCACCAGGGCGTAGAAGGCAATGGTGATGACCCTCTCACGCGGGTCGCGTTGCGGGTTGGTGAACGTGTGGAACTGACGGATGTAGGCACCCTTCAGCCCCGTCTCTTCCTGCAACTCCCGCAGCGCACCTTCTTCGGCAGTCTCGTCCATCTCTATGAATCCGCCGGGAAATGCCCAACGCCCCTTGTAAGGCTCAATGCCGCGCTGCACCAAGAGCACCTGCAGTTTGGTGCCGTCAAATCCAAAGATGACGCAGTCTGTCGTAACGCTCGGATGAGGATATTGGTAGCAATATTTCAACTCCTCTGTTGTCTGATTTTTCGTATCCATCATTGTAGTTGTGTAAAAATTACGCCGCAAAGGTAATATGCTTGCTGTCAAATATCCAAATTATTTTGCGTAAAAATTACATACATGCGTTTTTTTCTGTCGTTTCGCTGCTGTGTCTTTCCCTGCTCGCCGAGAAGAAATTACTATTCGGCGAGAAGAATTTACAACTCGGCGACTTGAAATTTCTACTCGACGAGTAGGAAAAAATAGTCCGGGACTTTTCAACGAAATGTTTCAAATGCCCGCCCGCAGCCCAACGGATGCAAAAGCTGTGATGGATAAACTTTTCAACTCTTCGACTTTTTAACTCAAAAACTACTAACTTCGCCCCCACACAATCAGCCTGCTGAAAAAAATGAACAAGAACACGAATATTTATCCCATCTTCGACCGTATGCTCACGCGGGCCGACAAGGAACAACTCCTGGGTCAGCGCGGCGTGATGCTCTGGTTCACCGGTCTGAGCGGTTCGGGCAAGAGCACACTGGCCGTGGCGTTGGAGCGGGAGCTGCATCGGCGGGGACTGCTGTGCCGCCTGCTCGACGGCGACAACATCCGCTCCGGCATCAATGCCAACCTCGGGTTTTCTGCCGCCGACCGCTTGGAAAACATCCGCCGCATTGCCGAAGTGGCCAAGCTCTTTGTCGACACGGGCGTCATCACGCTGGCAGCCTTCATCAGTCCCACAGAGGAAATGCGCCAACTCGCACGCCGCATCATCGGACCCGACGATTTCAAGGAAATCTACGTTTCCACACCCCTCGAAGTGTGCGAGGCGCGCGACGTCAAGGGGCTTTATGCCAAGGCCCGCCGGGGCGAGGTGCAGCACTTCACCGGCATCTCCGCTCCCTTCGAAGCGCCCGCCTGCCCCGCGCTCGCGCTCAACACGGCCGAACTCTCCATAGACCAAAGCGTGGGCCGACTGCTCACCCTGCTCGGACTGCCCACCGAAGCTCCCGAAGCCGGAAAATAACCCTTTCATTTTCGCAGATGATGAGTTTGAAGGTTAGGAGCTCAAGTTTCGCAAGTTGCGAAACTTATAGGTTATTAGGTTAGGGTCGCTTCGCTCTCTGGGTTATGAGGTTAAAAAGTTACCCTCGGAGTATCGTCTTTTCTGATATGCGAAAACTTCTAACAGTAACTTTATAACCTCATAACCTTATCCCTCATAACCTTTACACCCCGCGAAACTTGAATTAGGAGTTCATAAAGTGGCTCGTTGGGCCGCTTTGACTGCGACGAACCCTATTTTTATCCTCCATAACCTTCTGACTGACGAAACCAGAGTAACCCATTTTAATCACCCTTTCCTTACCGAACGATGCAAATCAACGTAGCTTCCACCGAAGCCCTTCCCGAAGCCGCCCGCACCTTTGTCCGGGCCATCGACCAGGCCACCGTCTTCGCCTTCTACGGCAAGATGGGAGCCGGAAAAACCACTTTCATCAAAGCCGTCTGCGAGGAGCTCGGCGTGACCGACGTGGTCAACTCGCCCACCTTCAGCATTGTCAACGAATACCGCTCCGACACCACCGGAGAGCTGATTTACCATTTCGACTTCTACCGCATACAACGCCTGGAGGAGGTTTACGACATGGGCTATGAGGACTATTTCTACAGCGGTGCCCTCTGCTTTGTGGAGTGGCCCGAACTGGTGGACGAACTCCTGCCCGGCGACGCCGTGAAGGTGCAAATCGAGGAACAGCCCGACGGGTCGCGCACCATCACCTTCTGACAATCTGCCACGCCGCACGTCCGGCGCGTGCCATTCCGTTATCCCTTTTCCCTTACCTGCCATGAAAATACGTCTTACCCTGACAGCCTTTGCGCTGTCGCTGCTGAGCATGGCCCAGACCGTCGAACGCATGGACCGGCTCCAGCCCGAACAGAAAGCCGCCGCCGAGCGCATCACCCTCACCGGCCGCCTCTCCGTGGAAGGCAACTCCGACTTCCGCCAGCTCCGCGACCTCTGCTGGCAACTCCGCGAGGTCAACCTTGCCGATGCCGACTGTCCCCTCATCCCCGACAACGCTTTCCATTCGCGCAGCCGTCTCGAAAGCGTGGTCCTGCCCCGCAACCTGCGAAGCATCGGGTCGCAAGCCTTCTATGCCTGCCGTTCGCTGCGCACCCTCGTCCTGCCCGCTGCGGTGGAGCAGGTGGGCAGCGGCGCCTTCTCCGCCTGCTGCGGAGTGGAGGAGCTGACCATCGAAGGACGGCCCGAGCTGGGCGAGTTTGCCTTTGCCGGACTCCGGTCGCTGCACACCGTGCGTCTGCTCTCCGCCACGCCCCCGCCGGCCTGCGCCTCGACCTTCGAGGGTCTGGACCGCCGGCGCGTCAGGCTCGAAGTGCCCAAAGGCAGCGAGCGCAAATACCGCCGTGCCCCGGGGTGGAGCCGTTTCTTCGAGGAACCGGAAAATCCCAACACGCTGTGTCGTCCCGCCGAGGTGCTGATGCCCATGCCCGCCGACTTGCAGCTCACTGAGGGGCCGGCTCTCGTGCTGGGTCGCCAATGGCGCGTGGATGCAGGGCCGCAGCTCGAAAACGAAATGGGCCATGCCATGCGCATCGTGGCCAAACGGCTCCTCACCTTGCCGCGACAGAAAGGCTGCCCCGAGGCGGTCATCAAACTCTCCCTCGACCCCTCGCTCACCGACCGTGAGGCTTATCGCTTGGAGGTGAAGGCCGACGGCGTGGACATCCGGGGCGGCAGCGCAGCCGGCGTGTTCTACGGCCTCATGACGCTCGACCAGCTGCTGCGCGCCGACGGTTCTTCGGCCTGTTGCCAGTCTGTTCCGCAACTCGTCATCTCCGACACGCCGCGCACCCACATCCGCGAACTGATGGTCGACCCCTGCCGCACGTTCATCCCCTTTGATCGCCTGAAAGCCTTCATCCCCGAAATGGCGCGTTACAAGCTCAACGCACTCCACCTCCACCTGGTCGACGACCAGGCGTGGCGCATCGAAATCAAGACTTATCCGCGCCTCACTGCCGAGGCTTCGAGCCGCGTGGGCATGGACGATATGCTCAGACCCGACAGCGGGTTTTACACGCAGGAACAGATGCGCGAACTCGTTGACTTTGCCGCGCAGTACCATGTGCAGGTGGTGCCGGAGATAGAGATGCCGGGCCACGAAGTGGCGGCCATCCACGTTTATCCTGAACTCACGTGCCACGCTCGTCGGGTGCCTCTGCGCACTACGTGCGGCGTGTCAGACGAGTTGCTGTGTCCCGGCAACGAGTTTACCTATGAATTTCTCGGCAACGTGTTCCGCGAACTGGCCGACGTGTTCCCTTCGCCCTACGTCCACCTGGGGGGTGACGAGGCGGGCAACCCGGCACTCGACTGCTGGACTTCTTGCCCCAACTGCCTGAAGCTGAAGCAGCAGCTCGGCATCACGACGACCGACCGCTCGGAAAACTGGCGTTTGCAGGAGCATCTCTTCGGCCGCATCATCGACACGCTGCGCACGAAGTACGACAAGACGCCCATGTTCTGGTACGAAACGGACTTTAAGCGCATTCCCTCGGGCTGCGTCACCTTTGCCTGGCGTCACGGCCTGACACGTGCGGCTGCCGAGGCGGCCATGGCGAACAATGCGCGCATCATGCTCTGTCCCGGCGAGCATTGTTATCTCGACTATCCCATGGCGCCGGGCGACATGCCGGAGGTGAATTGGGGAATGCCCGTCACGTCGCTCCAGAGCACCTATTCGCTCGATCCTTCCTGGGGGTTGGGCGAGGAGTTTGAGCGCAACAATCTTTTTGGCGTGGCCGGCACGTTGTGGAGCGAGTGTATCAACTCGCCGGAGCGCATTTATTACCAAGCATATCCGCGTGCCATGGCGCTGGCGGAGGTGGGTTGGAGTCCGTCCGCCGTTCGTTCGTGGGAAGGTTTCCTTCTGCGCCTCGCCCCCACGCTCAGGGACATGCAACGCCGCGGCCTGACGTTCTCGATGAAGTATTGAGCGCGGCGCCCTCCACGACAACGGGGACAATCCTCAGACAACTTTTATGGGTTGTGCGGGATTGTCCCCGTTGTCGTCAATTATTTTTTACAACAACAATGACAACTTATACAACTTCTGACAACGCAATAAATGTTGTTTGATGTTGTCTTCGTTGTCGTCAATTTTTTTTTCAACAACAGGGACAACAAAAGACAACTCATGACAACCAATAATTAGTTGTCCCAAGTTGTCTTCGTTGTCGTCAATAAATTTTTTGTTGTGGTGCGGGAGCGGCGGCGGCTACCGGCACAGCTCGCGGCACAGGCGGTCCTGGAAATTGCGGCCCGTCGACGTGTGGCGAATGCCCTGGTTCATGATGCTGAAACACAGGCGGTTGCCGTTCGCTGCGGTACAGTAACCCGAGAGCGTGCTGACCCCTTCCACCGTTCCCGTCTTCGCCTGCACATTGCCCGCCGCTTCCGTGCCACGCATCCGTTTGCGCAGCGTGCCGTCCTCGCCCGCCACGGGCAGGGTGGGGAGCAGGTGGCGGTAGATGGCCTCGTCGGCGTAGGCATAGCGCAGCAGACGACCCAGGAGCTGCGGCGTGAGGTAGTTGTAGAGCGAGAGGCCCGAGCCGTCGGCAAACTGGTAGTGGTCGGGCTCCAAGCCCAGCTCGCGCACCAACCGCTCGATGTGGCGTACCGCCTGTTTGCGACCCGCATGGCGTTGCCCTCCGTGGGCCGCCAACTGGTAGAACACCGACTCCGCCATCGAGTTGTCGCTCTGCTTCATCATGGGCAGCAGCACCGCGTCTAACGTGTGGCGGCGCACGCAGAGCGTCGTCAGCCCCTGGGGTGCCGTGCCGTCCTGCACCGTTCCGTCCCACGCGATGCCCCTTTCGGTGAACACCTGCCGCAGCCGTTCCGCGAAGTCCGCCCGGTTATGGCACAGCAGCGGGTCCAGCGGCACCTCCTTGTCGTCCCAGCACCATCCCCAGCCCCACTGTTTCCCGTCCTTCATCGAGCGGTCCAGCCACACCGCCCCTGATAGCCGGCGCACCCCGAGCGAGAGGAGCGAGTCAGCCATGGCGCGCAGGTCGTCGCGGTCAAGCAGCGGGTCGTAGCCACCCCGGACGTACAGGCGGCCGGAGAAGACCGAGTCCGTCGGCACAGCGTCCGCCAACAGCCGCGTTTCATATTTGTAGTCCGTGCCCAATGTGGAGAGTGCCGTGATGGCCGTCACCAGTTTCTCGTTCGATGCCGGGCGCATACACTGCCGTTCGTGGTAAGCCAGGATGAGCGAGTCCGCCGTCAGGTCGTAGACGTAGAGCCCCACCTGCGTGCGGTCGAAGATGTCGTTTTCGAGCAGCGATTGGAGACGTTCGCGCAGTGGTCGGTGGTCTTCGGGAAACGGCTCCGCCATCTCCGCGTCCGCCGTGTCGGGCACGGCGATGGAGTCCGGCACTTGCGGCAGCGGCCTGACGAGCGTGCGGGCCGAGGCCCACGAGGCAGAGAGCAGCAGGAGCAGTGTGGCGATATAGGTTTTCATGCGGTACATACGGTTAGGCTTCAATAAAGGTTATGAGGGATAAGGTTATGAGGTTATAAGATTACTATTTGAGTGGATGGTATTCAGGCGTTACAGCAGTAACTTTATAACCTCATAACCTCATAACCTTATCCCTCATAACCTTATTCCTCATAACCTTCGCACCCCGCGAAACTTGAATTATTTTATTTCTGGCGCGAAAGTAGCAAACATTTTGCGAAATCGGCTTGATAGACGTCAAAACAAGCACCGGCCACGCGAAACATGTTCGCATGGCCGGTGGAGATGGTCAGTTGTGCCTTAGCGGCGCTTTATTCCTCGCTCCAATCGTCGTAGCTCCATCCTTTACTTTCGGAGAAGGCTTCGTCGGTCTTTTCTCCCTTGTTGATTCTAAAGGTGCTACCGGTCAGGATAGCGTCCTCAATTTGCAGGGCCACGGCAGTGGCGGAGGGCTTTATATAAGTTTTTTTCATGATGTCTGAATTTTGAGAGATGATGATTACTTAACGATGAATTTCTTTCCGTTCTGGATGTAGAGACCACCCTTCACGGTCTGCATCACGCGGCGGCCGCTGAGGTCGAACACGGGAGCGTTGCTCTGGATGCCGTTCTCGGTGATGACAGTGCCAACGCCGGTAGCTTCGCCGCCGAAGTTCATGGCGATGGCGTGCGGTGCGTCGGGCACATCGTTGGCACGGAGGTAAGCCTTGTTGGCGGCGATGGTGTGGAGGTTTTCGCTGGGAGTGAAGAAGCCGATGCCGGTATTGTGGTTGCTCACGCCGAGCACGAGGTAGTTCGTGAGGTTTCCGGTCAGAGCGGTGAGCGAACCCGTGAGACTGTTCTCGGAGATAGTAGTCGGTGTGCCGCCGATGGTGAGGGTAGCTGTCGTATTGGGGCTCTTGATGACGATACCCGTTTCTGCGGGCACTACACCTGTCTGTGCAGTCATGTTGAGCGAAGAGCCGTCGCCGTTGATGGTACCCGTGTAGATACCTTCGCCTTGTACGGTACCTTCGCCTCGTACGGGGAAGGGCAGGTAAGCCGAAGCGTAGGAAACGCCATCCACGGTGTGGAGGGCTACTTCGAGTTCGGTGGCGGGAGCAATCTGCCAAGAAGAAGCTGTACCTTTGCCCGAGTCCCAAGCACAAAGCTTGTGGGTTCCGTCGTCGTGCATAACATTTCCGTTGCCGTCAAGCAGGCGTACATAGCCTTCGGTCAGCACTTCAATCGTAAACTTGGCACCTTCTGTGTAGTTCTTCAGTTCCTGATTGCCATACGTAGCCAGCGGACCCATATATTCGTCAGCATTGGCGCGCTTAATCTTGTAGCCGTTTTCGCAAACCTCGAACTGCCACAGCATGTCCACATTGCCCTTGGAGCTGGCCTGGCCTTGTGTGTGAGTGGCGTCGCTATGAACGCTCACCATATCCAGTTTACTGTCGCTCTGACGCACTTCATTGATAATTCTGTAGTATTTGCCTGCTTCCGGCATGATGTAGGCTGCGTTGAGTTCTGTCAAGAAATTAGCCACGGCCTGTCCGGTCGTCAGGGCGTTGTAAGCTTCTTGAGAATAGGTGTTGGCTGTTTCTTGAGATACCTGACCCACATTCACACCTACACTGTAATTCAGTTCACCCATGTTGGCGCGGGCTGCATCTGCGCTTTCGGCTGTAACTAAGAAGGTAGAGCCGTTGTCAGCACCGCTGTTCCAGTAAGCAAGCGTGCTGCCGCGACGGTTCATTCTGTTCATGGGATAGCCCTGTTGGCTCAAATAGAAACCGGTTACTCCGTTCATCGTATTACCGGTCGTTACGGCATAAGTTTCGTTCTTGCCGCTCAAATCGCTCGTTGCGGTCAGTACGGGGTAGGTGTTGCCACCCGTGTTGCCGTCGTATGTGTTGGTTGAGGAGGACAATACCTTATCTTCACCGGCGGCCTTGTTGTAAATCTTGAAGCCTGTGAAGGCGTTACCTACGAAGCACCAGAGGTTAGCATTGTAGTCGTTGACATTCAGCTTCGTGCTGCTCAAATCGATAGAGGCAGCAGAACCGTTGTTGGTCAGGACATATTTGTCAGCGTTAATAGTCAGATAGTACCAGTTGGCCTCTGCGAAGCTGGGGCTGGTCTGGAAGGGGAGGTTCTCCGTATAAGTAAGGTCGTAGGAGGAAGTCTCGGTTACCGTTCCGGTGGGATAGCCATTCAGGCTGTAGTAGGCGGCGGAAGTCTGCGACGAAGCTACCGGGACCGGGAAGCTGAAGCCTACGGGTACATCTTCAACAGATGTGGTGGCGATAGTCGTTTCGCCCTGCTTGATGTTATAGGTAATGGTTACCAGATTGGCTGCGTCTACGTTGACAGGATAGAATTCCCATACGCCATTAGCATCGTTTGCCTGGTTCCATGTAACAACACTGCCGGGGTTCAGATTCAAATAGCTGTCTGAAGTCTTCACGTTCCAGATGCCGGCATCTCTTCCGGATTTTGTTTGCAGTGTTGAACCGGCATAGTAGGTATTGCCGCTCTTTCCGACGATGGTGAAGCCGTCCGTGCCATTACCCGTTACGGTAAAGATACAAGCGTCGGATAACTTGTCGGCCGGTGTGGCATTGTAGAAGGCATCGCCCAAGGTTGCCTTCAACGAATTAGACTCTTCGAACACATAGCCGCGACGGTCGGAGTAACCGACGTTGCGGATGAGGTACCTGTATCCTTCTTTCAGGTCGGCAATGTTCGTGATACGGGGAATGACTTTCGTGATGGCCGGACCGGTGTATGCAGCCGTCGTGACCTCACAAATTTGGAAAGCGAGTGCCGTGGTGCCGTAAGCTTCGGCCGTACCGCCATTGTAGGCATTCACACCGAGGCAACCATTGTCAGAATTCCAAACCAGATTGAGGCCGTTGGTGGCGCTGTTGCAGATGGTAACCATGTTGCTGCCACCGGACAGTGTGTTGTCGGTATTGGTACCGTCGGCTACTGCGGCGATGGTGAACACACCAGCGCTCGAACCGTTGGCGAAGCGGCCAGAAGCACCTTCTGTGAAGCCCGGCAGATAGTTTCCGTTGGAATTTTTGATTTTCCAGCCGTCAGTGGAGTTGCCCTCAAAAGTATAGATGTAGGGGTTTACTTCAGCACCCACGTAGGCGGTGGGGCTGGTACGGTCGGCTACGTTGTAGTTGGAGCCATTCACATTGACATAGCCTTTTTCCTGTGCATAGAGAACATAGGTTTTGCCTTTCTCAATAGCGGAAGGAGCCACGGGTGAACCTACGGAAGTAATCACCTGTGCGACGGCCGTTCCTCCTAAAAAGAGCAGGAACAGCGCGAGTAAACATGTAATTTTTTTCATTGTAAGTAGTTAAAAGAATTAAAGTAATTTTTTTCAGTAAGGTTAGGTAGAGACAGAACTTTAGGCTCTGCGCACTATAAGTTCTGTTTAGGTGGTACAAAACTATGGATTTACTGTTAAAAGGGAACGCGAGAGGACCAAAAAATGTCGAATAAAATAAAATAATTAAGGATTATTAAATTAAAAAGTTGCGTTTTGATATTTAAACCTTGCATTCGGATGTGTAATTATTGGATTGAAAACGGCGAAAGGGCACGCCGGGGATGAATATGTGGGAGAAAGGGGAGGTGCAGAAAACATCGTATGGGCAAAAGGTGCGCGGTTTGTGTCAGAAGGCGACACAAAGGGGTGGTGATGTCGTTAGCGGGGAAAGGGTGTGGAAGGGTGGGGACGGGCGTGCGGCGGCGGCCGGGACGGCCGGCATGTTCTGGTGGGCGGCGCGGGGAGGCGGGGAAAGGGTGTGGAAAGAAGGGGGAAAAAGTCGGGGAGTGGTGAAAAATAGTCCTGAATAATTTTTTTCTACTCGGCGACCTGAAAAAAATAGTCCAGGACTTTTCAACGTCATTTTTCGTTCCTCGAAATGGCCGGGCGGCAGGGGGCGGACGGTAGGGAGGGGGCGTGGAAAACGGCGGGAAACGGTGGGAGAAGGGCGGGGAAAGGGTATAAAAACAGTGGGCGGAACGCGCTAACGTTCCGCCCACTTCTGAGGCTTTGTCGGCCTGTGAGGCCGGGATGTTTATTTGGCGTAGCACTTCACCTTGGTGCCATCGTAGCCTACGGCCATGATGTAGCTGGCATCTTCGCCGGAGGGGAAGAGGACGTAGGTGTAGCGCGAGGACATCTTCGAATCGCCCAGACCGAAGACGGTGAGGCGGATGAGCTCGCCCTTGCTGTTGTAGGTTTCATAGCCTACGGCACCGGCCCACACGTCGTTGTCCACCTTCACGCGGTTGTTACTCGGCGCGGAGCAGCCTTGGTTCAGGCCGGCGTCGGTGAGTGCCACCTTGTCGCGGAAGCGGGTGTAGTTGTAGGCGTTGATGAAGTTGAGCGCGGCGGGGGGTTCGGGATAGTTCTTGCTCTCCACTTCCTGCTTCAGCTTGTCGAGCATTTCCTGGGTGATGATGTTCCAGCCCGGTCCGTAGTCCTCGATGTATGCCTTGATGGGCTTGTTGAGTCCGGCCTTTTCGAGGAAGGGGAGGAGGTTGTACTGTGCGGCGTCGCAGAGGCGTCGCATCATTTCCACCTGCTGCTTGCCGTTGGTGTTGAACTTTGTGAAGTCGAAGCCTTCGCGGTAGGAGCCGATGAGCCGGCCCATGGTGCCGGGGTTGCCTCCGGCATCTTCGCTCCAGAGGGTGATTTGCCAGAAGGGGATGACCTTCACGAAGTGGTCAAAGTTGCGGGTCTTTGTGTTCACCGTTCCGAGGGACTTGCCGTTCTCGTCCTCATCGGTCACGTCTTTGTAGTTGAATTCGTTGCCGTAGTAGTCGGGGCCGTCCTGGAGTTGCCAGCATTTGCCCATGCGCACGGCTTGTTCCATGTAAGCCTCGAAGCGTCCGCCGCGTGTCCAGCTGTAATCTTCGATGCCGATCTCTTCGTCCTCCAGGTTGTGGTACCCCTTGCCGAAGGTTTCGGTGCTGCCGGTGCGGTGGGCCACCCATGCGGAGTAGATGTTGTTGGTGGTTTCGCCGCAGCCGCTCCACTTGAAGCCGCTGATCTGATTGACGTGGCCCAGCTCATGGGCGAAGCCCCAGTAGCCGAAGTCGCTGGCTTTCACCCATCCGTCGAAGCCGCCGAACCAGGCGGCCGCCCCGATGCCGTCGGCGAACATGCCGCCCTTGACGGGACGGGCAAACTGGTGGTTGGCGGGCTCGATGCCGGCTTGCGGCAGGCCCATCACTTCGCGTTCGCGGTAGATGACATCGTCGTAGATGGCGGCGAGGCGTTCACCGTCCTTCGGGGTTTGCTTCTTCAGGTTGGCGATGGGGGCGGCCACGTGCATACGCTGGGTCAGGATGTCGAAAATGTCGCTCTTGGCGTTGGCCAGCAGGCGCACCCAGTCGTCATTGTTGTGGCGCGAAGCGTCGAAGTAGCCGGTTTCGGTGGCCATGGCGAAGTGCAGCTTAATCTTCGGTGCGTTGGTGTAGTCGTCGGAGTAGTAAGAAACGTAGCCGTTGCCGCGGTTAACGGCCTTGATGACGTTGGGACCGTTCTGGAGCGCGTACCAACTGCCAGTCTGGCCTTCCGTTGCGATGTCCTTCTCGTTGCTGAAGTTGGCGATGCAGAGGCTGACGGGGTGAGCCTTGTCAATACCTTCGGCAAAGACCACGATGTTGTCGCCCTTGTTGAAGTAGATGCCCGTGGGGTTTTCATACATGTCGTAGGCGCAGCTTGTTTTCAGCTTTTGCTGGAGCGTGGTGCGCGTTTCGTAGCAGCCGAACTCGGCCACGCGGAACTCCGTGGAGTAGTTGCCGTCGAGCATGGCCAGGGCCAGCTGACGGAGGTAGGGGTTGGCGATGTTCTTCACTGTGGCCTGGTCGATGCCGGGCTTCAGCTCGTTGCAGAGGGGCGAGGTGAACACGTCACCGATGGCTTCGGCCAGCGAGTTGTCGGTTTCGTAGAAGCCGATTTCGGCACAGGAGGCAAAGTTGTTGCCGGCCGTTTTGATAGATACCTTCACGATGTAGACATCGTCAATGCCGCCTTCGCCAAAGTCCACGCGGGTGGAGCTGGCGCTCATGCCGCAGTCGGCATCGGTCACCTTGATGAATTTTGTGGGCGCGGACTTGGTGGCGTAGTAGACGGTGATTTCGCCCCAGCGTCCGTTGTTGCTGTCGGTGCGCGGGGTGTAGATCATGTAGTCCACATGGCCGGGAGCCTTGAAGGTGAACTGCACGTTGGTGGGCATGGTGCAGCCACCCCAGTTGGAGTGCCAGATGGTGGAGGTGTTGTCGTCGAAGCTGTTGGCGATGCCTTCGCCGTTTTGTTCGGAGTCGGCCTTTCCGGATGCTATGACGCGTTTGATGTCACCCAGGTCCTCGGCGGAGGTGTTGGGGTTCTGCTTCACCGTGAGCCGGCGGCTGTAGCTGCCATCGGGGGTGGTGAGGGTGAGACTGCCGAAGCGGGGCTGCGTGGCGTCGTAGTAGTAGTCGGAAAAGACGGTGAGGTTGCCGTTGCTCTCCTTTCGGTAGCTAATCCATTCGGCTCCGCTCTCGGGCTTGCTGACTGTGTAGTCGTTCACGTTGCCGAGCACGGGCACGGTGGTGAAGCCGGCATGGTAGGCCAGGGTTACGGTGTCCTGGGCTGTCATGAGGTAAGGAGCTTTCGTGTCGTCGGCATCCAACTTCAGCGACTGTGCTCCTGCCGTCTGTGCGGCCAGTGCGAGGGCCGCCAAGGCTAATTTATATAGTTTCATGTGTGGATAATATTAAAAGATTGATGTTTCGGAGGTAGGGAGTGTGGAAGGTGATCAGGTGAGGGGCGCATGGCTCCCCGGCAATCGTCCTACCGGTTGAGGCAACTCATGTGGCCGCTTCGGAAGTTTTTATGATTTCATCACCTTGTTTTTTTTACTCTCCGAAATGCTGATGAATGATGAGGTGAAACGTTGCAAAAAGTGGGGCAGTCGGCGCATGGCTTGCAGCCTTGTGGTCGCCGTTGTCCCGTTTGCGGGTTAGGGAACCAGCACTTTGGTGCCGTTGGCCACGTAGATGCCGGAGGGCAGCTGCCAGCTGTGTTTGCCGGCGGCGACACGGCTGTTGACTACGCATACGCCGGCGGCGTTGTATACCTTGACGGCGGTTTCACCCTCGGCTTGGAGGCTCAGGGTGCCGCGTGCGGTGAGGAAGGTGGCGGAGTCGGCGCCGGAGTTGACGGTCTCGATGCCTTCAATCACGCCCACGTTGAACGGGGTGGTGCTGAAGGTGTAGTATTTCGTCGAGGCGGTCAGTACCACGCCGGCATGGGCGGTGGTGAACTTGAACTTTTTGCTCGATTCGGTGAAGTCGGTGCCCTTAACCAAGGTATAATCGTCGCGGTCGGTAAGGGTGTAGGTGGCAGAAGAGTTAAGTCCCCAGCCGTTCTTGGCAATCAGCGTGCTCCAGTCGTAGAGTGTGCTGAGCTCATACTGCGTTTCCATGGCGTAAGGCTCCATGGGTTCGCAGTTGATGTGGATGGTGCGTCCGGCCATGACGCCCGGGGGCATGGAGTTGATGAAAAGCGCGTTGTTGTTGAGGTAAGCGTAGGAGCAAGTGGTGCGGCACTGTGCGTCCCACAGCACTTCGGTCAGCAGGTTGTGGTCCGCTGCGAGGGAGACGAGGGCGGGTGAGCCCTTGCTGAGGTCGAGGGTTTTGAGCTGGTTGTTCTCCACCCACACATCGGCGAGCAGGGGTGCTTCGGTCAGGGTGAGCGTTTTGATCTGGTTGCCTGAGAGACAGAGCGACCGGAGGTCTTTGCTCTGCGTGAGCGAGGCGGTGGTCAGCGCGTTGTGCTGTGCCCAGAGGGTCTGCACTTTGCTCAGCACGGAGGCGGTGGGGAGTGAGGAGATGCCGTTGTCGGCCACGATGAGCTGCTGCGGACGTGCCGAGGAGTTGATTTTGAGCGAAGTGCCGTCGATGTTGTTGCCGGCCACGTTGAGCGATTTCAGTTCGGTGAGCTGGTTGGTGTTGAAGGCGACGAGTTGGTTGTTCTGCAAGTCGATTGTTTGCAACGTGGGCACGGAGTTGACGGCCACTGACTCCAACCGGTTGTCGGCGGCGTAGAGCTCGCGGAGGTGGGGCGCGTCGGTGAGTTCGAGGGCAGTGAGTTGGTTGCCCTGCACGTAGAGCGAGGTGAGTTTTCCCTGGGTGGTGGTGATGGTCAGGCCGGCGTCTTTCACGTCAATGGTTTGTAGTGAGCCGTCGGACACGAATGAGTCCACCGAGCCGTTGTCCCAGTTGAGGGAAACGGCCAAGTCGGCGTTGAGGGCGAGCGTGAGCTTTTCACCCACGGCGAGACCGGTGGTGAGCTTCACCTCGTCGGCGCAGAGTTGCACCGAACCTAACGCCAGCAGGGCTGATGTCAGAAGTAAAGAGCGTTTTTGCATAATATTTATAGGTTAAAATAATGAATAAGTTCCTTTTTCAGGAGAATAGTTCTTTTTTTCGGGGTCGCCGGTGCCGTGCTTCGGGGATGGGGTTCCCCTGGCGCGCGCTGCGCTGAAGGATTGCAGCGTGTGGCGGCGTGAGGTTGCGGAAGGTGCCGGCGGCGGGGCCGTGTGGAAGGGTCAGTTGACGATGACCACGCAGTCGTTGGCGTAGCTGATGCGGTAACGCAGCAGGCAGCGGTTGCCCTCGCCGCTGGTGGGCAGCCCTCCGTTGGCCAGGTCGAAGGTGCGCTGGCAACGGGGGCAGCGCAGGGTTTCGGCGGCGGCGAACTGGAGGGATTTGGTGATGAGGGCGTCTTCGTAGCAGGCGGGACAGGCCAGATCGTAGGCCACGGGGGCGTACTGCATCTGCATGTCGGGCACGGAGGGCGTGCCTACCACGAAGCCGGCCACGTACTCCGGCGTGCCGTATACCTCGGCCGCCAAACGCTGTACGGGAGTGGTCGAACCGTCGGGGGCGGTGAAGCTGACGGTCTGCGTGCTGAAGGTGATGCGGCAGAACATCCCGGGATTGTTCATCGCCGTGTGGAGTTGGTGGACGGCGACCACGGGGCTGTACTTGAAGAAGGCGCGCTCGTGGGCGTAGAGGTCTTCGGAATCGGAGGAACAGCCGCAAAGGGCCGGCATCACGGCTGCCGCCGCGAGGGCGGTGCGGAGCAGGAGCCGCAGGAGTGGAGTGAGGAAACGGTGCATGGGCGGAGCGGTGTGTGGGTTCGGCCTCAGGCCAGCAGGGCTTGCTCGGCGGCCTCGACGCGGTCGAAGCCGAATTCCTGCCACAGCTGTTCCATGCGCCGGGCGGTGTGGTCGTTGCAGAGATTTCCCAAACTGCCGGCGTGGGTGTGGTGAACGTGTTTGTCGGGTCGGAAGGTGCCGGCCTCGATGGCGAGCCCCACCTGCTTGTAGGCATCGCGGAAGGGGGTGCCGGCGGCGGCCAGACGGTTTACTTCCTCCACGGAGAACATGGCGTCGTAGCGCGGGTCGTCGAGGATGTGTTCGTTCACGCTGATGCGCTCCACGATGTAGCGGGCCATGTCCAGGCAGTCGATGAGTTGGTCGAAAGCCGGGAGGTAAGCCTCTTTCAGTTCCTGGAGGTCGCGGAAATAGCCGCAGGGCAGGTTGTTGGATATGAGGAGCAGCTCCTGCGGGAGTGCCTGGAGGCGGTTCATGCGGGCACGTATGAGCTCGAACACGTCGGGGTTTTTCTTGTGGGGCATGATGGAGCTGCCGGTGGTGCACTCTGCGGGCAGGGAAACGAAGCCGAAATTCTGTGAGTTGAAGAGGCAGGCATCGAAAGCCAGCTTTCCCACCGTGCCTGCCACGCCGGCGAGGGCGGCGGCCACGGTGCGTTCCAGCTTGCCCCGGCCCATCTGTGCATAGACCACGTTGTAGTTGAGCCCTTCAAAGCCCAGCAGGCGGGTGGTCATTTCGCGGTCGAGGGGAAAGGAGGAGCCGTAGCCGGCAGCGGAGCCGAGGGGGTTGCGGTTGGCCATGCGGTAGGCGGCTTGCAGGAGCAGGAGGTCGTCGGCCAGGCTTTCGGCATAGGCTCCGAACCACAGGCCGAAGGACGAGGGCATGGCTACTTGTAGATGGGTATAGCCGGGCATGAGCACGTGGCGGTAACGCTCGCTCTGCTGTTGCAGGGTGAGGAACAGCCGGCGCACGGCCTCTGCCACGTGGCGCAGCCGGTCGCGGGTGAAGAGTTTGAGGTCGAGCAGCACTTGGTCGTTGCGCGAACGGCCGGCATGGATTTTCTTGCCCATGTCGCCGAGGCGGCGGGTGAGCATCAGTTCTACCTGGGAGTGGACGTCCTCAATGTCGTCTTCGATAACGAATTTTCCTTCTTTGGCCTGATGGTAAATTTCCTTGAGCTCACGCAGCAGTTGCGGCAGTTCGTCGTCGGCAATGAGGCCGATGCTGTGGAGCATAGTGATGTGTGCCATGGAACCCATGACATCGTATGGAGCCAAGTAGAGGTCGAGTTCGCGGTCGTGGCCCACGGTGAAGCGGTCTATCTCGTCGGTTACCTGTACCGACTTTTCCCATAGTTTCATGTTGGTTGTTGACTGGATTGGGGTTGCCTTGCGGCCAATACGCGGCATGTTTTTCACGCTAAAGGCGGAGTTTTTGCTGTGTATACACACCGAGGCAAACTAATTCGGGGCAAAGGTAAGTTTTTACCTTATTCTTTACAAAAAAAGTCCCGGACTATTTTTCCGAAGTCGACGAGTAGAAAAAAATAGTCCAGGACTTTTTTACGACAAGTGGCGAACTTTTTGAGCCTTCTTCCTGCCGCCATTTTTTGGACTGGACGACAACTGTGACAACATGAAACAACTTTTTGTTAGTTGTCATGAGTTGTATTCGTTGTCTTTGTTGTTGTGAAAAATGTAGGACGACAACGGAGACAACATGGGACAACTTTATTTGTTTTTCAGGTTGTAGTCCCTGTTGTTTGGGTTGTTGCGGGACATGGGCGGCGGTGGCGTCGGTGGCGGGGAGGGGTTAATGGCGGATGTCGGCGATGAGCGGCAGGAGCTTCTTGGGGATGGGACTTTTCCACAGCCGTTTTTGCATCGACAGGCGGTGCAGGTCCGTGCCGCAAAGGCCGTACCAACCGTTTTCCAGGAATTTGCGCGCCTTGGCCTGCACGTGTTTTCCGTAAAGGCCGACCAAAGAACTCAGGTTGAGCTGGAACACGATGGGGTCTTCCTTGAGGCGCACATAGTCGTCGTGGTCCATGTAGGTGTAACGCTCGGGATGGGCCAGCACGGGCATATAGCCCGCCGAACGGATGGAGCGCAGCAAGGCATGCAGCCCCGAAGGCGGATTGAAGTAGGACGTTTCCACCAAGAGGTGGTTGCCGGAGGGACCGATGGGCAGCAGGTCGCCCGACTCCAACCGCTGGCGAAACAGGTTGTCGAGCATGTACTCCGCCGCCAGGTGGAGGCGCAGCGAGCCGTTGTAGGCGGCGCGGAGCTCGTCGAAGCGTTGCGTGAGCCGTTCGTTGGTGTTGGGTATGTCCTCCATGATGTGGGGGGTGAACCATACTTCGCGAATGCCGGCCTGCTCGTAGCGTTCGAGAATTCGGAGACTTTCTGCCGGGGTCTGCACTCCGTCGTCCACACCGGGGAGGATGTGGCAATGCCAGTCGGTGAAATTTTGCAGCACGCCGCTGCGTTCTATCTTTTGCGTATTAGAAAATGGCCACATGAGCTTTGGTAAATAAAAGAACAGCGGAAGCTGAGGGGCTTCCGCTGGCCGTCTGTGTTACAGGGGGTTATTTTTCGTCGCCTCCATAGTGGTAACCGTAGCCATAGCCGTAGCCGTAGCCGTAACGGTAACGATAGCCGTGGCGGTCGCCGTGGCCTTTCGAGCCATTGAGGATGAGCGACATCTTGGGGTACTTTGAGCTGTTGTAGAGCTTGTCTATCTCGCTGATCATGGAGCGTTCGAACAAGCCGGTGCGGACAATGAAGATGGTGCGGTCGGCCATAGGTGCCAGTATCTGCGTGTCGGCCACCACTTCGATGGGCGGACAGTCGATGAAGACGTAGTCGAATTGCTGCCGCAGCTCGCTGACGGCGGAAGTCATGCGCTCGTTTTGCAACAGTTCGGTGGGGTTGGGCGGCATGGTGCCTATGGGCAACACGTAGAGCGTCGGGTTGTGGTAGTCCTGCACAATCACTCGCTGCACGTTGTCCACCTGTCCGCTGAGGTAATCGCAGAGTCCCTCTTCGGGGCTGCCCACATACTTTGAGGAGCTTCCGTGGCGCAGGTCGCCGTCGATAACGAGCACGCGCTTGCCTTTCAGCGCGAAGCTGCTCGCCATGTTCATCGTGATGAACGATTTTCCGGAGCCGGGGTTGAACGAGGTGATGAGGATGACCTTTCCGTCGGAGTTGCGGAGCATAAATTCGAGGTTGGTGCGGACAATGCGGAAGGCTTCGTTCACCACGTTGCGCACACCGGCTTTCACCACGAGGTGGCGTCCCGTTTCGCTCTTCTTCTTCCAGAACATCAGGCCGCGTTTGACGTGACGGTTTTTGCAGAAGGGAATTTCGCCGACGAAGGGCACCTTCACGTTTTCCAGGTCCTTGCGTCCGCGCAGCTTGGTGTTGAGCGATTCACGCAGGTAGATGAGGCCGATGGGGATGGCCAGGCCGATGGCGAAGGCTATGAGCATGATGTTGCGCCTTACGGGCGACACGGGGTAAATGCTGCCGCATGGAGGCGAGATGATGCGCGTGTTGTAGGCCGTGAAGGCTTGTGAGAGTTCGTTTTCCTCGCGTTTTTGCAGCAGGAAGAGGTAGAGGGCTTCCTTCACCTTCTGTTCGCGTCCCACGGCCTGGAGGTATTTGGCCTGTTCGGGGTTGGAGGCAATCTGTTCCGAGGTGCGGTTTTCGCTCTGCTCCCAGTGTTTGATTTGCGTGTTGAGGCTTACGATGAGGTTGTTGATGCCGGAGAGCAGTGAGGAGCGCAGCGATTCCAGCTTCTGGTCGTAGGTGGCGAGGAGCGGGTTCTTTTCGCTGGAGTTGGTCACGAGGTTGTTGCGGTCGAGCAGGGTGTTGTTGTACTCGTTGATTTGCAGTTCGATGCCGCGGTTGTCGATGCCTGTGTTGACGGGCAGGAGCTGGTTGTTCTTGACATTTTCTTTCAGGAACGACTGCACGAAGGTGGCAATGGCCTTCTGCGTGTTGAGCTTCATGATTTCGCTGGCGTTCTCCTGGGCCATCTGCATGTAGATGCCCGATGCGGCCTTCACGTCGGGGAGCAGGTGTGAGCTTTTGTAGGAAGAGATGTTCTGGTCCACGTCGCCGAGCTCACGCTCTATCACTCCGAGACGCTCGGTGATGAACTTGGAGGTGGCAATGGTCATTTGGTTCTTGTCCTCCACCCATTTTTCTTTGTACACGTCGAGCAGGGTGTTGATGACGTCCTCTGCACGCTGCGGGAGCACGTCGCTGAAGGTGATGGCGATGAGTGTTCCCTTCGTTTCGGCCAAGTTCGTGCTGAGGTTGGCGCCGATGCGGTTCGTCATGCTGTAATAGTCGCTGCGGCTGACGGCGATGGGGCGGTTGTCCTCCAAGTAGTCGCGCAGGCCGGCGGTGGGCAACACGGTAATCTTGCCCAGCGGGGTGTTGATCATGGTGTTGAAACGTCCCTTGATGACGCGCTCCTGCGGGTCCTCCTCACCGTTGTAGGTAAATTCGGACAATTCAAAGCTGTTGGTGCCCTTGAGGGTCAGGGTGAGGGTTCCGAAGTCTTCGGGGGTGAGGCTGTGGAAAATCACCTTGACGGGCAGCTGTTCGCCGTAGAGGGGAATGGAATGGAAGGTGCCGGGTTTTTCGTAGTTCACGTTGTAGTCCAAGCGTTTACCGGTTTCTGTGAGGAGGGCGGGGGCTTGGATGGCGAGCATCTCGTTGTAAACGTTGCTTTCCGTAACGCCGACTCCCATATCGGAGAAGACGGCGCCCACGCTGCCGTTGATCATGCTGGAGTTGCTGTCGTCCTTTATCATGATGGTGGCCGTGCGCTGGTACACTGGCTGGGTGGTGAGAATGTGCCAAAGGGCAATGCCGCAACACAGGAAGACGGAGAGCAGAATCCAACGCCACTGTGAAAGACAGAGGAAGAAATGGTCCTGAAGGTTCATCAAGTCAGAGTCTTGCGACGTATTGTAATTTTCTGCTTGGGAGGTAGCGTTCATGTGAGTAAGGTTGTAAATAGGCTCGAAAATGGTGAGGATGAAGTGGGGCGTTGTGTAATCTGAATGTCCGCTTTAGCCTAATGGGTAGGTTAACTGACGGCCTGCGTTTCATTCGGCGCAAAGTTAAGTCATTTACCTTGGATTTTTTTCTATTGGTTGGAAAAATTAGCCAATGAAGCTGATTTTATGTTTTTTCGTCCTGTGTTTTAGGACGGCGGAGGGGTGGCGGCATCTCATCCCGGCTGTTCCGGCCGCCCACGTGTACTGCGACAACCCGCCGAGGCTGTGCGGGATGGTCGAGGCGGCGTGTGGGATGGTCGAGGCGGCGTGCGGGATGGTCGAGGCGGCGTGCGAGATGGTCGAGGCGGCGTGCGAGATGGTTGTGGAGGCGTGCGAGATGGCCGTGGAGGCGTGCGAAAATAGTCGTGATGTCGTGCGAAATAGTCCTGGACTATTTTTTCTTACTCGCCGACCCCGCAAAAATAGTCCTGGACTTTTGTTGACGACAACAAAGACAACAAGTGACAACCTCTTGCAAGTGAAACAAAGTTGTCTTTAGTTGTTTATGTTGTCGTCAAAGCAATTCAAGACAACAGGGACAAATATTATAAGTTGTCAGAGGTTGTTTATGTTGTTGTCCTTGAAAATCGATGGGAGGCCGGGGTTGTTGCCCCGGGGGCGGCGGCCCGGGCGGCGGCGTGTACACAAAAAATGGCAACTACGCGTTTCACAACGCACAGTTGCCTCACAGAACTTATATAGAGATGAAAAAACTATCTTATCTGTAGAAGTTGGCCGCTCGCTGCGGCTCTTCTTTCTTGAAGACGGTGCAAAAGTAAGGGCTTTTCCAAAAGTAACCAAGTCCATCCCTACTTTTTTTCGCATTTACTTCGCATTCTCGCGTTAATCTTCGTTAATCAGCGTGATTTTGTCAGGTTCAAGAAGCAATTCTCCACTTTTATAAAGTGTGCCTACTGCTCTTTTGAAAGTTTTTTTGCTTACTCCGAAGCGTTGTTGCAGTTCTTCGGGTGAGGAATGGTCCGTCACGGGTAGCGAGCCGCCGGCTTCTTTCAGTGCTTCGCGGAGTTGTTCGGCGAAGTCGCGGAAGCGTCCTTTCCCGATGCGTTGCAGGGAGAGGTCGAGCTTGCCGTCGGGTCTCACGTTGACGATGGTGGCGGTGAACACGTCGCCGGCGTGGGGCTGCACGTCGAAGATTTGGTTGTCGTAGAGCTGTCCGGGACAGCGGTTGTCGACGATGCACTTAAATCCCAGCGGTGTTTTTTGCTGTATGACGATTTCCACCTCCTGTCCGCGGTGGTACAGGTTGGTGGTGGCGCGTTGGAGGTAGCGTTCCACCTTGGCGGACGCCACGATGCGCTGTGTTTCGGGGTCCACATGGATGTGGACAAGGTAGGAGCGGCCTTGCTGCATGGGCATCTTCTGTTCGCGGAAGGGCACGAAGAGGTCCTTCGTCAGGCCCCAGTCGAGAAACGCCCCATACTCGTTGACCCACGCCACGCGCAGGAAGGCGAAGTCGCCCACGCGGGCCAGTGGCGTTTCGAGCGTGCCTACCAGCCGCTCGCCCTGGTCCAGGTAGACGAACACTTCTACGGTGTCGCCCGGCCGCAGCCGGGGGTTGACGTACTTCTTGGGCATGAGTATTTCGCCGACGCTGCCGCCGTCGAGGTAGGCGCCGTGTTCGGTGAAACGGGTAATGCGGAGGGTATTGTAGTTGCCGAGTGAGATCATGGGGTGGAGGTGAGTTGTCGGTGGAAGGAATAGAGGGCGGGCGGGTTAGAGTGCGGCCGTCGGTTCGGCCACCAGTCCGTCGACCAGGTGGATGGTGCGGTCGGTGAGGGCGGCCAGGGTCTCGTCGTGGGTAACGATGGCGAAGGTCTGCCCCATCTCGTCGCGGAGTTTGAAGAAGAGTTTGTGCAGTTCTTCCTTGTTGTGGCTGTCGAGGCTGCCTGATGGTTCGTCGGCCAGGATGATGTCCGGGCGGTTCATGAGTGCGCGTGCCACCGCGGTGCGTTGTTTCTCGCCACCGGAGAGTTGTGCAGGTTTGTGGTCGGCTCGGTTGGCGAGTCCGAGGAAGTCGAGCAACTCCATGGCGCGTCGTTTCGTTTCGGTGCGGTCGAGGCGTGCTATCATGCCGGGTATCATCACGTTTTCGAGGGCCGAAAATTCGGGTAGCAGCTGGTGGAACTGGAACACGAAGCCGATGTGTTCGCAGCGGAAGCGTGAGAGTTTGTTTCCGGAGAGTCGGAGCACGTTTTCGCCGGCAATTTCCACGGTTCCGGCGTCGGGTTTGTAGAGTGTGCCCATGATTTGCAGCAGGGTGGTTTTTCCGGCTCCGCTGGGTCCGACAATGCTGACCACCTCGTGGGCCCGGATGTCGAGGTCGATGCCTTTGAGCACTTCGAGCGGGCCGAAGGATTTATGGATGTTGCGTAGGGTAATCATGTGGAGCTTTATTAAAAACGGCACATGGGCTTCACAGCCAATGTGCCGAGCGATGCATCTAAATCTTATGAATAGAGGAAAATGAATACAAGAATCTTGTTAGGAGTTACTTGGCCGGTGCTGCGGCAGGCTTAGCCGTGGAGGCGGTGATGCCGAGCTTTTTCATGATGGTCGAAGTAACGTCGGTGCTGAGCGTTTCGTTGATAACGATGCCTGCACCCTGCGCTCCGTTTTTATCGATGATGTAAACGTAGCCACCTTCCTGTGCCACAGCATTGACGGCATCCATCACTTTTTGGGTAACGGGCTGCATCTTCTTCTGCTGTTCCTGCTGGAAGTTTTCGGAGTTGTCCTGCTGAGCCTGCTGGAGACGCTGGTACATTTCCTGCAGTTCCTGGTTGTGGCGTTCGCGGATGTTGGCGGGTGTAGCGTCGGTGTCCTCCTTCTGGTATTTTTCCATTTTGGTTTGGAACTCCTTCTGCATGTTTTCCAACTCCGTTTGATACTGCTTGTAGAGCGTTTCGAGCTCGGCCTGTACGGCTTTTGCCTCGGGCATGGACTGCATAATAGAAGCGTAGTCGAAGTGCGCAAACTTCTGTGCGCAGAGACTGAGAGGTGCTGCGAGGAGCACGATGAGCAATAATTTCTTGAACATTCAGTGTCTGTTTTTAATTTTGGCGGCAAAGATAGTGCAAGGCGAGAGCATAGCAAAATGAAAATCGAAAGATTTTTGATTTTCTATGCCGAGCCGCCGCCTATTTTATGGAAAGATAGTGCAAACCGAACGCAATAGCAAAAGAAAAGCCGAAGGATTTGCTTTTGCATTGCTGAGGTGCCGCCTATTTTATGGAAAGATAGTGCAAGGTGAGAGCATAGCAAAATGAAAAGCCGCGCAAGGTGAGAGAAGAACGGAAACAAAAACTGAAAGTTTTGGTTTCCTTCTTCCGAGCCGCCGCCGGCTTTATGTAAAACCGAAAGATTTTTGATTTGTTTTTCATGCTTCTCTCTCCTTGCACTGCTTTTGCCCCTTTGGGGCGACAAGGTCGGATGCCGGGATAACCCGGGGTGTCGCTCCCTTCGGTCGCTTGCCCCGGGCTGTGGGCTGTTGCCCCTCCGGGGCGCAGCCTAACGGCCTTGAACTTTTTTCTGGACAGCAATCATATGCTTTAGACTTCTCAACTCCCTACTATTGCAACCAGCCCCGAGGCCGACAGAATGCAGGCTTCGGGGCTGGTTTCACAAGTCCTGGACTATTTTTTTCTACTCCAGGATATTTTTTTACAAGTCCAGGACTATTTTTTGAAAGTCCACGAGTGCTTTGCTGACGTTGGCGAGTGAGTGGAACGACGGCTTTCATGGGCTGTTCCACTGCGGGCAAGGTTACTTTGCGTAGCCGAGTTTAGCGAGCACTTCGTTGCTGATGTCGATGGAGGGTGAGGCAAAGATGATGCCGCTGTCCGACGCGCGGTCCAGGATGAGCTGGAAGCCTTTGGCGTTGGCGATGCCTTTGATGGCATTGTAGATTTCGTCCTGGATGGGCTCCACCAGACTTTGACGCTTCTTGAACAGTTCGCCTTCGGGGCCGAAGTATTTCTTTTTCAGGTCGGCCGCTTCCTTTTCCTTGTCGACGATGGCCTTTTCGCGCTCCTTCTTCTGTGCCTCGCTCAGGAAGACGCTTTCGTTCTGGTAGTTTTTGTAGAGCGTTTGAGCGGTGGTGTTGAGCGCCTCCACCTCAGCCTGCCAGGCTTTGGAGGTTTGGTTCAGCTGTTCGTTGGCACGCTCGTAGGCGGGGATGTTGCTGAGAATATACTCCATGTCGACGAGTGCGAACTTCTGTGCCCCGGCCTCGAAGGCCGTTGAGAGGGCGATGACTAAGAGGAATAACAGTCGTTTCATTGCCTTTAGGTTTGATTTGTTAGAATTCTTGGCCTATGATAAAGTGGAACTGTGAGCCGCCGGCCGTGCCGCTGTAGCCGCTGATGTGTTTCTGGAAACCGTAGGCCCAGTCGATACCCATCAGACCCACCATGGGGAGGAGGATGCGCACGCCCACGCCGGCCGAACGCTTCATGTCGAAGGGATTGAAGTCCTTCACGTTCTCCCAAGCGTTACCGCCTTCCACGAAGGCCAGGGCGTAGATGGACGTGGAGCTTTCCAGCATCAACGGGTAGCGCAACTCCAGCGTCATGCGGCTGTAGGCGTAGGCACCCCACGACGAGTTGCCGGAGAGAGAGCCGTTGTCATAACCGCGAAGGCCGATGGTTTCCGTGGCATAGCCCGTGGAGTAGCCCGACATGCCGTCGCCGCCCACGTAGTACGTTTCAAACGGCGACTTGTTGTAACGGTTGTAAGCACCGAGTATGCCACATTCGAGGCGCGTCATCAGGACCGGCGCCTTCACTGCACCGGTCAGCGCGGTGAAAGTGCGGAGTTTGAATTTCCACTTGTGGTATTCTATGAAGCGATACTTATCCTGTGCCTCGCGTTGGTAGTTGGCACTTTGGTAGTTGTTGGCCAGGTTCTTGTAGTCCTTTTTGTCCCAGAGCGAGTAGGGTGGTGTTACGGTCACGGAGAAGAGGAAGTCGGAGCCCTTGCGCGGATAGAACGGGTGGTCCGTGGAGTTTCGCATCAACGAGAGCGAGAGGTTGATGTTGTTGCAGTTACCGTCTGTGATGAGGAAGTACTGCCAAGCCTTCAGCATGTAGCGCGTGTAGGAAAGCTCCGCCATGAAGGTGAAGTAGTCGTCAGGCCACCGCAAACGCTTACCAAATCCCAGACTCACGCCGAGCATTTTCACGTACTTGTCCGGGTCGTAAGCGTCCGTGTAGTAGTTTGAACTCGAACCGTAGCCGTAAAGATAATTGTAGTAGTTGTTGTAATAATTCTGGTTGACGTAGTTGGAGTTGATGTCGCTCTGTTTACTGTATGAGATGGAGAGTGAGAGCTGGTTGGGGCGTTTTCCGCCAAACCACGGCTCCAGGAACGACAGTCCGTAGCTTTGGTAATACGTACCGTTGCTCTGCACCTGGAGCGAGAGCGTCTGCCCGTCGCCCTGGGGAATAAATCCGGCGCGTTTGCGGCCCTTGTTGAAGAGGCTCTGCATGGAGAAGTTGGTGAACTTGAGTCCCACACGTCCCACGACGCCTGTCTGTCCCCATCCCGCCGAGAGTTCAATCTGGTCGCCGCCTTTGTGAACGAGGGGGTAGGTGATGTCCACCGTTCCCGTAACCTGGTCCGGCTTGATGTTCTGGAACAGTTGGCTCTGCAAGGCTTCGGGGTCGAACTGGTTCATCTGTGCCAGGTCCTGCACGGAGCGTTTGATGCTCTCCATGGAGAAGAGGTCGCCCGGCTTGGTGCGCAGCTCGCGTCGGATGACGTTTTCAAACACGCGGTCGTTTCCTGCAATGCGCACGCGGTTGAAGGTGGCCTGCTGCCCCTCCCTGATGCGCATTTCGAGGTCGATGCTGTCGCCCTCGATGTTGATTTCCACTGGGTCGAGGTTGTAGAACACGTAGCCGTTGTTGTAGTACAAATTGCCTATGGCGTCTTCGTCCTCGCGCAGGCGTTTGTTCATCAGCTTCAGGTTGTACACATCGCCGTGGTTCATCTGCAGGAGGTGTTGCAGGAGGTCGGAGTTATAGACCGTGTTGCCCACCCACGAAATGTTGCGCAGGTAGTACTTCTTGCCCTCGTAGAGGTTGAGGTACACGTCCACGTGCTTTTCGTCCACCGTTACCACACTGTCGCTCTTGAGCAGTGCGTCGCGATAGCCCCATGAGTTCAGCTTTTCGATGACCAGGTTCTTGTCCTCCTCGTATTTTTCGGGCAGGAACTTCTTGGAGCGGAACCAGTTCTTAAATCCTTTCTCGTGCGTCTTCTTCATGGCCCGCTTGAGCTTGTTCTCGTGTTTCGGGTCGATGCCTGAGATGTAGATGCGGTTGACTTTGATTTTCTCGTTCTTGTTGATGTTGATGTCCACGAGCACGCGGTTGTCGCCCGTCACGTCCTCGCGTTGTACGATGTTCACCTCGCAGTTCTTGAAGCCCTTTTCCACAAAATGTTTCTTGATGTAGTGTTCCGCGCGGTTCACCATGTCGGTGGTGATTTGGTTTCCGGTTTGCAGTCCGATAATTTTTTCGCAGTCCTCGCGTTCGCTTTTCTTCACGCCCGTATAGTTGATGCTGGAGATGCGGGGTTGTGCGGTGAGTTTCACGTGGAGGTAAATTTTTCCCGCCACGATGCTGTCCGCCTCGATTTGCACGTTGGAAAAGAGCTTTTGGCTCCAGTATTTTCTGACGGCCTCGCTGATGTCGGGGCCGGGAATTTCGTAGGTTTCGCCCACGGTCAGTCCGGAGATGTGCTTCAGCAGTTCTTCGTCGAAGTTTTTCACCCCGCTCACGGTCAGTCCGCCCAGCACATAGCGCGGGTGGTTGGCCGTATAGGTTATTTTGGGCGTTTTTTCGGTGGATGTGTTGGTTTGAGCCGTTGCCGTGAGCCAGGCAAAGGCCGCAACTATACAGAGCAGAAAGCGTGAACTGTTCATGGGCTTTGTGATAGAAAGTAAGAGGCTTGGAGTGAGTAGGTTTATTCTGCCACCTGTTCGCTGGTCTTGCCGTAGCGTCGTTCGCGGTTGTTGTACCATTCGATGGCCTTCATGAGGTCTGCCTCGTGAAAGTCGGGCCAGAAAGTGTCGCAGAAATAGAGTTCGGTGTAGGCGCACTGCCAGAGCAGGTAGTTGCTCAGGCGCAGTTCGCCTCCGGTGCGTATGAGCAAGTCCGGGTCGGGCATGAAGTTGGTGGCCAGGTGTTGGGAGATGTACTCCTCGTCGATGTCCTGCGGTTGGAGTTTTCCTTCGGCGGCATCGGCGGCTACGGCCTTTGTCATTTCGGTGATTTCCCACCGTGCGCTGTAGCTGAGGGCGATGACCATGGTCAGGCCCGTGTTGGCCGCCGTTCGTTCCTGCAATCCGAGGATGGACTCTCGCACCACGTCGGGAACGCGGCTGAGGTCGCCGATGAGGCGCATCCGCACGTTGTTTTTCATGAACAGCTCCTCCTCTAAGGAAGTGAGTATGAGCGACATGAGCGCCGCCACCTCGTCGGCGGGGCGATTCCAGTTTTCTGTGGAAAACGTGTAGAGCGTGAGGAATTTCACTCCCAGGTTTGAGCAGGCCGTAGTGATTTCTCTGACGGCCACCACGCCTTGTTGGTGTCCCATGCTGCGGTTGAGTCCGCGGGCCTTGGCCCAGCGTCCGTTGCCGTCCATGATGATGGCAATATGATCGGGAATGCGTAGATTTGCTGTTTGCATAAGTTGCGAGAGGTCTTGTCTGGTGAATGAAAAAGCGGCGAGCCGGGGCGGGAGGTCCGTCAGTCGCGGTTGCAGGTGGGGCATCGCGGGTTCAGGTCGTAGGTCAGCGTGAGCGAGAGTGCGGAGTAGTGGTCCTTGTTCCTGAAGCCCGAAGAGCTGATGCCTAAGGGTGCTTCGAGGCCGTCGAGCTTGTCGCTCAGCGTGAAGTGAACCAGCCAGTCGAGGCCCAGGTTGAGGCGTTCGGCCACCTTATATTTCACGCCCACTCCCAAGGGAATGTTGGCGGTGAATGCTTTTCCGGCCTTGCCATAGGTAAGTCCGAAACCCATTTGCAGGTAGGGCACCAAGCGGCAATGGCCTTTGTAGTCGCGCTGGTAGCCGTAGGGCAGGAAGTGGAGCTCGTAGAGTGCCGAAACGTCGATGACGGCATCGCTCACGCTATACTGCAAACGTTCCGTGCCCGCAGCGTCGGGCTGGGCGGGATAGAAGTTTTTCAGCCCGTCGGTGGAACCTTTCAGGTTGAGGTAAGAGAGCTGCGTCTTCACCGCCATGCGCGGGTTGAGCGGGAAGCGGGCGATGGCGGCCACGTTGGCGGCCCATTTCCCTTTCAGGTCGGTGTGGCCGGTGCCGAGTCCGATGCCTCCACCCAGTTCCAGGCGGTACACCGTTTCGTCGTTTTGGGCCGATGCCGTGAGCGCGAAGAGCGGGAGCAGCAGAAGGAGTAGGCGTTTCATGTCAGGCACTGTCGGGTGGTAGATTGCGTGAGTTCGTTTCGCCGTCGGGGTTATTGGGCGGCCTGTTGTCCTTCAAAACGTGTCGGGTTGTCCTTCCAGCCCAAGCGGTTGATGCGTCCCTTGTATACCGTTCCCATGCCGCTGCATACGAGCCAGAGATATTGGTCGGCGTCTACGGCGGCCGAGATGGCCGTTACGCCCGTGAGGTAAGGCTTTTTCCATTCGTCGGCCTTCCAGGTGCGTCCGTAGTCGCGGCTCACGTAGAGCGGAGCCACCTCGTGCGCATCGGTCACGCCGGTGAGCACCACGGCATTGTCGTAGGCCGTGAGGAGGGTGCTGTGGAGCAGCGGGCAGGCATAGTCCCCGAGCTCCTCCGTTTGGGGAAGGTTGATCCAGGGGTAGACGTAACTGCCCAGAAGGTCCACGTCGTGGCGCCACACCACGGGTTCGCCTCCGCGTTGTCCTGTCATTATCACGCTCACGGTCTGTGGGTCGATGCGTTGGCTTTGTGCTGCTGCGGCAATCTGCGTTTGCGGCAAGGCGTTAGGCGTGTCTGTGAGGCACTGCGTCCATTGTGTGCCGTCGGCCGTGGCGTAGAGTTTTCCGTCGGCCAGTGCGTAGAGGCTGTCGCCGTAGGCGGTGGCCAGCATGTCGGGGTTGAGCTCCGAATGCACCTCGCTCCAGTTGTCCGTGCCGGTGGCGGAGCGCACTAAGCGGTTACCGGCCAAGGCATAGAAGGCCCCGTGGAAATACTGCACGGAGCGTGCGTTGATGGCCTGGCCTGCCACGTTGGGCAGGAGGATGGCCGAAGAAAAATCCGGCTGTTGCGTGTTGGTCATCACCACCTGTGCATTGCCGTCGGAGAGCTGTCCGAACACGTAGAGCGAGCGGTCGAGGCAGAGCGTGCGGCTCTCCACGAAGGAGGCCAGGGGCAGTGACGTGCCCTCCGCTATCCGTTGCCAGGCAAAGGTGTCGGCCTCCTCGCGGTGGACGCGCAGCTCCATGGTGTACTCTCTGCTCGACAGCAGGTCCTCGCTCCACACCTTGAACGTACGTTCGCGGCTGAAGTCCGTGCTGTCAGTGGCGGAGAAGAGGGTGTCGTTGCCTGTGGTGAGGCTTTTGATGACCACGGAGTTCTTTGCGGTGAACGTGGTGAAGGCCACCTTGTCCACGTGGGTGCCTACGGGCAGCGAGTCGGCGTTGTAGATGCGGTTTTCGAGCTGGTCGATGTAAACGGGGTAGAGTGCGCCGTTAACGGAAACGGTGTAGGTGCTGTCTTGTCCCTGCGCGTCTTTCGTGTGTACGGTGCGCTTGAGCGTCCCCATGGTTACTGCTGTGATGAGGCAGTCGCGTGAGGGGGTATATTCGGAGTCGTTCGTCGTGTCGCAGGAGCTCATCGTCAGGGAGGCGATGATGGCGGCCACGAGGCATTTGAAGCTGATTTTTTTCATGTCCGTTGGGCGTGTACGTTCCTAATCAAGTTGCAAAAGTACGTACAAAATCTTGAAACTGCGGATTTTGCTCTTTGTTTTATTGAGTTTTAAGTTTTGCTTCCATGGCATGCGCCGTCGGAGTCGACGGTTGCGGCGGGTGTGTCGGCGAATGCCTTTTACAAGTCCGCCACTTGTGCCTGAAAAGTCCAGGACTATTTTTTTCTAATCGGCGAGTAGGAAAAAATAGTCCTGGACTTGTGAGGGCAGGGGCGGGGGAGAGAGTGGCGAATGAGGTTTTTCAGTCTGTAGGGAGGGTGATTGGCAACATTTGTTCGAGGATGCGCAGTGCTTCTTTGCGCTTGCGGATGATGATGTCCATATCAATGTTTGCGATGAGTTCGCGTGTGGCAAAGCCCTTCTGGTATGTTTTGTGAGCCTTGGCGTACAGGTCCGTCAGCTTTTCAAATCCGTTGTTCCCTTTCGGTGTTTTCGGCATTTCTTTCAGTTTCAGAAACCGGCAGATGCCTTGCAGGTCGTCAAGAATCCAATCCTCTATGGCATGTTCCACGCCGATTTGCACGAAATGCTCGATGCCCAGTTTCCTGACGTTCTTTTCCAGCTGCTTCCAGTCCACTATCAGCGGATGTTTCAGCTCGAATACGTCCGTGTCGTACGAGCAGCAGACGGCCTGTATGCGATAGTTCTTCTTGCGCGCTTCCGGCAAAAAATCGTTCTTCAGTTTGGCCAGCAGTTTGCCTGAATACCTGGTAACTCCCTTCAGGTTGCACACCTGACACGGTAACAATGGCGTTTGGCTTACCTTTTTGTAATGTTCAACCAAGGCTTTGAAAAACAGTTCGTCGGTGTCGCCCTCCACAAATATCACGATGTGCCGCGGGATATCCTTGTTGTTCTTTTTCATGCCGGGAGTTCAAAAATTTTTTGCAGTTTTTCGGTATCGTTTTCGAGGTCGAGCATGAAATCAAACATGAATTCGCCGATGGTCAGCTCCATGTCGGCGGCATAGTGGTAGAGGTAGGCCAGTTTCGCAGGGTTGATTTTTGCGAAGTGCGCCAATCCGTCGGGAGAGGGCAGTCCGAAGTACATCTGTTCCGGCTGCATGTAGCGCATGAGGTAGGGCGAATGGCTTGTCATCAGGATTTTGGTTTGTGCGGCATAGCTCCGCAGCGTGCACACCAGGTTTTCCATCAGTCGGGGGTGGACTGAATTTTCCGGCTCTTCCATCATGATCAAGGGAATTTCTTGTTTTTGCGCCGCGATGCACAATGTGAACAAGCATATCATTCGTTTGCTTCCGCTCGACAGTTGGCGTATGCTGGTGGCCGTGATGTTCTGTGCCTCCTTCACCCGTATGTCGTAGAGTTGGCTTTGTCCGTCGGCCAGGGTGATGGCTTCTGCCGACAGCTCCTCCACTCCGGGTAGCAGCTGCATCAGTCCGTCGGTCAGGATGTCATAGCTTTTTCTGTCGTTCAGTTTCAGGTGGTAGAGGTATTCGCTGATGGTCCTGCCTCCCAGGATGTCGATGCCTTTGTTCCCGTCCGCTGAAAAATAGTTTTCCGGATTGTCCAATGTTTCGAGGTTGGGGATGGCTATTTGGGTGATTTGCCGGGCCAGGTCCTGAAAGAACACCTGGTTGTTCATGGCAAAGAAATGCAGGGCCGGCTGTAGGCTCGACACCTCCAGCGGTTTGGCGCACCGTCCTTTGACCGAGGGAGCGTAGAGGCATGCTGTGGCGTTTTGCCGCAGGAGCAGTTGCCGGAAACGCGGTTTCTGCGCCTCCTTCATTAGTAACCATTCCTCGCGTATGCCCCCTTCGGCCTGCGACGTGTGCCACGCAGCTCTGAACCCGTAGCGGAAATCGGTTGAAATGCCATCCGTCAGGGTGTTCCCCTTGATTTCCATGGCAAAGTCCCGGTGTACAATCGACTTGTTGAGCGGCGAACAATTTTCTCCCAGCATCTGCCGCCTTTTGTTCTCGTTGGCTGCCAGAAACTGCACACCAAATTCTATGGCGCGCAGCACATTGCTCTTGCCATAGCCGTTGCGGGCGATGAGCACGTTCATCTCGCTGAAATCTAACTGCACTTTCCCAATATTGGCAAAGCCTTCGATGGTAATTCCTTGGATTTGCATGTACAATGTCGAAAAATTTGCGTGAAGAATGCTGAAACGCTGCAAATTAAGCCAGAAAAGTTGTTTCGCGCAAATATTTTTGCGTGAAAGGTGCTTGAAAATGAATTTTGGAAGCTGCGAGGCAGCGGTTTTCCGGTAGGTGCTTTTCGGCAGAAACGAGGGGTTGGGTGGCAGTTCTGTGAAGTTCGGCGGGCAGGTCCGCCTATCGCGCGTGCGTGCGCGTATATAATAAGGTGTAAACAGGCGGTGGCGCGGGCGGTGGCTACCTCACCTTGAGCGGCACGCCCGAGCGGATGGTCGACGTGCTCAACGCTTCGGCGGCCGGCTGGTGCGGATAGAGCAGCATGATGCTGCGGGCGGAGAAGTACCGCTCTATCTGGTCCGGCAGGCGGTCCATGTAGCTGTGGTGCGAGATGGTGCCGCGGCGGGCGCAGACAAAAATCACCAGGTCGTCGGGCCGCGAGTCGTGGGCCAGGGGCAGGAAGTCCGTCCACGAAACATATTCGCGGTAGCCTACGTTGATGCTGCGCTCGCGGCGACTTCGGTACGTCTGGAGCGCCGTCAGCGTTTCCTTTCCGCTGTACACATCCATGTCGCGCCCTATTCTGTGCGCCAACATGGCGATGCGGTCCATGCAGTGGGCAAAGCCCGGTTCAAACTCCGCCTTGCGCGGCAGCAGCACCAGCAGGTGGCGCACCGTGTTGAGCGGAATGGTGGCGCGGTAGATGATGATTTGTCGATCCACCGCCGCCAGGAGGTCCGTACTCAGTTTTCCGTAGAACGACTCCGTGAGCCGCGCCTTCTGGTGGAGGCCCATGACGAGGTCCGACACGGTATTTTCCTTCATCGTGTGCGATATGCCGCTCACCACGTTGACCGACCACCGGCTGTGCGTTTGTATGCGCACGTTGGCCGCCGCCGCCATTTTCGTGGCCTGCTCCAGGAGTTCCAAGCCCTGCTGTCGCGCCGTCGGGTCGTCCTCCAGTACCACGTTGAGCGCGGTGATGGGCGCCGGCATGTGCGGTGTGCGCATCATGAGGGAGAGGTTGACGAGCGAAGGCATCGTTTCGGGATTGTTCAGCGCGAGGAGGATGCGGTTCGGCGCGTTGGCGTCGGGCGATTGCGCCGCCGGGTCCGTGTGGCGCTTCATCGCCAGTTTGCGAGCCGTGCGCTCTGTCACCAACGAGCTGACTATGCACGTAGCCAGGATGAGCATCATGGCGCCGTTGAGCACGTCTTCGCCCAGGAGGTGCGAGCCGTCGGGCAGGATGATGCGGTAGCCCACCAGGACCACGGCCAGCGTGGCAGCGGCGCGGGCTCCCGTGAGGCCGAACATCAAGTTGCGCTCGTCGGCCGACATGTGGAAAATTTTCTGTGTAGCAAACGCCGCCAACCATTTGCCGGCCAGTCCCACAGCTACCATGATGGCGGCCATCATGACGGCACCTTCATGACTGATCAGTGCGCCCAGGTTGATAATCATGCCTACGCCAATCAGGAAATACGGGATGAACAGCGCGTTGCCCACGAACTCGATGTGCGACATCAGCGGCGAGCCGGGCGGGATGAGGCGGTTGAGCACGATGCCCACAAGGAATGCGCCCAGGATGCCCTCCATGCCCACCAGCTCCATCAGTCCGGCACCGAGAAACACGAGTACCAGCACGAACACGTACTGCACCACGCTCTCGTCATAGCGGCGGAAGAACCAGCGGCCCAATGGGGGGAAAGTGTAGATGATGATGAGGCCCAGGATGACGACTTTCACCACGAGCCACAGCGAGTAAAAGCCCGTCACCTGCTCCTTGAACGTGCCGCCCACCACGGCGAGCACCAGGAGGGTGAGCGTGTCCGCCACAATCGTACCTCCAACGGCGATGCTGACGCTGTTGAGCCGCGAAAGGCCGTAGCGCAGCACGATGGGGTAGGTTACGAGCGTGTGAGAGGCGTACATGGCCGCCATCAGCAGGCCCGCTGCCACGCCGAAGCCCATCAGCCACACGTTGGCGGCGTAGCCCAGCAGCATGGGGATGGCAAATCCCAACAAGCCCAGCACTGCGGCGCGCCCCTTGATGCGCTGCACGTTCTGAAGGTCCATCTCCAAACTCGCCAGGAACATTATATAATATAGCCCCACCTTGCCGAAAAGCTCAAAGCTGCCGTCGCGCTCCAACACGCCGAAGCCGTGCGGCCCGATGAGGATGCCCGCGAAAATCATCCCCACAATCGAAGGAATGTGGAGACGTTCGAGGAGCATGGGCGCAAAAAGAATGATGGCCAGCACCGTGAAGAAAATCCAGGTAGGGTCTGTTATGGGCACTTTGCGGAGATTGGAAGTTGGAAGGTAACTCTCTTTTCCGAAAGTCCGGCTCCGAAGGCAGAACTACACCGTTTGGAAAGGCAAAAGGCATGAAAAACGGCCGGAAAAGGCTTTATTTTGTGGGCAAAATTGCAAAAAAACTGACAAACGGCCTTATCCGCACTTTACAAATCAGGAGTTGCCGTTTTATTTCTCAAAAATAGTTGTACTTTTGCCGCGAAAAATGACCGATTTCGGCCGCTTTTCCCAAAGGGAACGGCACATAGGAAATCGGTTGGGAAGCTAACACAAAATCATTATATATCACATGAATGTAGCTATCGTAGGCGCCAGCGGTGCCGTCGGCCAGGAATTTCTGCGCGTGTTGGCCGAGCGCGATTTTCCCATTGACAACTTGCTGCTCTTCGGTTCCAAACGCAGCGCAGGCACATCATATACTTTTCGCGGTAAGGAGTACACCGTGAAGGAGCTTCAGCACAACGACGACTTCAAGGATGTGGACATAGCCTTCACTTCGGCCGGCGCAGGCACGTCGAAGGAGTTTGCAGCCGACATCACGAAGTACGGAGCCGTCATGATTGACAATTCCTCCGCCTTCCGCATGGACGAGGATGTGCCCCTCGTGGTGCCCGAGTGCAACGCTGCCGACGCACTGGAGCGTCCGCGCGGCATCATCGCCAATCCCAACTGCACCACCATCATGATGGTCGTTGCCCTCCAGGCCATCGAGCGCCTGAGCCACATCAAGCGCGTACACGTGGCCTCCTATCAGGCCGCCAGCGGCGCGGGGCAGGCAGCGATGGACGAGCTGATGGAACAGTATCGCCAGGTGTTGGCCGGCGAGGAGGTCACCGTCAACAAGTTCGCCTACCAGTTGGCCTTCAACGTCATTCCGCAGATCGATGTGTTCCAGGAAAACGGTTACACCAAGGAGGAGATGAAGATGTACAACGAGACGAAGAAAATCATGCACACCGACTGCCTTACCTCCGCCACCTGCGTGCGTGTGCCTTCGCTCCGCTCCCACTCCGAGGCCATCTGGCTCGAAACGGAGGAGCCCATCAGCGTGGAGGATGCCCGCCGGGCCATCGCAGGCGGCGAAGGGCTCGTGCTGGTGGACAATCCTGAGAAAAAGGAATACCCCATGCCCCTCTTCCTCGCCGGCAAAGACCCCGTCTATGTGGGTCGCGTGCGCAAGGACCTGGCCAACCCCAACGGACTCGTGCTCTGGCTCGTCAGCGACCAGATACGCAAGGGCGCAGCCCTCAATGCCGTGCAGATTGCCGAGTATCTCATCAAAGTGGGCAACGTGAAATAAAACCTGAACAACCTTATGGCACCCGGAAAGCGCGTCGCGGCATTTCCGGGTGCCGCCTTTTTGCCGGAAGTCCGGCCTTGAGGGGGCTTAACTTGCTGAAGTAACATCCCTGACACTCATTCAAAAAAACACCCTAAACTATGCAAGGCAAAATCAGACACTTGTGGCAGGCCGCACTGGCCGTTGCCCTGACGGTTGCCCCGATGGCAACCGGATGTTCCGACGACGAGGACAGCATCCTGCCGCCCGCCGACGATGATGCCGTGACCGACACCACCGCCATCCCCGAACAGCCGGCCGAAGCCGTGCTCGACAGCACCGAACTCTGGTGCATGAACGGCAACCAGCGCATCTACGGCCTGCTCTACACCAAGGCGCGGCCCGGCGAGCGCGTGCCCGCCGTCATCCTCTCCCACAGCTATTCCCTCTCCCACGCCGCGATGCGCGGCTACGCCCGTTCGTTGGCCGAAAAAGGCATGGCCGCCTACTGCTTCGACTTTTGCGGCGGCGGCAGCGAGAGCCAGAGCGACGGCAGCACCGACAGCATGACCGTGTTCACCGAGGTGAACGACCTGAAGGCCGTGCTCGCCACCGTGCGGGGGCTCGACGTGGTCCATCCCGACAGCGTCTACCTGCTCGGCTCCAGCCTGGGCGGCATGGTGTCGGCCTTAGTGGCTGAGGACGAGCCCGAAAAGGTGGCAGGGCTCATTCTTTTCTATCCCGCCTTCAACATGCCCGACCTCGTGCGCCAGTTCGGCGACCTGATGAACGGTTGGGGCGGCAGCATGGGCGGTTCGTGGGGCGGCTCGTGGGGCGACATGGGCAGCATGTTCAGCATGAGCCAAGCATTCATCGATGCGATGAAAGACTACGACGTGTGGCAGCACATAGGCACCTTTCCGCGGCCCGTCGCCATCCTCCACGGTTCCAAGGACTGGATTGTGCCTATCAGCAACTCTGAGAAGGCCGTCGGACTTTACCCCAACGCCACCCTCCACGTCATTGAGGGAGCCAACCACGGCTTCAACGAAGCCAACCTCGGCGGTTTCGGCAGCATGATGGGCGGCACGGCCGACTACGACAGCATTGTCATGCCCATCGTCTACGACTTCCTGGGCCGGTAACGGCTCATGCCGCTGCCGCGCCGCCGCTTGCCTCCGCCGCATCGCCGCTTGCCTCCGCTGCGCCGCCTTTCTTAGCCCAGCGTGCAGAACTTGGAGCGCATCTTCTCCGTCAGCGCGGTGTCGATGGTGAAAGTCAGCGCGCCGGTGGCGTCGTCCAGTCGGCCCATCACCGTGCCGTCCGGTCCGGCCAAGGCTGAGCCGCCGTTGTACGTGCAGACGGGGTCGCAGCCCGTGCGGTTCACGCCCGCGCAATAGGCTTGGTTCTCCACGGCCCGGGCGCGCAGCAACACGTCCCATGCCGTGCGGCGCGAAGCCGGCCAACTCGCCGCATACACCACTACGTCGTAAGCGTCGGCCGCTGCGTTGCGTCCGCTCTCGGGGAAGCGCAGGTCGAAGCACGTTTGCATCTTGAAGCGCACCCCGCGCCATGCCACCACTTTACTCCCGCTGCCCGCCTGGTAGCGCAGGTCTTCCCGGGCAGGAGTAAAGAGGTGGCATTTGTCGTAGTGGGCCGCGATGCCGTCGGGGGTGATAAAATAAAAACGGTTGCGCCACGTGTGGTCCGCATCGTCCACCACGGCCAATGTGCCGCCGATGGCCACCCCGCGTTCGCGGGCCGTCAGCAGCATCCATTGCAGTGCGCGCTGCGAAGCCCGCAACGTGGCGGCGCAAGGCTCTGTGTCGAACCCCGTGGCCCACATTTCGGGCAGCACCACCACGTCCGTGGCGTCCACCCCGTTGAGCAGGCGCGTCGCTTCGTCGATGTTGTGGTCGGCGTCGCGCCACAGGGGATTGGTTTGCAGAAGAGTGATTTGCATGAGAGGAAAAGTTTAAGGCTTGGGTTTGGAAGGTGATGGGGGAGAAGGGGATGAGGTGATACAGTGGCCTGAGCCAGGCTGCGCTTCGGCATTTGTGCGGGCTCATCGCGCACGCCTTGCATCGGCTTTGACGCTGTGCGGCAAGCCATCCACCTCAAACAGACGCTACGCCGGAAGTTGTCCTTTGCGCGTCAGCCTGTTGCAAATGTAGTGCAAGCCTCGTCCCTGCAAAAGAAAACTCCGCAATTTTGAGGCCGTCCGTCCCAAATTCCCCTGCTTTGAAGCGTTCGCGAAAGGTTGAAATGCTAATTCCTGATTTGCCGATTAGCGAAACAATGTGTACCTTTATGATAGCCCAAGGGAGAGTTCTTCCTTCGGAGTCTGCTCCCTTTTCCACCTCCCCATATTCGTCGAAAAAAAGTCCTGGACTATTTTTTTCTACTCGACGAGTTGAAATTTCTACTCGCCGAGTTGTAAATCCTACTCGCCGAGTTGTCGCCCCGACCCTCCGGGTGTCGGCTTTCGGAGTGCGTTCGGTAGGCAAAAGCGTTCGATTTTTCACAAAGTTGCCCCTGATATGAGGCCCAATCTCCCAAAAGAATATAAATTTGCCCTTTGCAAGCCATTGCTCCTCGTCGAAACGCGAGAACGGCGAGGGGAGAAAATGGCTTACGGCGGGCTTTGGCCCGGCTTTTTACATCATGGAACGAGAAAATACTTTTGACTTTTTGCCGAATATCAACTCTCCGGCCGACCTGCGCAAGCTTCCCGTGGCCGACCTACCCAAGGTGTGCGACGAGTTGAGGCGCAACATTATCAACGAGCTGGCTGACAACCCGGGACACTTTGCTTCGAGCTTGGGCACGGTGGAGATTACCGTGGCCATGCACTACGTGTTCAACACGCCCTACGACCGCATTGTCTGGGACGTGGGGCATCAGGCCTATGGCCACAAGATACTCACGGGACGCCGCGACGCCTTCCACACCAACCGCAAGTTGCACGGCGTGCGCCCTTTCCCTTCGCCCGTAGAGAGCGAGTATGACACGTTTGCCTGCGGCCACGCCTCCAACTCCATCTCCGCCGCCCTCGGCATGTCGCTCGCCGCTGTGAAAAAAGGCGAGAACGACCGCCACGTCGTGGCCCTTATCGGCGACGGCTCCATGAGTGGCGGATTGGCCTTCGAGGGGCTCAACAACGTGTCCGACACGCCGAACAACATGCTCATCATTCTCAACGACAACAACATGAGCATCGACCGCGCCGTGGGCGGCATGAACAGCTACCTGATGCACCTCCACACTTCGGGCTGGTACAACCGCCTGCGCTTCAGCATCTCCCAACGCCTCAGCGGCTGGGGACTCCTGGGTGAGGACCGGCGGCGCGCCATCCTGAGGTTTAACAATTCGGTGAAGTCCCTGCTGGCCAACCAGCAGAACATTTTCGAGGGAATGAACATCCGCTATTTCGGACCCACCGACGGACACAACGTGACGGAGCTGGTGCGCGTGCTGCGCGAGATTAAGGACATGAAGGGCCCCAAACTGCTCCACATCCACACCGTGAAGGGCAAGGGCTACAAGCCCGCCGAAGAGGAAGCCACCATCTGGCACGCGCCGGGCAAGTTCGACATCGAGAGCGGCGAGCGCATCGTGGAAGAACCCCGCCAACCCATGCCGCCAAAGTTTCAGGATGTGTTCGGACATACCCTCCTCGAACTGGCACGCGCCGATGAGCGCATCGTGGGCGTTACGCCGGCCATGCCGACGGGCTGCTCCATGAACATTCTCATGAATGCCATGCCCGACCGCGCCTTCGACGTGGGCATTGCCGAGGGGCACGCCGTGACCTTCGCCGCCGGCATGGCCAAAGAGGGACTGCTGCCTTTCTGCAACATCTACTCCTCCTTTGCCCAGCGGGCCTACGACAACGTAATCCACGACGCGGCACTGCTCGGCCTGCCCATGGTGCTCTGCCTCGACCGTGCCGGACTGGTGGGCGAGGACGGACCAACACACCACGGGGCTTTCGACCTGGCAGCTCTGCGCCCCGTGCCCAACCTCACCATCTGCTCGCCCTACGACGAGGCCGAGCTGCGCCGCATGATGTGTACGGCCACGCAGCCCGGCGTGGGCACCTTCGTCATTCGCTATCCGCGCGGCAGCGGTTCGCTGGTGGATTGGCAGGTGCCCTTGGAGCCGCTGCCCGTGGGCAAGGGGCGTCGGCTGAAGCCGGGCCGGCAGCTCGCCGTGCTCACCCTCGGACCCATCGGCACCGAGGCGGCGGAGGCCATCCGCCGGGCCGAGGAGGAAAACCCCGCGTGGCAGGTGGCACACTACGACCTGCGTTTCCTCAAACCGCTCGACGAGGAGATGCTCCATGAGATTGGCCGCGACTTCCAAAGCCTCATTACCGTGGAGGACGGCGTGCGCGCCGGGGGCATGGGCAGCGCGGTGCTGGAGTGGATGGAGGACCACGGATATGGCCTCCGCATCACCCGCTTGGGACTGCCCGACGAATTTGTGGAGCACGGCAAAGTGAGCGAGCTCCGCGCCATCGTGGGCATCGACGCAGCGCATATTTTGTCAGTCATCCGGAAGGAGCAAGCCGCCCTGAAGGCATAGCCGGGGCCTTGGCCGCCGGTTTCATTTGGGGTCGGCGGGCCCGGGAGCCCAATTTCTGTCCCGCGAGGCTGCGGGCTACTTCCACATTGTCTGTTACTCTATGAAAATCATCATTGCCGGTGCGGGCGCCGTGGGCACCCACCTGGCCAAACTCCTCTCGAAGGAACACCACGACATCACCCTGATGGACGAAACGCCCGAGAAACTCGAAGACCTTTCGTCCAATTTCGACATACTCACCCTTCCGCTTTCTCCCTCGTCCATCTCGGCACTCCGGGAGGCCGACGTGTCCGACGCAGACCTCTTCATCGGCGTAACACCCGACGAGGCGCACAACATGACGGCCTGCATGCTCGCCTCCAAGCTGGGGGCGAAAAAGACAGTGGCGCGCGTGGACAACTATGAGTACACGCTGCCCGAACACCGCGACTTCTTCCGCACCGTGGGCATCGACTCCATCATTTACCCGGAGATGTTGGCCGGCGAGGAAATACTCCACAACATCAAACGTACCTGGATCCGACAATGGTGGGAGGTGCAGGACGGCGCACTCATCCTCCTGGCCGTGAAGGTGAGAGGCAATGCGCAAATTCTCGACCAACCGCTCAAAGACCTCTGCGGAACGGACTCGCCCTACCACATCGTGGCGGTGAAACGCGACAACGAAACGGTCATACCGCACGGAAGCGATTGCCTGCGCGACGGAGACATCGTTTACTTTATGACAACGCCGAAATATGTCAGCTATATCCGCGACCTGACCGGTAAAGAAGACTATCCCGACGTGCAGACCGTGTTTATCATGGGAGGAGGCAGTACGGCGGTTCACCTGGTTAACGCCATGCCCGATTATATGCGCGCTAAAATCATAGAACAGGACGCGCGAAGGGCCGAACGGCTCAACGAGGTTGTACGCAACCGGCACACGCTTATCATTCATGGCGACGGCAGAGACCTGTCCCTGCTCGAAGAAGAGGGCATCCGGAAGGCGCAGGCCTTTGTCGCACTGACCGAAAACTCCGAAACGAACATCCTGGCCTGCCTCGCGGCCAAAAGGCTCGGCGTGAGGAAAACCGTGGCCATGGTGGAGAACACGGACTACATAGGTATGGCGGAGAGCTTGGAGATTGGAACCATCATCAACAAGAAAACGTTCGCCGCCAGTCACATTTACCAAATGATGCTCAGGGCGGACATCACGTCGGTGAAGAGTTCGACGGTGGCCAACGCCGATGTGGCGGAATTTTCCGTGTCGCCCGAGGCGAAGGTGGTGCGCCATCCCGTCAAGGACCTCCACCTGCCGTCGTCGGTCACGCTCGGCGGACTGGTGCGCAACGGGGAGGGACTGCTCATCAACGGTTCCACGCAAATTATGCCGGGCGACACCGTTGTGGCCTTCTGCCTGGCGGGAGGAATCAAGAAACTGGAACGTTTTTTCAAGTAAGCCTTTTTCCAAGAAATGCTTAATCTGCCTATTATCTACAAAGCGTTGGGCACACTGCTCTATCTCGAAGCCCTGCTCATGGGGTGCTGCATGGGGCTCGGTCTGTGGTTCGGCGAGCAGCGCCCGGAGGTTTTCGGGACGGCCATCGCTACGGCGGTGGTGGCGGGCATGGTGCTGCGCTGGGCGGGTCGGCACGCCGAAAACCGCATGGGGCGGCGCGACGGCTTCCTCATCGTGTCGCTCTGCTGGGTGGTGTTCACCCTCATCGGTATGTTGCCCCTCATCGTGGGGGGCTACGAGCCGAGGGTGGCGGCTGCCTTTTTTGAAATCATGTCAGGCTTCACCACCACGGGGGCCACGGTCATCGACGACCTGGACGCGCTGCCGCGCTCCATACTGATGTGGCGCAGCATGACGCACTGGATCGGCGGCATGGGTATCGTGTTCTTCACCATCGCCATCCTGCCCAACATGGGCGGCGGCGACCTCAAACTGTTCTCGGCCGAATCCACCGGGGTCAAGATGGGGAAACTGCATCCCCGCATCAGTACCACAGCACGCTGGATATGGAGCATCTATCTCCTGCTCACCATCGTCTTTACCGCCGGCTATTACTGGGGAGGCATGGGGTGGTTCGACGCGCTGAACCATGCGATGTCCACCATCGCCACCGGCGGATTTTCCACGCACACGGCGAGCATCGCCTACTTCCAGTCGGACCGGCTGGAGTGGATTTCCACCGTGTTTATGTTCTTTGCGGGCATCAACTATACGCTGCTGTATCTCTTTTTCATCAAACGGCGCTTCCGCGATGCCGTGCAGGACGAAGAACTCCACCTTTTCGTGGCACTTTTCCTGCTGACGGCACTCAGCGTGGCGGGCATTTTGCACTATGTCGACGGCCTGAACTTCACGGATGCCCTGCGCGGCGGTTTCTTCAACACGGTTTCGCTACAGACCACGACGGGCTTCACCGATGAGGACTTCATGAACTGGCATCCCACGGTGTGGTTGCTCCTGACCTTCGTGAGCATTTTCGGAGCCTGCTCCGGCTCCACCAGCGGCGGCCTGAAGCTGGTGCGCCTCCTGATGGTGTGGAAACTGACGCGGGCGGAGTTCCGACAGATGCTCCACCCGCACGCCGTGCTCCCGGCCCGCATCAGCGGAACGACGGTGACGGCGCAGATGGGGCGCACGCTGCTGGTGTTCTTCGTGGTCTATTTTCTCCTCATCGTGCTGAGCTGTTTGGCGATGGTGGCAATGGGGCTTTCTCTCCTCGATGCGTGGGGCCTGGCGCTGACTTCGTTCAGCAATGTGGGGCCGAGCGTGGGACATTTCATCGGGCCGCTCAGCTCGTGGAGCCCCTTGAACGATGCGACGCTGTGGCTTAACTCCTTCCTCATGCTGGCAGGACGACTGGAGATATTCTCCCTGCTGCTGCCGCTTACTCCGGCGTTCTGGCGCGACGAGTAGGGAATGACGGCCTGGCACTTTTCCCGCACTTTCATGGATTAGGATATAAAAACGGTTGGCTTTGACGCGGCACTCCGAGGGGAGGCACGGCAAAACCAACCGTTGTTTGTAGGGTATGTTGAGGTGTCAGGTCAGGGGGCGGACTTGTTGGGCGATGGGCTACTTGTGTCCGCCGTAATTCACCTTGCCGCAGTGGTCATCGTCGTAGACGCAGGCCTTCAGCTCCTCAGCCGACACGGGCACGGCGTCGCGCGTCAGTTCCGGCACGTTGTAGCTCTTCGTGAGCAGCAGATTTTGTTCCGGGTCGCGCTGTGGCAGCACGAAAGCCTTGTGTCCCTGGCCGTTGCGGTCGAAATAGGCAATGTAGGGGCGGGTGTAAGAACCGTCGTCGCGACGTGAACTGAACACCATCCAGCGTCCGTTGGAGCTCCAGCCATGGTAACTCTCCACGCCCGGGCTGTTGGTGGCCTGGAGCGGACGTACCTCGCCCGTCTGGAGGTCCTTCACATAGAGGTCCGCCGATGAGTGCCAGATGTGGAACTGTCCGAAGTCGGCCAGGGTGAAGAGCACGTAGCGGCCGTCGGGGCTGACACGCGGCACGGCGCAGCTGCGCTCCATGGCGGCACAGTCGAGCTCCACCTGCGGCTGGCCGAAACGGCCCGTGGCGGGGTCGAAGGTGAGGCTCATGAGGTTGTAGCGCACCTTGCGGCAGATACGTGTGATGATGTCCTGCCGCTGCTCCGAGGTGGTGCCCACAAATTCCGGAACGTAGGCCGAGCTGTAGAACAGCTTCAGGCCGTCGGGCGACCAGCAGGGGAAGGTTTCCAGATAGTCCTCCGTTTTCAGCACATTGAAGATTTGCTGCTTGTCAGCGTCGTAGAACACCAAATCCGAGCCGTAGTCCACCACTTCTATCTTGTCGTGATCAATCATGTGGAAGGCTTGTCCCGTCTGATTGGAGGAGAATACCACCCAGTTGCGCGTGGGGTGCCACGAGGGGTAGACTGAGTTGGACAGCACGGAGTCGCATTTCATGTTCATCTTCTTTGCTTTTCCGTTCTCCACGAACACGGTGCCGCCGTGCTTGGCACGGACGTGGAAGAGCATGTGTTTGGTGCTGTAGTTCTGGTAGTTGTGGCAGTTGATGCAGTGGTTTTCTTCGTCGTTGTACTCCCGGTTGTTCTCATAGATGGTCTGCACGTTGAAGTTCTCCAGGTCGCGCTGGTAGAGTCCGAGTTGGCGATAGAGTTCGTAGGACGGTTCGATGAGACGGTAGGAGAGATAGCGGTCGATGGGCTCCTCGGCTACGGAGAGGTGATAGGTGGGGAATTTCACCCAGCCTCCGTCGCGCAGGGCGTAGAGTGTGACGGTGAGGTCGCGGCCTTTGGCAGCTTGCAGCAGGCCCCGCCACTCCAAGGAGTCGAAGCAGAGCTTGCCATCGCGGCCCGCAGCCGCCAGAACCTGACGGCCGCCGCCTTCCACGCTGCCCACAAATTCCGAACCTTCTGACTGCACCAGGATGTTGAGTGGTGCGATGTTCGGCGGTATGACAATGTCGCGGTAGTCCGGGTAGATGCGTGCCGCCTCCTTCACCGCTGTGCTTTGTTCGGGGATGCGGGCTTCCGGGCCGGCGCAGGCGGCAAAGAGAGCCGGCAGTAGGAGCGCCGCAAAGAGAAATAGCTGTTTCATATTGTGCAAAAGTTTTGAGAGAGGGCTGAAGCGTCAGCTTTTTCGGGCCGGTGGTTAGTTCACGCCGCTCTTCTCGCCCGTCTGAGGCTTCATCACCTGGTCGGGGTCGTTGTTTTCCGTGTAATAATAGTAGACGTAAGTGCCCAACCAGCGGTCGCGCAGCTCGTGGCGCAGGGCGAGGCGGTCGCCTACGTAGGGCTTGGCATCCATCAGGAAGGAACGTATCTCGTCGGGCACGAAGCGGCCCACCTGGGGGAAGGCCTGGAGCAGCTCCGGCTTCTTGAGGGAGAGGATGGCCAGCGCCTGCTGCACACAGGCCGGGAAGGGCATACCTTTCTGCGCCATAATCTGGGCGCGGAGGAGGAACGACTGCAAGTCCTTGGAGTACAGACAAGCTGCCACGGAGGTTTGCAACACGGCGTCCGAACCTTCTTGCAGCCCTATGTTGTAGCCGAGGAAGGCAGGCGGCTGGTAATTTTGCTCAAAGCGCGACTCGCGGGGATAGCGCGACAGTATGTCGTGGAACATCGGCTCCGCGTCGATGAGTTTCTGCTGTCCGATGAGCGGTTCGTACTTTTCTACAAAATCCTGTTCAAAAGGCATGGCTTTGATGAGGTGCATGTATTTGCGACACAGGGCCTCTTCGCCGTTGAGCAGGGAGCAGATTGCCAACTGCTTGAGGGTGGAGATGCGGGGGCCGTCCATCACCAAGCGGTCCATGGCATTGCGATAGCCTGCATTGATCAGACCGGCGTGGAGGCTGCAATCGGTCAGGAAGAGGCCGTATTCCTCACTGCCATCGTGCTTCTCTAATCGCACTACGGGGTAGTCGTAAGGAATGTCGAACACGCCGTCTAACAGTTGCCCCTTCTGGAGCAGGGCTATGGCATGGTAGGCAGCCACGGCACGGCTCGGCTGCCGCGCACTGCGCGCCTGGTCAATCATCTCGTCCCATCGTTCTTCGGCACAGAGGTTCTGGAGGCGTGCGGTGAGGATTTCGTTCTCGTTGAACCGGAGTGTGGCCCACGAAGTGGCGGCTACGAGCACCACCACCACGGCCAGGCCGTAGGGACGCACGGTTTCGGCCGGTTGTAGGTGAGCTTTTCTGCGCACCAGCCACACCACGCCGGCCAGCACCGCCGTGAGGAGCAAGCAGGCCAGGGCTATGAGCAGGAAGCGCGAAGGTTCGTTTTTGTAATACAGGTTCGTGCCCTGCCACACCATCCACCCGATTTGCGCCACGGGCAGTAGGAAGCCCAGTCCCTCCCATCGGCGCGGCAGCCGCAGGGCATAGTCGGTGAAGCGTGCCGTCAGTGTGTAGACAGCGGCGAGCAGCAGTCCGCCTACGGCGGCCCATTTAAACAGTAGCAGCGGCCAGCGCATCAGCCACCACAGCCGACCCCAGGGTTGGCTGAGCAGGTAGTACATGGTGTCGGGTGATGTAGAGACATAGCTGTCCTGTTCGGTGCGTGTCAGTACATCGCCGTAAATCCAGGTGAAGAAGGCGAACAGGGCCGCAAATCCCACCCCGTAAGTGAGCCATCTGGCGGCTCGCGGCGTGAGTGCAAATCGTTGTCCGGCGTGATGTGCGTTGCCGTTGCCGGTTGGGACGTTCAGTCCCTTCTTCCCTTTTGCCGCATCGTAGGTTTTGTGTGATTTTTTCACGTTCTTAATGTTTATATAATATCTTTTGGGGACAAAGTTAGTGCAAGGCGAGTGCAATGAAAAAGAAAAGCCGCAGGTTTTTCATTTTTCCTTGCCGAGCCGCCGCCTAAGTTATGAAAAGTTAGTGCAAGGCTATGAGAAGAAAAGGACGGATTTATATAGAGAGTTTCAATCGTTGTTGATTGCTTGTCGTTTGGACTTGACAGGATGTGAAATTGAATTCACAAGTTGCCGAGTAGAAATTACAAGTCCTGAACTATTTTTTTCTACTCGTCGAGTTGTGAAAAATAGTTCAGGACTTTTTCGTGCGGCTTCGCAGCCTTCATGGGGAGGGCGCGGCGGTTACTGCATATCGTTGAGCTGGAGTGCGGCCTTGTCGTCGTACTGCTGTTGCAGTTTCACGAGTTCCTTCTTCAGCTTCTGTGTGATTTTTTCCGTACCCGGCTGTCCGTAGATGTTGTGCAGCTCCTGCGGGTCGTCGTTGAGGTTGTAGAGTTCCCACTCGTTGATGTCGCGGTAGAAGTGGATGAGCTTCCATCCGTCGGCGGTGCGTACGCCGTAGTGCCGCTTCACGCTGTGCTCGGCAGGGTACTCGTAGTAGTGGTAGTAGAGACTCTTGCGCCAGTTTTTCGGGTGCTTGCCCTGGAGCAGGGGGAGGAGCGAAACGCCGTCCATGTCCTCGGGCACGGGTGCGCCGGCCAGTTCGAGGAAGGTGGGGGCATAGTCGATGTTCTGAACGAGTTCGCTGATGTCGCCCTTGGCTTCGAGGCCCTTGGGCAGGCGCATGACGAGCGGCGTGGCGAAGGACTCTTCGTACATGAAGCGTTTGTCGAACCATCCGTGCTCACCCATGTAGAAACCCTGGTCCGAGGTGTAGACCACGAGCGTGTTGTCGAGCAGTCCCGCCTTCTGCAGGTAGTCGAGCGTGCGTCCCACGTTGTCATCGAGCGACTTGAGCACTTTGGCGTAATCGCGCATGTAGCGTTGGTACTTGAATTCAGCCAGCTGCTTGCCGCTGAGGCCCCGGCGGTAGAAGTCGCGTGCCAGAGGCTCGTAGACATCGTTGTACTGCTGCAGGTCGGCGCTGTCGAGGCGCGAAATCATGCGCAGGTAGTTGTCTGTGAGGCGCGTGCGCATGCCCGGGCGGTACATCTTGGTGTCGTAGACGATGTCCATGTGGCGGTTGTCGGCAATCTCCATCTCCTGTGCTGCTGCGGCGCGGCGTCCTTCGTAGTTGTCGTAGAAGGTGGCGGGCAGGGCGAAGGTCTTGTCTTCATACTCGCGGAGGTATTTTATCTCGGGCAACCAGCAGCGGTGGCAAGCCTTGTGGTGGATGAAGAGGGCGAAGGGTTTAGAGCGGTCGCGGCGGTGTTCCAGCCAGTCGATAGCTTTGTCGGTGATGACGTTGGTAACATATCCACGCTCGCGCACCGTGTCGTTTTGCATGGTGATGAAGTCAGGGTTGTAGTAGTCGCCCTGTTCAGGGAGGATGTTCCAGTAGTCAAATCCGGTGGGTAGGGTCACGAGGTGCCACTTGCCGACTATGGCCGTTTGATAGCCGGCTTTTTGGAGCAGTTTCGGCATGGTTTGTTGCGTCCCGTCGAATATGCCGTGCTCATTGTTGGTGAAGCCGTTTTTGTGGGAGTGTTTGCCCGTGATCATGCAGGCGCGGCTGGGTCCGGAGAGGGAGTTGGCCACGTAGGAGTTGACGAATTTCACGCCATCGGCGGCGATGCGGTCCAGGTTGGGCGTTTCCACGAAGCGATTGTCGTAGCAGCTCATCATCTGTGCCGTGTGGTCGTCCGTCATGATGTAGACGATGTTATAATGTCCCTGAGCGGCGGCCACGGCGGGCAGCAGGAGGGGCGAGAACAGGAGGATGTTTTTTTTCATGCGTGAGTGGAGTGTGAGGTTCCTGATGGGGGTAGATGCCAATCTGCGGACAATAAGTTGTGAAGGTCAACAACGTGTCAGTGTAGCTTTTGTCATTGCCTTAGAACTTATTGCCCGCAGACAGGCATACTTATGATGGAGTGAAAGGGGCGGACGTGTCAGACCGGCACGTCCGTCGCGTTGTTATTTCTGCGTCATGTTGTAGACGATATCCATGATTTGCTTGCCGAGCGCGTCGGCTTCTTCCATGGTGTGCGCCTCTGAGTAAACGCGGATAATCGGTTCGGTGTTGCTCTTGCGGAGGTGTACCCACTTGTCGGCGAAGTCGATCTTTACGCCGTCGATATCGGTAACCTTCTCGTCCTTGTAGAGTTCCTTGACCTTCTTGAGCACGGCGAAGATGTCGGTTGTGGGGTCGAGGTCGATACGGTTTTTGGCGATATAGTACTGCGGGAGCGAGTCGCGGAGCTCTGAAGCGCGCATACCGGTCTTTGCCAGGTACGTGAGGATGAGTGCGATACCTACCAGTGCGTCGCGGCCGGAGTGGGCGGCGGGATAGATTACGCCACCGTTGCCTTCACCACCGATTACGGCACCTGTTTCTTTCATCTTCGTCACAACGTTCACTTCGCCTACGGCTGCTGCGGTATAGTTGCACCCGTATTTTTCGGTCACGTCGCGCAGACCGCGTGTAGAGGAGAGGTTGGAAACGGTTGGGCCGGGTGTGTGCTGGAGCACGTAGTCGGCGCAGGCCACGAGGGTGTTTTCTTCACCGAACATGGTGCCGTCTTCACAAACCAGGGCGAGGCGGTCCACATCGGGGTCGACCACGATACCCAGATCGTGGCGTCCTTTGCGGAGGAGGTTACGAATTTCGCTGAGGTGCTCCTTGAGCGGCTCGGGGTTGTGGGCGAAGTCGCCGGTCGGTTCGGTGTTGAGTCCGGTAACCTGAGTTACGCCGAGTTGTCCGAGGAGTTTGGGCAGGATGATGCCGCCTACGGAGTTGACGGTGTCGATGGCCACGGTGAAGTGGGCACGGCGAATGGCGTCGATGTCGACGAGTTCGAGGTCCTTGACCATTTCGATGTGGCGCTGGTCGTAGCTGTAGTTCTTGGTGTAGCAACCGAGGCTGTCCACGTCGACAAATTCAAAATCGCAGCTGTTGGCTTTGCGTACCACCTCGGAGGCTTCTGCGGGGGGCAGGAATTCGCCTTTCTCGTTGAGGAACTTCAGTGCGTTCCACTGGCGGGGGTTATGGCTGGCGGTGATGATGATACCGCCGCAGGCGCGTTCCATCGTGACAGCCAACTCTGTGGTCGGAGTAGAGGCCAATCCGATGTTCACCACGTCGAAACCCATGCTCATAAGTGTACCACAAACTACATGGCTTACCATTTCGCCTGAAATACGTGCGTCGCGACCTACCACAATCTTGCGGCGGAAGGTGCGGTTTACCACCTTCTCGCGAAGAGAGGCGTAAGCTGAAACGGACTTGGCGATGTCAACGGGGTTAAGGGTGTCGCCGGTGCGGCCGCCAATCGTTCCGCGAAAACCGGAGATGGATTTAATAAGTGTCATAGTATGTTAGAATTTATGGGATTGCGAAGCAAAGGTAGCGCAAGGCGAGTGAAGAACAAAATAAAAACTGAAAGTTTTTTGCTTTGTAGTTCCGAGCCGCCGCTTGCAGGATATAAATGATGGCGACAACGAAGACAACAGAAGACAACTTGTTTTTAGCAAAGGGTTGTTTGATGTTGTCCCTGTTGTCGTCTTTTATTTTTTACAACAACAGAGTCAACTTATACAACTTCTGACAACGCAATAAAAGTTGTTTGATGTTGTTTTCGTTGTCGTCTTTTATTTTTTACAACAACAGAGTCAACTTATACAACCTCTGACAACACTGATAAAGTTGTTAGATGTTGTTTTTCGTTGTCGTCTTTTTTTTGAAAGATAGTCGGAGCCGGGAATCGTCAGCGGAGGAAGCGGCGGGTTAGGTCGCCGAATTCCTCGATGCGTCGGTCGCGGAGGAATGGCCACCAGCGGCGTACGTTTTCGCTGCGTTGCATGTCAATTTCCACCACCCTGTTTTCTTCCTGATCCTTCGAGGCTTGAGCCAACAGTTCGCCTTGTGGTCCGCACACAAAGCTCGACCCCCAGAAACTGATGCCGCGTGTTTGTCCCGAAGGGTCGGGTTCGTGGCCGGTACGGTTCACTGCGATGACGGGCAGGCCGTTTGCCACGGCGTGTCCGCGCTGCACGGTAATCCAAGCCTCCCGTTGGCGTTCCTGTTCCTCAGGCGTATCGCTGCTTTCGTAGCCAATGGCCGTGGGGTAGATGAGCAGTTCGGCGCCTTGCAGCGTCATGAGGCGCGCCCCCTCCGGGTACCATTGGTCCCAGCACACTTGCACGCCCAGTCGGCCCACTGAGGTGTCGATGGGGCGGAAGCCCAGGTCGCCGGGGGTGAAATAAAATTTCTCGTAGTAGGCCGGGTCGTCGGGAATGTGCATTTTGCGGTAGGTGCCGGCGATGCTGCCGTCGCGTTCAAAGACCACCGCCGTGTTGTGGTAAAGTCCGGCGGAGCGGCGCTCGAAGAGTGAGGTCACCAGCACGATGCCGTGTTCGCGAGCCAGGTTGCCGTAGAAATCCGTTGACGGTCCGGGAATGGGTTCGGCCAGGTCGAAATTGTCCGTGCTTTCCACTTGGCAGAAGTAGAGCGAGTTGTGCAACTCCTGGAGCACAACGAGTTCCGCTCCCCGCGCTGCCACTTCGGCAATGTTGTGTGCAAGTTTCTGTTTGTTGGCTTCTACGTTGGCCGAGCACGTCTGTTGTACCAAGCCTACTTTCAGGGTGTGAGGTGTGGGCATAAGGGGAAAAGAGAAGAGAGGTGGTAGATGTAAAAGGGAAAGAAAGGGGGAGAGGTCAGCCCAAATCCGGGGCAGGAGCCTCCAGTACGCCTTTGGGAAACTGCATCGTGGCGCAGTGGAGCGAGCCGTGTTGGCGGATGAGTGCGCGGCAGTCCACGCCCACGACGTCGCGGTGCGGGAAAGCCAGCCTCAGGGCCTTGGCAGCCGCCGCGTCGTTAGCGGGTTGGGCATAAGTGGGGTAGAGCACCGCCCCGTTCATCACCAGATAGTTGGCGTAAGTGGCCGGCAGGCGGTAGCCGTCCTCGTCGTATATCGCCTGCGGCATGGGGAGCGGCACTAAGCGGAAAGGCTTGTCGTCCCTGGTGCGGAAAGCCTGCAATTCCTGTTCCATGGCCTTCAGTTCCGCGTAGTGCTCGTCCGTTTCGTCAGTGCACTTCACGTAGGCGATAGTCTGGTCCGGGCAGAGCCGCGCCAGGGTGTCGATGTGCGAATCCGTGTCGTCGCCTGCCAGGTAGCCATGGTGGAGCCAGAGAAAATGGTCCACCCCAAGGCGTTCCGTCAGCAGGCTCTCCACCGCCCGGCGGTCGGGTTGGTCGCCGCGCCGGTTAGGGTTGAGCAAACACTCCGCCGTGGTGAGCAGCGTGCCCCGCCCGTCCGTTTCGATGCCGCCGCCTTCCAGTTCAAAGTCCAGGCAGTCCACATACTTTCCGTGGAGCAGCTGTCGCAGGTGGGCGTTGATGGCATTGTCCTTGGCGGCCTCGAATTTCCCTCCCCAGCCGTTGAAGCGGAAGTCCAGGAGCTCCGGCCCGTCCGTGCTCACCACGGTGAGGAAACCATGGTCGCGGGCCCACGTATCGTTCGTGGGGCACTCCTTATATATAATATGGTCTGCCGCGCGTCGGGGCAGTTGCTCGTCGATGAGGCGGCGCACCTCGTCGGTGTGCGGCGCCACGATGAGCAGCGGCTCGCGCGTGGCAATTTCAAAGGCCAGGTGCAGGTAGCAGTCGGTCACTTCGTTGAGCATGTAGGCCCAATCCGTGTCCTTGTGCGGCCACGTCAGCTGCACGCCGCTTTGCGGCATCCACTCCGGGGCCAGCGTGCGCCGTTTCACCAAGGAAATCTCCTCGGGCAGCGAGATGGAGGTGAAGATGTTCAGGTCGAATTCGTTTTGGGAAGAGGTGGGGAGAGAAGCTTGGAGAGCCATGGGCAGAGAGAGGGGTTAGGTGGAGAGAAAAGCCTTTTGGGAAAAGGAAAGTGCCGGGGCGCGCAGCCCTTTTGGCGGCCGGGGCCGGCCGGAGCGGGTTACAGTTTGCCCAGTTGGCGGAGATAGTTGATGAAAGCGTCCGTCGTGGTGGGCAGCCCGTCGATGCTGACCGCCTGCTTTTCGGGGAAGAAAGCCGGGTCGTAGCCGTCGCCGCCCGTGGTGATATAGTCGTCCGTCACCAAGTAGTACTTTCGTTTCGGTTGCAGCACCCGGCGGTGTTTCTGCGGACTTTCATACGTCAGCTTCCGAACCCCACCGTTGTCATCCTGCTCAATGAGCAAGTTGGCCGTTTGCAGCCATCCGTAGCGCTCGTTGTGCAGTCCGAACTCCACGAGTTGCAGCATTTGTTTCCCCGTCAGGCTGTACACCCTCAGCTTGTTGGCAAAGGGGAGCGTTTCCCCCACGTCGAGCACGCTGATTTCGCCTTGCGGCAGTCCGGCGCGTATCGAGCCGAAGTGGCTGCAGCCGATGATGGCCTCCTTGTCGTCGAGCCCCGCCTGCTGGCGGAACGCTTCGGCGTAGGAGCGGCACACCAGCGTGCCCAGTTCCGTCTGGCTGTAGAGCTGGTTGCGGTCGTGTTGGAGAGGTTGTGCCGCCGTGGCCAGCACCTCGCCGATGGGCGTGCCTCCGGCAGTGCGCGTGTGTTGCAAGAGCGAGTCGATTTGCGCTTGCAGGCGCGCCGGACCCGGCTCCAATTGTTTTTTAGTGCTCACATGAATGGTTTGCGGCTCCACCTGCGTCACCTGCATGGTGGTCGTGTCGACGGTGCAAAGGAGCATGCTGATGTAGTCGCCGTGCCATTTCCCCTGCACGATGGGGTAGCGCGCCTCGTTGACGTGTCCCGCCACCCGCTGGTGCGTGTGGGAGGAGAGAATGCCGTGCCAGAGTGGCGAGTCCAGCTTTTGCAGCTGCGCTGCGTCCTTGTCGTCCCATTGCGCCGCGCCCTCTCCGTCCATGTAGGAACCTATGTGCGTGAGGAGCACGCGGATTTGTGCGTCCTTCACGAGCGAGGCTTCCGGCAGCTGCATCACGGAGTCGATCACCGCCCCGTAGCGTCCGTCGAAGCTCAATCCCGTCAGTCGGCGCTTGCTGGCCTGTTCCGGGGTCGACGAGGTGATGAGTCCCACGAAGGCCACGCGCAGCTGTTTCCCGCCCGGCAGCGTCAGGGGTACAGAAACTACGGGTTGGGCAAAGGCCGGGATGCGGCCGGCGCGTGCATCGCGCACGTTGGCACATACATAGGAAATGTCCCAGCCCTCGGGTCGCAGCGGAGTGTCCGCCCATTTGTCGGCCAGGCTGCGTTGTCCGTTGTCGAACTCATGGTTCCCCAATGCCGAGAGGCGGATGCCCAGGTCGTTGAGCAGCACCGGCATCAGGGCTCCCTGCGTGGCGTTGTAGAAAAAGCTGCCGCCGAAGTTGTCGCCCGCCGACACGGTGACGTGAACGGGGTAAATGCGTTTCAGCGAGTCGAGCGTCTGAAGCAGGGCCGGCGCACCGGCAATGCCTTTGGCATCGTTGCGGACAAAAGCCGCGTGAAAGTCGTTCACACTGAAGATGGCCACTTTCACCTGTGCCGAAGCGGTGAGGCAGAAGGCGGTGAGGAGGGAGAGAAGAATGCGGATTGACATGAGAAAATAGGAGTTGTAAAATCAGAGAAGGTCAGGTGAAGTACGCCACGTCGGGTAGCCATGCTCACGAGCGGCTCACCTGCAAGCCCGTCTGCGACACGTTCATCTCCACGAAGCGCGAGTTGGGCGTGAGCGGATGGTCCTGCAGCAGTTGGCGGATACGCCGTGCCGCTTCGGCGTCTTTGGCAATCATGTACATAAAGCCGCCGCCCCCTGCGCCGGGCAGTTTGTAGCCATGGCAGAGGTCGTCGACGCGCCGGCAGAGTTCTTCCACGAGGGGCGGGTTGGTGCCAGCGTCGAGCGCCTTGTTCTGTTCCCAGGTGGCGCGTACCAGTCGGCCATAGCCGGCCAGGTCGTTCTTCTGGAGACTTTCAAAAACACTGAGCGCGTGTTGCTTCATCGAGTCGAGGAGCTGCAGGTGGCGCGTGTTGTTCAGGAACATGCCGCGCACGATTTCGGTGAGGATATGCTTGGCCGTGCGGGTCACTCCCGTATAGTAAAGCAAATGGCAGGGGCGGAGGTCCGGATGGGTGAAGAGCGTGTCGGGCAACCAGCGCGCCACGGCGTTCTGGTCGAAGCCGGCTCCCGTCTGGAGCAGCTTCACACCCGGCAACACACCGCCATACTGATCCTGCCAGCCGCCTCCGGTGGTGAGCAGCTGCTCCAGTACCAGCGTGCGGTTGCATATTTCGTTCTTGTCCCAGCCCAGTCCGCAGAAGTCGCTCAGTGCTCCCAGCACCGTGGCGGCCAGGATGCTACTGGTGCCGAGGCCCGACCCCGCCGGTATGGCAGCGAGGAGCGTAATCTCTATGCCGCAACCAAAAGCCTCTAATTGGCTGCGCAGGGTGGGGAACGTTTCCACGCCAAATCCGGGGATGAAGCCGGCCAGTGCAAGAGCCGCTTTGGGAATAGAGAAGGGAGAACCCACTTTGTTATACTGTTGCAATTCCTCATACGTCTCTATGCGTTCCATGGCCCCGAGGTCGATGGAGCGGCACACGATGACGGGCTCGCTGCACTGCTTGACATATACCTGCAGGGGCGGTTGGCCGTTGAGCTCGATGGCCAGGTTCACCACGTTGCCCCCTGTGGTCAGGCTGTAAGGCGGTGTGTCCGTCCATCCGCCGGCCACATCGATGCGCACGCTGCTTCGTCCCCACACAATTTGGTCCGAGAAGGTGGTGTGTTGCGGCCGGCTCTTGCGTTGCAGGGCGTGTTCCGTCAGTCCCTCGCGCAGCAGGTCGAAGGCTTGCGCCTCACATTGCGCCGCCGCCTCGGGCTGATGCGGGCGCAGGGCTTCGGAGCGGAACATGGCGTCGTGGATGCGCGTCATGAGCGGTGCGGTGGCCGGCAGCGGGGAGGGCAGCGGCAGTTGCTCGCTGACAAACGTGCGGGCCATTTCCTTCAGGTTCGTTTGGTAAAACACGCTGCGCTGCCAGTTGTTGGCCACTTTCGGGAGCGTGAGGCGTTGGAGCTCGCGCCGTTGTCGGAACAGGCGTTGCAGGTTGGCAGTGGCCGACAGCTCGTCGGCAGAGAAGCGGGGCAACTTTCGCCACAGCTCCGTGGCGGCTGCATCGGGACTTTCAGCAAGGAACCACGTCAGGAGGCGTTGGAGCTCATCCATGTCCGCCGATGAGGGGAAGAGGCGTGCCGCCTGCAAGTCGTCCGTGCGGTGGAGCTCTTCCGGCTGTATGCCCCTTTTCTCCAACCATTGGCTTACGGGCTGTCCGAGGAAGAGCGTGGTGTCGAGGGCCACGTTGCCCCGAAACGCATCGCCGAAACCGTAGGGCCGCAGCGCGAAGTCCGTTTCGCCCACAGGCACCATGTCCACACACGCGCCGGGGGGCAGTTCCACCTCCCAGTTGTTTTGCGGAATACCCGTAAGAATGTGGTGGTGATGGTAGTGCCATCCGTCACCGAGGTAAGCATTTTCAATCCAAACGTCGGCCGTTTCCGGCGTGGGGCGGTTGGTGAGCAGGGTGTTCTGCGTGAAGACCGACGTTTGCGGCTTGATGCCCTTTTGGAGGATGTATCGCTGGTCCTTCACCAAATTCTGTATGGCCACAGAGGAGCTTATCATGTCCTCCCCCGTGCCGTAGTGGTAGAACTCGCCGCCGGGAAGTGGCAACACCGCCACTTTGAGGTGCCCCAGGTCGGGGTCGGGAGCCGAAGGGTGGGTGCCGAGGGCACACCCGAACTCGCTGTAAAGATCGTAGACGGATGGCACGGTCAGTAGATGGCCTTGCGGCGTGGAGCAGCGGCGGGCGTTGTTGGCCTGGCGCGCTGCCGTTTTTTGCATCAGGCACTTCACGGCGCGGTCAGAGAGCAGCCACACGCCGATGTCCATCAGCAGGAGGTGGGTAGGCATCAGGGCAGCCTGCTGCTCGGCAGCCGGTTTTTGGAGCATGAAGTCCAGTTCCGTGGGTCGCTCGCGGTTCATGAGGAACACGCCGTGGTGCGAAGCCTGCTTGGGACTGGCCCAGAGGCCGTAGCACACCACATCGGCCTCCGGGATTTCCTGGAGCGGTTCGGTGGCGCGCAGCAGCACGTCGCCGCTGGCAATGAGCGTGTGGAGGCTCTGCGGCGCTTTGGCCAGGATGTTTTGATAGAGCGGCAGTTGGAGGTCGAGCAAGGTCTGGTCAATGCGTTGTCCCCTTGCCCATCGAAACACGGGGATGGGCGTCAGCGCCTTTCCACCGGGGGCGTAGGCCGGCAGTCGGCGACTTTGTCCGCCGGCATGGAGCAGCACTCGCTTTTCGCGGGCCAGCCATTGGTCGAAAGGTAGCCCTTCGCCTTCATCGGCGTGGGCAGAGGCCAGCAGCCAGGCGGTGCCGCCTCCGGAACCCAGCTTGCAGTCGGCAGGGTCGGAAGTGGCGTAGAATTGGTCGGCGGGATAGCCGGTGATTTCATGAAATGCGCCGCAGGCATTGGGCGGCAGGGATAAAAGGCTTTTCATGTTGGCGTTGGGGATGGTTGAGCTGATATCGGACCGGGGGAACGAAGTCTGTCCGCAGGGGGCCATGAACGTTCGGATGCCGCAATTCTGAGGGCGGAAACGTTGGTTGGCAGTCAATCTTCTTGCAAATGTACATATCAAAACGCAACTTGTCGAAAAATCCCTTTCTTTTTTGTTTTCGGAAGTATGGTGGCCGCGTTTTTTTACGGGGTAATAAACAAAAAAGCAGTGGAAACTGAATTTCCACTGCTAAAGGTAGCGCGAGACAGGCTTGAACTGTCGACCTCATGATTATGAATCATGCGCTCTAACCAGCTGAGCTATCGCGCCATTGCGCTCTCGGGTATCGTTGTTTCCCGTTTGCGAGTGCAAAAGTACGACATTTTTCTTCTCCACCAAACATTTGTCCCAAAAATTTTTGTTTCTTTTATTCAACTTTCGGAAGTACCGTAAGTTGAAGGTTATAAGGTTATGGTCGCTTCGCTCTCAGGTTATAAGGTTATAAGAATACTGTTTAAGGTAGTCACGATAGCCGCAGAGAGTTACTTTTTAACCTCATAACCTTATCCCTCATAACCTCCGATACTTAAGTAGGTGTTTAAAATTAGTTTATATTTATATGATTAATCAAAGTTTGCATATATCATCTGTCCCCTCTTGGGCGCATTTAGTTTCTTGTTTTTTCGGTCACATAGCCCGCTATGCACCCCCTCCAACTCCCCCGTTATCGGGGGAGAGCAATCTCAAAAAAAGAAACTAACTGCATCCCAATAGAGCACACATGATATAAACTAATTTTCAACACCTACTTAGCAAGTTGGAGGCAATAAGTTGAAGGTTGCTTCGCTTCTACATGGAATATTTCAAAGAGCAGAAACGATGGCTACATGACGACAACGCTGACAACTAAAGACAACTTCATCAGCGGCCATGACAGCAGACAACCACCGAAAACCATCAAATTTGCTGTTGTCTGTGTTTGTCATGTACCCGGCAGTTCCAAGCAGCGAGTTGTCTCATGTTGTCAGCGTTGTCGTTTCTTACCTGACAGGTTATCATGAAACTGTTTACTGCTGCAAACATGGCGCACTGACAAACTTTATAACCTCATAACCATATCCCTCATAACCTCCGCATTTTAAGCAAGATAGGTTTCCGGCTTCGGCACCTGAAGTATGTGAGCAGCTTCCCGACTTTGCGCCAAATAGTGGCGGACTTTTTTTTTCAACTCGGCGAGTAGACAAAAATAGTTCGCCACTTGTCATGCACCAATCGTCGAGTTGTCATTCCGGCTTGTGGGGCGCCGGCTTCAGCTGCTTTTCCGGTTGAATTGCAGTGGCTTTTCCCATCGCCGCTTGCGGTGCTTTTCATGCGGAATCATGCCGTCGTCAGCAGCCTGATACCCCGGTTGAACACCACTGTTGTTTTAAAACTCAAAAACGTGCGACCTAATAGATGATAACAGATACAAATCTTTGTGCATTGTTTTGTCTTTCACCAAGGTTGCTGTATCTTTGCCCCTGATTAAAGTGTAAGAGTTTAAAAGTGAACGTGTTGAACGTTTTTTGGGGCATACCCTTGAAACAGCAACCGGCAAACTGATAAGCTTCTCAACTTTTAAACTCAACAAAAATGCAGTGTGCAAGCCACGACCGGGAGTCGGGGCGCGTACGTCCAACAACTAAACAATTTCATTATTCATGCAAAGCAAAACCCTTTTTTCTTTGGCTTTAGGCAGTGCATTATTGCTGTCTTCGTGCAGTAAGTTGGGAGAACTTTCTGCCGATAATTTTACAGTAACCCCTTCTCCGCTCGAAGCAGTGGGAGGCAAGGTGCCTGTAACGATTAACGGTCGTTTCCCCGAAAAATACATGAAGAAAAAAGCTGTCGTTACCGTGCAGCCTGTCTTGCGCTATGGCAATCAGTCTGCCATGGGACAGCCGGCCACGTTCCAAGGTGAGAAGGTACAGGGAAACGATCAGGAAATCTCCTACAAGCTCGGCGGCAACTACACGATGAAGAACACCTTCACCTATGACCCCGCCATGCAGCAAAGCGAACTCTATCTGACGTTCAAGGCCACACTCGGAAAGAAACAGGTGGAAATTCCTGAAGTAAAGGTGGCCGATGGTGTGCTTGCCACTTCCGATCTTATTCACTCGACCGTGGCAACCAGCCATACAGAAGCTGCTACCGACGCTTACCAATATGCTATCAAGCAAACCAAGCAAGCGCAAATCAAGTACCTTATCAATCAGGCCAACATACGCAGCAGTGAGTTGAGCTCCACCTCTGTGCAGGACTTCCTCCAGACCCTCCGCTCCATCAAGGCCGATCAAAAGGGATATATGCTCGACAACATCGAAGTGTCGGCCTACGCTTCGCCCGATGGCTCGATCAAGATCAACACCGCCCTGGCCGAAAAACGCCAGAAATCGTCCGGCGACTACGTAGACAAGCAGCTCAAGGCCAACAGCATCGATGCCGATGTGGAGAAGCGTTACACCGCCGAGGACTGGGACGGCTTCCAGGAATTGGTCAAGGCTTCGAACATCCAGGACAAGGAGGTCATCTTGCGCGTGCTCTCCATGTATCCCGACCCCGAGGAGCGCGAAAAGCAAATCCGCAACCTCTCTGCCGGTTTCCAGGAGCTGGCCGACGAAATCCTGCCCGAGCTGCGCCGCGCTCGCCTCACCATCAACTACAACCTGATTGGCCGTTCCGACGAGGAAATCCAGGAACAGTATAAGGAAAATCCCGCCAAGCTGTCGGTGGAAGAACTCCTCTATGCCGCCACGCTGACAGAAGATGTGGCCGAACAAAAGGATATTTACACCACTGCCGCCCAGCAGAACCCCAACGATTACCGCGCCTACAACAACCTGGCCGCCGCTGCCATCCAGGAAGGCGACCTCAGCGCCGCACGCAACTACCTGCTGAAGGCTACCGCGGTGAAGAACGATGCACCCGAGGTCAATGCCAACCAAGCTTTGGTAGCTCTCGCCGAAAACAATGCCGAGGCTGCCCAGTCCTATCTGGCTAAGGCCACCACGGCACAGAATTATAACGAAGTGCTGGGTAATCTGCTCGTGGCACAAGGCAACTACAACCAGGCTGCCCAATGCCTCAAAGGGGTGAACACCAACTCTGCTGCCTTGGCACAAATCATGGCCAAGGATTACAGCAGTGCCGCATCCACGCTCGGCAGTATAGCCAAACCTGATGCCTTGACAAGCTACTTGAAAGCCGTGCTCGCAGCCCGTACCAACCAGGATGCGGCTGTGGTTTCAAATTTGAAGGAGGCTTTTGCACAGGATGCTTCGTTGAAGGAACGCGCCAAGAAAGACTTGGAGTTTGTTTCGCTTTTCAACGACGCTTCGTTCCGGAGTTTGGTCAAGTAATTACCCCCGGAACTCATGGTATGCGGAACGGAACGTAACATCAGCGCCCGACCGCACAAAAGCTGAGGAAACGAGAAGGAGGATGCAGAAAGCCCATGGTTTTCTACATCCTCCTTTGACTTTTAACGGACACAATTCGACGAAAAATAACTGCTGAACTGAAATATACAACAAGATGAAACACGTAAGAAAAGTACTTGCTATGGGGATGTATTTGCCGCTCCTTTGGCTGCTGGCGGCGTGCGGACCGGGCGAAGGCCGCGTTCGCTTTGAGGGGAAACTGGAAAACATTAACAATGCAGAGTTTTATGTGTTCTGCGAAGACGGCTCCTTCGACGGCGTGGACACTGTGCGCATTGAGGACGGAAGCTTCGTGTATGAGCGAAATCTCACCGAACCCATGCTCCTCACATTGCTCTATCCCAACTACACACAAACTTACGTGGTGCTGGAACCGGGAAAGACCATCAAGATGAAGGGCGATGCTTCCAAAATCGGCGAGGCCGAAGTGAGCGGTTCCGACGAGAACGAACTGCTCACCGACTTCCGCCTGAGCAACCTTTCCGGGCCGGAGGTCAACCACCGTTTGGCAGCGGCGCAATTTGTGCGCACCCATGCCCAGACGCTGGCAGCTGTGGCCGTGTATCGCCGCTACTTTGCCGTGCAGCAGTCGCCCGATGCCACCACCGCACTCCAGCTCCTCGATGTGCTGAAGAAGGCACAGCCCAAGAACAAGGCGGTGACGTATCTCGACAACTTCTATCGGCCCATTTTCCAAAACGGAGTGGGATGCAAATTGCCCGATTTCACCGCAGAAACGCTCGACGAACGCACCGTAAGCACGGCGGACTATCACGGCAAGAAGCTGGCCATCGTATGCCTCGGGCTGTGGCAGGGAGAGAGCCGCACCTTCCTGCGGAAATTCCGCAAAAAGTTGGAACAATCGCATGGCAAATGGGAATGCTTGGTGGTGTCGATGGACGTGGACCGCGAAGTGCTGCGCAACCGGCTCAAAACGGACTCCATCCATTACCCCATTGTGTGCGACCGCAAGGCATTCGAGTCGCCTCTGGTGCAAAAGCTCGGCCTGCGCTATGTGCCTTCGTGCATGCTGGTCGATGCGCAGGGAAAAATCTTGCAGCGTGATATTACAAACATCGATGATTTAAAACTATAAGCAGGAGGGGGGACTGGTTCCCCCCGACCTCATTTTAATTGTTGCGATGCTCGCCAAAATCAATACTTCGGCCATGAACGGGCTCTCGGCCCTGATGGTCTTTCTCGAAGTCAATACCAAACAGTTGAAGCCGCAGGAACTCAGTTCGGTGTTCCTCATGGTGGGCCTACCCGACAGTGCCGTCCGGGAGAGCCGTTTGCGCGTGGAGGCCGCCCTGCAAAGTGCCGGAGTCAGCCTGCCTCCCCGTATGCGCTACAACGTCAACTTCGCTCCCGCTGATGTGCGGAAAGAAGGGTCGGGCTACGATTTGCCATTGGCCATAGGTATGCTCGCCTCGCTCGACATGATTAAGCCGAACCGGCTGTTAGAAACCACGGTGCTGGTGGGAGAACTCGGCTTCGACGGCACCATTCGTCCTGTGAAGGGCGCGCTTTCCATAGCCATCAAAGCGCGGGCAGAGGGTTTTGAACATCTCATCGTGCCCCGGGCCAATGTGCGCGAAGCCGCCGTGGTGAACAAACTGAACGTGTACGGGGCAGACCATCTCTCACAGGTGATTGATTTCTTCCTTGAAAAAGATTCCTTACAGCCCACCATCATCAACACCCGCGAGGAATTTTATGCCGCACAGTCGCATTTCCCCTACGATTTCTTGGACGTGAAAGGACAGGAAACAGTGAAGCGCGCCTTTGAGGTGGCAGCGGCCGGCGGACACAACATCATGCTCATCGGCTCGCCCGGATGCGGCAAAAGCATGATGGCCAAGCGGCTCCCATCCATCCTTCCCCAACTCACACTGGCCGAAAGTCTCGAAACAACCCAGATACATTCCATCGCCGGCAAGCTGGAAACGCAGACTTCGCTCATAGCCCAGCGTCCCTTCCGAGCGCCGCACCACACCATCAGCGACGTGGCACTTATCGGCGGCGGATCGGTGTGCAAACCCGGCGAAATCAGCTTGGCACACAATGGGGTGCTCTTTCTTGACGAACTCCCCGAATTTTCCCGCACTGCGCTCGAAACGCTCCGTCAACCCCTTGAAGACCGCGAAATAACCATTGCCCGTTCCAAATATACCGCCACGCTGCCCTGCTCCTTCATGCTCGTGGCCTCCATGAACCCCTGTCCCTGCGGTTACTACAACCATCCCACGCACGAGTGCCAATGCTCACCCGGGCAGATACACAAGTACATGAACCGCATCTCCGGGCCGCTCATGGACCGCATCGACATTCAGGTGGAGGTAACCCCCGTTTCCATCACCGACTTGGCGCAGGCACCGGCCGGCGAGAGCAGCGAGCAAATACGCCAACGGGTGATAGCAGCGCGCGACATCCAGACTGAAAGGTACAAGGACTTGAAGGGCATCCACTGCAACGCGCAAATGACGCGGGCATTGCTCGAACAGTATGCCCGGCTCGACGACGAAGCCTCCCAGGTCCTCACCCGTGCCATGAAGCGCATGAGCCTCTCCGCCCGTGCCTACGACCGCATCCTCAAGGTGAGCCGCACCATAGCCGACCTGGACCACTCACCGGAGGTGCTGGCCCGACACGTCAAGGAGGCGGTGGGCTACCGCAACCTGGACCGGGGAGACTGGGGAGAGTAGGGGATATAGAACGCATCCCTCTGATTACATATTATAGAAACCTGTGAAAAAACAATTTGCTATGACATTCAAAGACGTTTTTGGCAACAGTAAGCCCGTAATCGGCATGATTCATACCAACCAATGTGAGGGATACTCCATGTTGGAACTGGCTCAAAAGGAAATAGAACTCTATCTGGCGAACGGCGTTTCTCCCCTCATTGAGAACTATTTTGGCTCGACGGACGATTGCGAGCAAGTGCTTCAATGGATGCACACAGCCCATCCCGATGCCGTTTACGGACTGAACATCCTGGGCGATTATCCTACAGCCTTTCGTTTGGCAGAGGCGTATGGTGCCAAATACATTCAGATAGACTCCGTTTGCGGACACCTTACGCCTGATGTGGATGAGGAATATGCGGAATCTCTCCGTTACTTTCGCAAAAATTCCCAAGCCATCGTGTTGGGGGGTGTCCGGTTTAAGTACCAGGCTGTACGGTCGGGACGCACCACTGCCGAAGATTTGAAACTCGGCATGGAGCGCTGTGATGCCATAGTATGCACCGGTGAGGGAACCGGGCTTGCCACTCCTTTTGAGAAGATAGATGAGTTCAAAGCTGTCGTGAAAGATTTCCCGGTGATAGTAGGTGCCGGCGTGACACTGGAAACCGCAGCGGAAACTTTCCGGAAAGGCGATGGGGCTATCATCGGAAGTTGGTTTAAACACGGACACAGTGCTTCCAATGCAGTCAACCCGGACTATGTAAAGAGCATGGTGGAGGCCATTCGCCAAGTGGCTTTATAGGCCGGCGAATGAAGGATGCTTACAGCAGTGCATTGAACAGATAGCCGGAAAGGATGATGACCGAAAATCCTTCGGCTTTTGAATAAAGCCGGCAGCAGTTCGGCAAAGAAAATGCAAAACCTTGCGGTTTTTCTTTCTTTTCTCTCACTTTGCGCGGCTTTTCTTTCCATTGCGCTCGCCTTGCACTACTTTGCTTCGCGAAGTGAGGCTGCGGCTCGGCCATGGAAATAAAATCCTTCGGCTTTTCTTTCCATTGCGCTCGCCTTGCACTACTTTGCTTCGCGAAGTGAGGCTTCGGCTAGGCCATGTAAATAAAATCCTTTGGCTTTTCTTTCCATTGCGCTCGCCTTGCACTAACTTTGCCCCGGAAAACTAATAATTTATTCCTATACAGATGAATTTCGTTGAAGAACTGAAATGGCGCGGTATGCTCCACCAAATGATGCCCGGCACAGAAGAATTGCTGGACAAGGAGATGGTTACCGCATACGTGGGCATTGACCCCACAGCTGATTCCCTCCATATCGGACACCTCTGCTCCGTGATGATGCTCCGGCACTTCCAGCGCGCCGGCCACAAACCGCTGGCACTCGTGGGAGGAGCTACCGGCATGATTGGTGACCCTTCGGGAAAAAGTGCAGAGCGTAACTTGCTCACCGAGGAGGTGTTGCGCCACAACGTGGAGTGCATCAAAAAGCAACTGTCGCATTTCCTCGACTTTGACTCCGATGCACCCAATGCCGCCGAACTGGTCAACAACTACGACTGGATGAAAAACTTTACCTTCCTCGATTTTGCACGCGAGGTGGGCAAACATATCACGGTGAACTACATGATGGCCAAGGACAGTGTGAAAAAGCGCCTGAACGGCGAGGCACGCGACGGGCTCTCCTTCACGGAGTTCACCTACCAGCTGCTGCAAGGCTATGACTTCCTCCATCTTTATCAGGAAAAGCACTGCAAACTCCAGATGGGTGGCTCCGACCAGTGGGGCAACATCACCACGGGTACAGAACTCATTCGCCGTACGCTCGGGGCTGAGGCTGATGCTTACGCCCTCACCTGTCCGCTCATCACCAAGGCCGACGGCAAGAAGTTCGGCAAGACGGAGCAGGGCAACGTATGGCTCGACCGCCGATACACCACACCCTACAAGTTCTACCAGTTCTGGCTCAACGTGGGCGACGAGGAGGCTGAACGCTACATCAAGATTTTCACCAGCCTGAGCCACGAGGAAATCGACAGCCTCATTGCCGAACACCGTGCCGACCCGGGACGCCGCCTGCTCCAGAAACGTTTGGGCGAGGAGGTTACCTGCATGGTACACAGCCGCGAAGATTACGAAATGGCGCTGGAGGCTTCGAACATCCTCTTCGGCAAGGCCACCAAGGACAGCCTGCTCAAGCTCGATGAGGACACTTTGCTGAGCGTTTTCGACGGTGTGCCCCGCTTCGAGGTGATCCGCGAACAGGCCGTAGGTGTCAAGGCCGTAGACCTCATGGCTGAACACACCCAGTGCTTCGCTTCAAAAGGCGAGATGCGCAAGCTCACCCAAGGAGGCGGTGTGAGCCTGAACAAGGAAAAGCTCACCGCGTTCGACCAAGTCGTCACCGAAGAGGATTTGCTCAAAGGCAAATACCTGCTCGTGCAACGCGGTAAGAAGAACTACTTCCTCATCACGGTTAAGGAGTAAAAAATCAACCAGATAATAGTTTCAAGAGGCTGTGTCGTAATATCATTTTTGCGACACAGCCTCTTGATTTTAATCGTCTCCAATAGTTTTACTGGACAGCAATCAAGTGGAAACAGGGAGGAGGTCTGTGGTGGCAGACTTCCTCCCTGTGGAATTCAATCGGGATTCAATCCATAAATAGAGGCGTTGCCTCAGATGGAAACATCAATACTTGTGGCCCGGCTTTTCCATCTCTTCGCGTGAGATGCCACCCCGGTCAATGGCGTACCAGGCATAGGCTATGTAGGCCAGCACGAAGGGAATGAGCAGGCTGACACACGACATGGTGCGCAGCGTGAATTCGCTGGAGCAGCTGTTGGCTAAGCAGAGAGAGCTTTGCGGGTCTACGCTTGACGGATAGTAAGCCGTGTTGTTCAGGCCGGCCACCAGCAGCAGGGCCATGACCGTGAGCACGGTGCCGATGCCAGCAGGCCATATACCGCCGGTGGCGTTGGGGCGCAGCAGGGTGCGGCCTATGCCGAAGAGCACCAGCACGACCCCGAGGATGAAAATAATGCTCACGCAGGGCAGCGAAAGGAAGTTGTGCAGGTATTTATATTCCTCAGCCGCAAAAGTCTGCGTAGAGGGGTCAAAAACAAGCCCTGTGGCCGTCAGCACGTAGCCCACGAAGGCCAGGAAGCAGAGCAGGAAGGGAACGACATCCATCACCACCTGCCGGCGCAGGCGTTTTTGCAGTACTTCGTCGTGCAGGTTGTTCAGCATATAGAGCGAGCCGAGCACGCGGGCCAGGAAGAACACGGCGAAGCCGAGCACGAGGTTCCAAACGTTGGCCAAGGCATCCAGACCATGCCAGGCGTTGGCCCATTGGCTGATGACGGGCGAGGCGGCAAACTCCTCGCCGGCACCCATCGCGGCATGGTTCACGGTGAAGGCAGAGCCGGTGAAGAAAGTGCCCACGGCGGCACCTACCACAAAGGGACCGACGAAGCCGTTGAACACCAAGAAGCGGCGGTATAGGTTACGCCCCATGACGTTGCCCGGCTTTGATTGGTATTCGTAGGCCACGGCTTGGAGCACAAAACTGACAAGGATGAGCATCCAGACCCAGTAGGCTCCGCCGAAACTGGTACTGTAGAAGAGCGGGAAAGAGGCGAAGAAAGCACCGCCAAAGGTGACGAGGGTCGTAAACGTGAACTCCCATTTGCGTCCGGTGGAGTTCACGATCATGGTGCGTTCCGTTTCGTCGTTGGTCAGGCTGAAGATGAGGCTGTTGGCTCCCTGAACGAACATCAAGAACACGAGCAGGCCGCCCAGAAGCGACACGAGGAGCCACCAATATTGCTGAAGAAAAGTGTAAGTTATCATGTGTTTGATAGATTTTGAAGGGTAGGAGTGTATGACCGGTGAGTTGCTGTCAGGCTTTGTGCTGGCTGATGGCTTTGCACATAATCTTCACTTCGGCCACCAACAGCACGGTGAACACCAACAGGAACAGGAAGAAGGTGGTGATGACCCCCGATGGGGATATTTGCGACACGGCTGCGCCCACCGGCAGCAGGTCCTGGATGGCCCAGGGCTGACGGCCCACCTCGGCCACCACCCATCCGGCCTGTCCGGCCAGATAGACCATGGGCACTGCGGCGATGCCCGTCCATTGCAGCAACGGAGCGTGCTCCAGCTTGCCTTTGCGCTGCATCCACCATACCACGATGAGGAAGAGCATGAGGAAACTGCCCAAGCCCACCATGATGCGGAACGACCAGTAGACGAGCCATACGGGTGGCACCAGGTCTTCGGCCTTTTCTATGAAGCCGTAGCCAAAGAATTGCACATCCTCTTGCAGCCTGGTTCGTGCTTCGGCAGCCGCTTCGGGGTTGTTGCGGTAGTTTTTGCGGAAATCGGAAAAGGCGGCGCGTGCCTGCTTGCCGCGTTGCATCTTCTCCTGCGCCGAAGGGTAGCTTGTGCCGTCGGGCGTGGTGTAGCCTTGCAGCAGGTTGTCTATGCCCGGCACATAGCCGTTGATATCGTGCGTGGCGAGCAGGGAGAGCACGCCCGGCACTTCGATGCCCGGCACGATGGAGAAGGGAGCCTGTGTGCCGCCCTCCTGCAATCCCTCGGCAGCTGCCAGCTTCATAGGTTGCTCTTTGGCCATGGTGATGCCGCTCTGGTCGCCCGTGCCCATCACGATGAGGGTGGCTATCACACCCGTGATGGCGGCCACGTTGATGGAGGCTTTGGCCAGTTCAAGGTTGCGCTTTTTCAGCAGGAACCAGCAGCTCACGCCGACCACGAAGACTGCGCCCGTCATCCATCCGCTGGAAACGGTGTGGAAGAACTTCACCACAGCCGAGGGCGACAGGGCCACGGCGGCAAAGTCCACCATCTCGTTGCGCACGGTTTCGGGGTTGAATTCCATCCCCACAGGGTGCTGCATCCAGGCGTTGGCCACGAGAATCCACCACGCCGACAGCGTAGCTCCCAGACCGGTGAGCCAGGTGGAGGCTAAGTGGAAGCCGCGTCCCACCTTGTTCCAGCCAAAGAACATGACGGCAATGAACGTCGCTTCCATGAAGAAGGCCACAATGCCCTCGATGGCGAGTGGCGCGCCGAAGATGTCGCCCACGAACCAGGAATAGTTGCTCCAGTTCGTGCCGAACTCAAATTCCAGGATGATGCCCGTGGCCACGCCGATGGCGAAGTTGATACCGAACAGCTTCATCCAGAATTGGGCCGTGCGTTTCCAAAATTCGTCTTTCTTGATGTAGTAAAGGGTTTCCATGATGCCCATAATCAGGGCCAGCCCCAGCGTGAGGGGCACGAAGAGCCAATGGTAGCAGGCCGTGAGGGCAAATTGCGCTCTCGACCAGTCGATGGTTCCGGGGTCAAGGATGGTTAACAAATTCATGGTATAAAAGATTTGATAAGAGAAATAGTAATTTCCTTGTAGGGGAGAGGGTGTGGTTACCGCGCTTCCAAGGCCGTGCCCACGGCTTCGCTTTTTTCGGCGTTATCCATGTCGGCCAGTACCGGCTTGAAAAAGAAAAGGCGTAGCACGATAAAGATGACGAAAAGCTTGAGCAGGATGATAATCCACAGCGTCCGGCCCCAAGTCATCTGCCTGAAACCGTCGCGATAGAAGCACCAAATCCGGCAGGGTAAGGTTTTCAGGTTCTTCATGGTGGCAAAAATAGGTAAATGAAAGGGATTTTTCACATTTTGTCACCTGAATAATTCATGTTGCAGGCCGAAGTCCCTTCCATTGCGAGAAATTTCTGCACGCCCCGTCTGACAGATTGCAGACCGAAGGCATCGGGGTCGACGGCTTGCAGGGGCAGCCAGCACACCTCTGCGGCATCGTCGTGTGCGCTGACCGTTTCGGGATGGGAAATGCGGCACCGGAAAAAGGCATCGGCAGTGTGGACCGTATGGCCGCTGAACGGGTAGGTGTTGGGGAAAGAGAAGAGGAATTCCGCGCTGTCAATCTCCGCTCCTACTTCTTCCTTCACTTCGCGTCGCAGCCCGTCTGTGATGCTTTCGCCGGGGTCGACAAAGCCGCCGGGCAGGTCGAGCGTCCCCTTGGCCGGTTCTCGGCTGCGGCGCACGCAGAGCAATTCTCCTGCCGCGTTCAGGATAATCGCCACCGTGGCAGCGGCGGCATTGGGGTAAAACGTGAAGCCGCAGTCGGCGCATCGCCTGCTGTAGGCATCATTGTCTGAAAAAGATTTGCTGCCACAGTGCGGGCAGAAGCGGAAGTCGGATAGCGGGTGGTTCATGGGGCTGGAAAGTTTGGGATGGCGGCGAGTGGGCAAGTTGAAAGATTTCACGCTGCTTGCTGATGGTTTTCGTTAAGGTCTTTGGACTTCTACTTTGAGGTCGTGGCTGGTTATACCGTTAGGATAGATTGCCTCTTTCCTGTTCATATAATGCCTGAAGAATCTGAATTCCAAGATCTGTAAGCTGATACTTTTGGTTCTTGCTGTTGGGCTTGTCTGGGTATTGTATCTTAATCCATGGCAGGGCGCAGTACAGACTTTGAAAAAGCTTGTCTGCTCAAGGTTGCAAGTAGGTTGCAAGTAGGTTGCAAGTTAGGTTGCAAGTTGTCAAACAGTTGTTGCCTGACTTTATCTGTTTTCAAGAGCAGGCGGATTTCACTCTGCTTGCTGATGGTGGGCACAACCTTTCTCCTGCAAAAATACAGCGTATGATGAGAACTTGTGCAGCAAGCAACTGTCAAAAACAACACATCAAGAGGGAATGTCATCATTATTCCTCACCTTGGGTACGTCTGGTATGAGCATTGCCTGACGGATGCAACATCCTGGCCATCATCCCAAAAGGGACTGACATAAGTAAAATTACGGACGCATATATCTGCAAAATACAAAAGAAAATCAACAGAAAAAAGATAATCCTTCAGCTTTTCTTTTACATTGCTCTCACCTTTCACTATTGTTGTCTACAAATTAATTCTACTATTAAATCTTTTCTTTGTTTGCCGCCGCCGCGCCTCTACACGTGACGACCCAAAGCAAGTGCCCATCATTCCCCAGTCCGCCCACGTGGGGGCATCTACATAGTGCCAGAGAGGTATCGTACAATTAGGTTTTAACGGTGAGCAGTACTGGCTATATGTTCTCTGAATTTGTATAAGATTCAACTTTCCTGTTACCTGCCAATAGACATCTATTAGCGAAATAAACATCTTTGTAAGTATGCAACCAGAAAATAGCTTAGAAGAAAGTTGTTTCGAAGGTTGTTCTTCTCTCACGTCAATTTACATACCTGAAACCATGACGAGTTTTGGAAAGCGCTGCTTCTGGGGCTGTTCTTCTCTCACGTCGATCATAATTCCTACATCTGTAACGAGTTTAGGGTTATCATGCTTCTTTAACTGCTCTTCCCTAACATCTATCACCATTCCGTCGTCTGTGACAAAATTAGGAGATGGATGCTTCTTTGGGTGTTCAGCCCTCACGTCTATTACAGTAGACGATAATAACCCCTTGTATGATTCCCGAGAGAATTGTAATGCGATAATTAAGACAGAAAGTAACACCATGGTCTCAGGATGTATGAACACAATAATACCCTCTTCTGTTACGAGTTTGGAAGATGGCTGCTTCTGGGGTTGTTCTTCTCTCACCTCGATTACAATTCCGACATCCGTAACGAGCTTGGGAGAAAGTAGCTTCGCATACTGTTCTTCTCTCACATCCATCACAATCCCATCATCCGTGAAGAATTTGGGGAATTACTGTTTTGATGGTTGCTCTTCCCTCACGTCCGTCATCATTCCGTCATCCGTGACAACTATGGGATGGAGTTGCTTCGAAAATTGCACTTCCCTCACGTCTATCACAATTCCGTCATCAATTAGGAGTATGGGAAATTACAGCTTCTATAACTGTCTCATTCATGTTGTATAATGTTTTTAATGATTTTGGAGTGCAAATGTAGGTGCGAAGACTACATTTCACAGCATTTTGCCACTATACAGCAGAAATGAACTCTGAACGACACTTTTCGCTTATAAACTATGAAGGCTGCAAATGGCATTTACCATGCCGCTTGCAGCCTCCAACTTTTTTATGCTTATATTATTGATTATTCTTATATATAATGGTAGTAGATGGATGACCAGCCTTCCAATAAGCAGTTATCCAAGTGCTTTCATATGTGCTTTCTTTAGCAACCAATTGGTTGTAAACCTCCTCGTTGGCCAATGTCAATGTACGTGTACTTGCATTTTTGCCTGCACTGCAGTCTTCCACATTTCCATCACCATAATCTTTATAATAACCAAGCCAAGTATTCAAGCACCAAATAGTTTCAAAGCCGTCTATTGCCAACATGGTGACATTTTCAAGAGCCAGACAATTATTGAATATTTTTTCATAACAGCCTTTTACCAGCGTTTTGGCGT
>JALEYW010000064.1:0-12644 GCA_022773145.1 Bacteroidales bacterium
TGCTGGGGTAAGGTGTACTTAGCTAATCTTTCTTGTAAAATTCCCATTTGTAAAGTAGGTTCTAAGGATAGCCTAATTATTATTGATTTTTAGGCTTCTCGACTATTATTTTGGGCAAAGGTACGCAATTCCTTATAAAAAGTTTAATTATCCAAGAGAAAAATGCACGTTGAGCCTCAAATTGTGCGACTTTTTCCCTTCCTACTTATTTAACAATGTATATTTGTGTTGAAAAACGTGGATGTTGGTCTGTATCATCTTTTGTGTTCAACTGTCGTATCAGATAAACTTTTCCTCACTTTGACTTCCCAACTCAAAAATCTACTATCTTTGCCGCAAATAGGCTGCAGTTCGGCACAGAAAATGCAAATCCTAAAGCTTTGCATTTTTTATTGCACTCACCTTGCACTATCTTTGCAAACCCAAGTGTAATAAGCTTCACTACCCTAACAGATAATAATCCTATGACAAAAAAAATTCGCTATATCATTAATCCCATTTCCGGCACACAGCGCAAACAGGGTATTGCAGATTTGGCTAAAAACCTTACCGACAAGAACTTGTTCGATGTAGAACTGGTTTATACCGAATATGCCGGCCATGCCAGTTTGCTGGCTGCCGAAGCCGTGGGGCGAGGTATTGATGTGGTAGTGGCTGTCGGGGGAGATGGAACAGTCAACGAAGTAGGCCGGGCTTTGGTACATACAAATACCGCGCTGGGTATTGTTCCCTGTGGTTCAGGCAACGGATTGGCACGCCATTTGGCACTTCCAATGGAACCGACACGAGCCATAGAGATTATCAATCGCGATGTAGTGCATACACTTGATTATGGCACCATCAACGGAAGACCTTTTTTCTGTACATGCGGAGTGGGATTTGATGCTTTTATTTGCGAAAAATTTGCTTCTGCCGGCAGAAGAGGGCTGTTGACTTATGTGGAAAACACACTCCGGTCTGGCCTTATGTACAAATCGCAACCTTATATCATCGAAGACGAAAAAGGCACAGAGAGTTGTAAAGCATTTCTCATTGCTTGCGCCAATGCTTCGCAGTATGGCAACGATGCCTTTATTGCTCCCTACGCCAGCATGAAGGACGGGTTGCTGGATGTAGTGGTGATGGAACCCTTCAACGCCATTGAGGCACCGCAAGTGGCCCTACAACTGTTCAATGGCACCTTGCCGGCCAACAGTCACGTCAAAACATTTCAGGCTTCCAAACTTCGCATTCGTCGTGAGAGCGAAGGCGTGGCTCACTTCGACGGCGATCCGTTTTGGACGGGCGAAATAATTGATGTGGCCATTGAGCGCCATGCTTTCAACGTCATTGTGAACCCCGACAAACCGAATAAACCTCGCGCTGAATCCAAAATGAATTTGCTTCAGCTGCTACCGGTATTCTTTAATGAATGGAAGACATTACCGGAAGCATTTCTCAACCGTACAGGCCAGGACTTGCGACGACTCAACCGTACCATCATCGACAAGTTGGGAATGGGCAACAAATAAGTGGCCAAAGGTAGCGAAGAAAGTTACTCACCGGACACTGCTCCGGTAGGTTATTTGCCACTCACGTTTTTGACAACAATAGCACACTTGAAATTCAGGCTTTACAGGCTATATGCAGAAGCCGATTTTCATACACTATATACGTAATTCTTACCTTCAAAAAAAGGTTCAATCCTTCATTTGTGCATCTTTATTGCTGATTTCCAGCAGTTTCCACAATGAAGGATTTGAGGGTCTATCTTTCATTCATTTCCATCAGCACATCATTCATCCGCCAAGCGACCTGAAAGGATGAACGATTGATGAATATTTCAAAATCAAATCATTCATAGAGAAAAATGCTGAAAATCAGGAACAAGAGATATACTTATGAAGGAATGAACCTTTTTTCAAAAGACAAAAACACGTATATATAGTAAGCTCATCAGGTGGTAAAAGCTCATCTGCCTTTATACCCACCATACCGCAGGTTCGGCAGGATCTCCTTATTCCTGCTGACTGTATGGTTCTGCCGCTCCCCGAACTTTCTCCGGCTTTACACTTACAAGTCCCGAACTATTTTTTTCAACTCGGCGAGTAGAGAAAAATAGTTCGGGACTTGTACAGCGCAAATCGCCGAGTTGTTGCTTCCTGAGGTTCTATAAGCAGTCTGCGAAAAACTTTGTTCCAAGCGGTTGCACCCCCTGGCTTCACCCCCTACCCTTCGATTGCAAAATGACACACACTCAAAATGCTACATTTCGCGTTGGCTAAATTCCGCTCTTAGAATGGTAAACAAGGTGTGGAGAACTATTCGCTATTGGCATTCACAGGCTGTGGCATCCCGAAACAGCCCATCAAACTTCAACAAAGCCTCAAATGTTTCTTTCCTTGCAGGCACCAAAGGAAGGCGAAGGACATTCGCCATTTTGCCCTGTATGGAAAGAAGCGATTTAACGCCTGACGGGTTGCCGTCTACACTCAGAAGCTTGTACGCTTTCACGAGCCGGCGGTGCATCTGCAATGCTTGATTGAAGTCGCCTTGAAGTGCGGCGTGAATCATGCTGCCAAACTCAGCAGGATAGGCGTTTCCTACCACGGAAATCACGCCTTTGGCTCCCAATGTGAGCAACTCAAAGGTAATGGCATCATCGCCACTCAACACCTCAAAACCTTCTGGTGCACGGTCAATAATTTCTTCTATTTGGCCGATTTTACCGGAGGCTTCCTTCACAGCCACCACGTTAGGACATTCGCGGGCTATGCGCAAAGTGGTTTCAGCTTCAAGGTTCACTCCCGTTCTTCCCGGCACATTGTACAGGACAACGGGTAAGGGACTGGCATCACTCACAGCCTTGAAGTGTTGGAACAAGCCTTCCTGTGAAGGCTTATTGTAATAGGGTGTCACAATCAACACGCCATCCACCCCCGTGGGACAATTATTATTCAAATTGGCTACGACTTCGGCAGTATTGTTACCTCCGGCACCCAACAAAAGGGGCACACGGCCGGCATTGACACGGACAATCGTTTCAACAATAGCCTTTTTCTCTTGGGCATCCAAACAGGGCGTTTCGGCTGTGGTTCCCAGCACACAAAGAAAGTCTACACCGGCTTGTATCTGACCTTCGGCCAATCGTGCCAAGGCTTCGAAATCTACTTGACCGCTTGTAGTAAAAGGGGTTACGAGTGCTATACCCTGCCCCTTGAAAGGATTTACTCTGTTCATAAATGTATGTATTGCAATCCGCTCGCAAAGGTATATAAAAAAGCGGAGTATTCGTTATTTACCGGCCAATGCTGCCCAAGATAAATCGGTTCCGGCCGGCAACTGGAACACCCGCAAGCCAAAATCGGCCATGGAGGCGATGAAAAACTCCATATACTGCGAAGCAAAATCTTCAAAAGGCACAAAATCTGTGTTACGCGAAAAGAACCATAGCTCCACGGGGACGCCATTGGGAGTACCGTTTAATTGACGCGCCAAAATCCAAGGCTCCCGGCTGACACGGGCATCTTTTTGCAGCTTTTCCATGATGAAATGCCGAAACAGCGTCAAATTGGTGATGGAAGTGTCGGCAGAAGGGGTGACCACCACACCATATTTGGAACTAATGTGGTCTATCAATTCCTGATTGGCAAAAGAGATGGAACGCACGTCCACGAAAATTGTTTTCCGTATACTCCTGGCCTCTTTTGCGTACATGGCATTCCAGTTTTGAAAAGAATCGCTCACCAATGTGTAAGGTGGTACAGTGGATATGGTGTTATCAAAATTGCGGATTTTCACTGTAGTAAGCGACAATTCTTCAACAATTCCGTTAATGCCGAGTTTGTCTATCGTTACCCAATCGCCCACTTTCAGCATCTTGTTCATGGAAAGCTGAATACCGGCCACCAAGCCCAATATGGAGTCTTTGAAAACCAACATCAGCACCGTGGCCGCAGCTCCCAAGCCGGCTATCACCCGAATGGGGTTGTAACCGAAGAGATATGCCAACATGATGATGCCACCCAGAAAAAAAGTAAGCAGACGGAGAAACTGAAGAACGCCAATAAAATGGTGCATACCGAAATGCTCGCCGGCCACTATACAGAGATTTTTCAGAAATGCCGTTACCAACAATATAGTGCTGTAAGCTATGTACACTTGGGTCAACCTAAAGATTAACAAAAAGGTCGTTCCTTCGTGAGAATCAAAGCACAACGGCAATAAAGAATAAACTATCAAACTCGGAAGAATTTGAAAAAGAGCCTCAAGCACAGGGCGATTGATCAGGTAATCGTCCCACCTTACCCGGGTACGCTTCACAAAACCCAAAATGACAGGCACGCACGTTTTGCGACCGATATAAGCCAACAGAAGAGACACCAGAAGAATAGCGGAAACCAGCGTAATCTGTGCCAGCCGCGTGTCCCATTCAGGACTGATGCCCCAATAATTGAAGACTCCTTCAAGCCACAAGCGAGTTTGGTATATCATGGAGAGAACAAGAAATGTGGAATAAATTTACAAGGAAAGTACATAAAAATCAAGGATGTTCTGTAAATTAGTTAAACAATCAGTACAGAACATCCTCTAGAAATAATCTATGTTTCAAGTTTAATTGGCAGCCATGAACTCATCCAAGAAACGAACGTCGTTCTCAGAGAAGAGGCGCAGGTCTTTCACTTGATATTTCAAATTGGTGATGCGCTCAACGCCCATACCGAAAGCATAGCCTTTATAGACTTTACTGTCAATGCCGTTAGCTTCCAGCACATTCGGGTCTACCATGCCACATCCCAAAATCTCCACCCATCCTGTCTGTTTACAGAAGGAGCATCCCTTGCCACCGCAAATGTTACACGAGATGTCCATCTCCGCACTGGGCTCGGTGAAGGGGAAATAAGAGGGGCGCAAACGGATTTTTGTATCAGCACCAAACATTTCGCGGGCAAACGTGAGAAGCACTTGCTTTAAATCGGTAAAGCTCACATCTTTATCTATGTAAAGTCCCTCCACTTGATGGAAGAAGCAATGAGCTCGTGCAGAAATAGCCTCGTTGCGGTAAACACGTCCCGGACAAATCACGCGGATGGGAGGTTGCGCATGCTCCATCACTCGACTTTGAACAGAACTCGTATGAGTGCGCAGCACGATGTCCGGATGCTGCTCCACGAAGAACGTATCCTGCATATCGCGAGCCGGATGGTCTTCGGCAAAATTCATGGAAGAAAACACGTGCCAGTCGTCTTCCACCTCAGGACCATCGGCCATGCTGAACCCTAAACGCGAAAAGATGTCGATTATCTCGTTCTTGACAATGGAAAGCGGATGGCGTGTGCCCAAAGCTATGGGATAAGGCGTGCGGGTAAGGTCTAAATCTGCATGGTCGTCTTCCTGTACGGCCAAAGCCTGACGCAATTCGTTCAGCTTATCCTGTAAAGACGTTTTCAGCTCATTGAGCTTCATGCCTATTTCACGCTTTTGTTCGGCAGGCACATCTCGGAATTGGCTCATCAGGTCGTTGACAACCCCTTTCTTGCTCAAATATTTGATGCGGAGCTCTTCGAGTTCCTTCGTGTCGGCTGCCTGTAAACCAGCCACCTCGCCCAACAGCGATTCGATTTTTTCTATCAACATGATTACGATTATTAGTTGAAGGTTCACTTTCTCTTGGCACATCTACCATGACAATCCGACAAACCGAAAGTTTTTTACTCCTGGTTCATCATATCGATTGACCACTTCAGGAACTTGATAGCAGTTCACTTTGACTTGGAAAGAGAACACTGTTTTTCTCAAAGAAAGGAGCAGATGACCGACAGTCGCAACTCACATCGGTCAACAATGGTGCTGCCTTTATGGCGCAAAGGTAAATATTTCTTTGCAATTAAGTTTTCCTTACAACGAAAAGCCTTACTTTTGTCCCGTTTTTCGCAGGAAAGAAAGGAAGAAGCGAAAGTTTCGACCCGCCTTACCCGGAAATCATATAAAGGGATTATATATATGAGAACCTTTTTCTGTCTTTCTGTTCTTTTGTGGCTTTGCATTTCGTGCCATGATGGAAAACCCGTGACTTCGGACACAGAACATCATGACACGATACCAACCGGAGCAGACAGTGTGCCCCAACGTGCGGAAGATTCCATACCGGAACCACCCCGGGCAGCCGACGGCTTGTTCGATGACTTCATTTACTCTTTCATGCGCAACCCGCGTTTTCAAATGGCGCGCACTGATTTTCCCCTGCCCAACATCGTTGACGGTACCAATCACCCCATACCGCGTTCTTCATGGCAGTTTGACCGTTTATATAGCAAGCAGGACGTGTACACCATCATTTTTGACAACGCCAAATCCATCAAAGCAGAAAAAGACACCTCACTCCATCGCGTGGTAGTGGAAAGTGTCTATCTCGACCAGAAACGCATAAAACAATACTTGTTTCACAAAATCAATGGGTTGTGGAGACTCACCGGACTCAACACTCACAGGATGAGCGAAAATATCAATAGTGACTTTTATGAGTTTTACAGACAGTTCTCTTCCAGCCCTCGTTTCCAAAGTTTACACATTACTGATCCCTTCAAGTTTAAAACGTACGACTCAGACAACTTCCAGACAATCGAGGGCCTGCTTGATGTAAGTCAATGGCCGGACTACCGACCTTCCTTGCCCAAAGGTACCATCACAAACATCAATTATGGACAAAGCTACGGCAACGCTCGGCGACGGGTGCTGATGTTGTGCAGCCCATCAGGGGGAATGGGATGTTCTCTCACCTTTATCCGCAGCGGAAATACTTGGCTGCTGGAACAACTGGAAAACTAAGGAGTTGACATAGAGAACGTTGTTTCAGGCAGTTTTGTCCCAAGCAATTAACCCGCTCATTCAGGGACACCACTCCTGCTTTCCGCACCACTCTTTGGTTTCGCAACCAGTCACCAGTCCATCTCATTCATCAATTTCTTTACTCACCTACTTCTGAAAGTTATGTATTCTTTGCTTAAACACAATACTTTTGGCATAGATGCCTCATGCCGGGATTTTTTTGAATATCATTCTATAGAACAGCTGCAAAACAAGTTGCCGCAACTCGCCGGCACAGAGTGGATGCACATTGGCGGAGGCAGCAACCTGCTTTTCACCCATGATTACGAAGGCACTATTTTGCACTCCCGCATTTTGGGCATAGAAGAGGTGGAGCGCAATGAGCAACAGGTGTGGCTCAGAGTGGGAGCCGGGACAGATTGGGACCATTTTGTGGACTATTGTGTACGACACGGCTTTTATGGACTGGAAAACCTTTCACTCATCCCCGGAGAGGTAGGGGCATCAGCAGTACAAAACATCGGAGCTTACGGAATAGAAGCTTCGCGATTCATCGACCGGGTGGAAACAATCGAAGTGGCCACCGGAAAGATTTACCTCTTTCATGCTGAAGAATGTCAATACGCTTATCGCAGTAGTGTCTTCAAACATACATTGAGGAACCGGTATATAGTCACGCATGTAGTTTACCGCCTTAATCAACATTTCCAGCCCGAACTGCACTATGGTGCCATCACTCACGAACTGGAAGCACGAGGATGGCATCCCTCTAAGGTTACGGCATCACAACTCCGACAAGTGATTATGGATATCCGACGTGCCAAACTGCCCGACCCTTCAGAAATAGGGAGTGCCGGCTCTTTTTTCATGAATCCCGTAGTTGACACAGATACTTTTACGCAGTTACAAGCTACTTATCCGGAAATTCCTCACTACATACTACCTAACGGTGTGAAGATACCGGCCGGGTGGCTCATAGAACAATGTGGATGGAAAGGCAAAAGTTTGGGACCTGCCGCGGTATATCCCAAACAAGCATTGGTATTAGTCAATTTAGGAGGGGCCAAAGGCGAAGATATTTGGAAGCTGGCACAAGCCATTCAAGCAGATGTACGAACGAAATTTGGCATCGACATTCAGCCTGAAGCTAACATCATCTAAAAAACTATGCGTTTCCATTTCTTAGGCACCGGTACCAGCACCGGAGTTCCCCAAATAGGATGCCATTGTCCCGTATGCAGTTCAAACGACCCGAACGACCGACGTTTCAGGTCCTCAGTTCTTTGGGAAACTGCAAAAGGATTGGTGCTGATTGACTGCGGCCCGGATTTCCGCTCGCAAATGCTGGCTTTGCCGCCCTCCGTGCGCGAACAGCCCATCCGCGCCGTCCTCCTTACACATGAGCACTACGACCACGTAGGAGGATTGGACGATTTGAGACCTTATTGCCAATACGGTCCCATAGACATTTATGCAGATAAACTCTGCGCTACACACCAAAAGGAACGAATGCCTTATTGTTTTGTGGAGAACAAATACCCGGGGGTGCCGGATATACATTTACATACCCTCCAGTCCCATCAAGCTTTCACCATCTGCGATGAAAAAATCGAGCCTTTCACCGTATGGCATGGCCGACTGCCCATCACAGCTTACAGACAAGGCAAACGATGGGCCTACATCACTGACATGAGCCGTTTGCCGGAATCCGAAATACCACACTTGAAAGGACTGTCTCTGCTGGTCATCAACGCATTAAGAATTACTCCGCATCCATCGCACCAAACTTTGGGCGAGGCACTGGCGCTTGTTGAAACGCTTCACCCCGCCAAAACTTACCTTATACATGCCTCTCACCAAATGGGCCTTCACGCAGAAATTTCAGCCCAATTACCTCCCAATGTTCACCTGGCTCACGACGGACTCGTGATAGATTTACCGCAAACGGAGTAGTACATCTCCAACCTGCTCTTACATTAGCTCCAACTCCTCCTCTTCCTGGACAATCAACACGGTGTAAAGTTCAGAAACAGTAAGTTTATGCACCGGATTTGCTGTTTGATATACTGTCTTAAAATGATAAAAACGCAGTTTTTGACAAAAAAGCAACAGAAACCTTTGGTTATATAAAAAGTTTTGCTCACCTTTGCACCCGCAAACAGGAAATAAATCCTACAGCTACTATGGGTAAGTGCTGTACGGCCAGCTCCCTTCGAATCCTCCAGGGCTTGACCGCAGCAAAGGTAGTTGGTTGTAGCGGCGCGATACAGTTAGCTTGCCCACCCGCCTCTTTAGCTCAGTTGGCCAGAGCACGTGATTTGTAATCTCGGGGTCGTTGGTTCGAATCCGACAAGAGGCTCACCAAGAAGGAGATTTGTTAATCTCCTTCTTTTATTTTTATGTAGTTCTGCAAAGTTTGTTGTTACAGAAACAAATCCGGATGATATTTGATTTGGACTAAAGACAAAGCATTCCCCGGCATCGAATCGCCGGCTGCTTGTCTGTTTTTCAAAGCGACGATTTGTTTAAAATCATCCAGCGACAGTTTTCCCCGCCCCACTTCAATCAACGTGCCTACGATAGAGCGCACCATATTTCTCAGGAAGCGATCGGCCGTAATCTCAAAACGCCACAAATCTTCCTCCACTTTTTCCCAATGAGCCTGAGTTACATGGCATATATTGGTCTTTACATCTGTGTGCAATTTGGAAAAACTCGTAAAGTCGCTCACTGTAAGCAAATAAGCTGCGGCCTCATTCATTTTATCGAAATCCAGCGAATAGGTTATCCGTGTTGAATAATGACTTCGGAAGGGATTTTTGCGAGTATATATCCAATAATGGTAAGTACGTGCCTGAGCATCAAATCGGGCATGTGCATGGGGAGCAACTTTTACCACACGCGAAACAGCTATGTCCGAAGGCAATACTCTGTTCAGTTTATGACAGAGCAAAGAAAGGTCTGTATTGTCTGGCACATCGCAATGGGCCACCATCATGTGGGCATGCACCCCGGCATCAGTGCGCCCGGCACCCACCACTTCCGTAGGTTGACGCAGAAGCATAGTCAACGACTCTGTCAGTCGCTGCTGCACACTGATGGCGTTAGGCTGGATTTGCCACCCATGATAAGCTGTGCCATCAAAGGACAGATAAATAAAAACGCGCATATTGGCCATATTTGAAAAGTGCCGCTTTCCACAATGATGGAATGCGGCACTTCATTATTAGAATAAGACGATAAAGACTTAAGCTTAAGCCTCGCCTTCAGTTTCGGCAACAACCTCAAAAGGAATTTCGGCAGAAACTTCCTTGTGGAGTCTTACGATGGCGTGATAAGAACCAACTTCTTTCACATCCTTAACTTCAATCATCTTGCGGTCAACCTCAAAGCCTAACTTGGCAAGTGCGTCAGCGATATGCAAGCTGTTGACAGAACCATAGATGGCACCGGTGGCGCTCACCTTGGTTACAATCTTCAAGGTTTCCACAGCTGAAAGCTTAGCAGCAAGCTCTTCGGCATCAGCTTTGATTTTAGCCAACTTGTGAGCACGCTGTTTCAAGTTTTCTGCTAATACTTTCTTGGCAGATTCAGAAGCAATGACAGCCTTACCGGTGGGAATAAGATAGTTACGGCCGTAACCGTTCTTCACATTGACAATATCGTCCTTAAATCCCAGGCCAATAACATTTTCTTTCAATATAATTTCCATAGTCTTATTGCCTCCTCTGTTTTATTTCATCAAATCGGTTACATAGGGAAGGAGTGCCAAGTGGCGAGCACGCTTAACGGCTTGAGCCACGCGACGCTGATACTTCAAAGAAGTGCCGGTGATGCGACGGGGAAGAATTTTGCCCTGCTCGTTGAGGAACTTCTTCAGAAATTCAGGATCCTTGTAGTCGATATACTTGATACCGCTCTTTTTAAAACGGCAATATTTCTTTTTCTTGACATCCACGGTGGGCGGGGTCAGATAGCGAATTTCAGATTGTGCTTGTGCCATTGTTTTAGTCCTCCTTCTTGTTAAACTTGTTACGACGTTTGGCAGCATACTCAGCTGCATACTTCTCAAGCTTCACGGTGAGAAAACGAATTACACGCTCGTCACGACGGAAAGCTGTTTCGAGCTTAGCCAATGCAACAGGCTCGCCCTTGAACTCAAGAAGCTGATAAAAACCGGTGGACTTTTTCTGAATGGGATAAGCCATAGACTTCAAGCCCCACTCTTCTTCATTGATAATCTCGGCACCGGCGGCAACGAGAATACCCTTGAATTTTTCGACCGTTTCCTTCATCTGTTGATCAGACAAAACGGGAGTCATAATGAAAACGGTCTCGTACTGATTCATCATAAGTTTTGAATGAATGATTTTGTTTAATTGCAAAATTGCGGCGCAAAAGTACGTATTTTTTGATTATCAACAAACATTGTCGCCTGTTTTTGACCAAAATACAAAGGATTTGTTTGAAAAAAGTGCATTCCAACCCCCATCACGCACCCGTTCTGTCGAAAAACTCGTACTTTTGCACACAAACAAAGTATGGTTTTCTCCCTCCTAACACCGGAGAACGCAACCTATACTATTATATAGCCCACGTTTATGTATTATATTTCCAAACGCTTAGAAATAGCTTTTGCTCACCAACTGAAACTAAATTATGAAAGTAAATGCAGAAGACTTCACGGCCACAATGGAATTGCCGTGGTTTACTGTAGAGCCGAACAACTGAATGAGAACGGAATGGTCGTAGATTTCAGCCAAATCAAACAGCTTATCAAAAACAAATTGGACCACCAATATTTAAACGATTTGTTTGATTTTAATCCTACGGCAGAAAATTTGGCAAAATGGATTGCCGACCAAATACCTCAGTGCTACAAAGTGGTATTTCAAGAATCAGAAGGTAACACGGCCTGTTATGTCAAGCCGGGATGTGAGCATATTGTTTTTTAGTCAATGATTGTCAACGAAATCTTTTATTCCCTGCAAGGCGAAGGTTACCATGTAGGCACACCAGCCATTTTCATCCGTTTTTCGGGCTGCAATCTTCGCTGCCCTTTCTGCGACACACATCACGAGAGCGGTTATAAAATGTCTGAAGCCGACATTTTGCGGGCCGTTGCAGCTTATCCGGCCAAGCACATTGTGCTAACCGGCGGAGAACCATCGTTGCAAGTAACGTCTTCACTCATTGACGGGTTACACCAAGCGGGGAAATACGTTGCCATAGAAACCAATGGCACCCACAGCATACCCTCCAACATTGATTGGATAACCCTTTCACCCAAAAACGCCTTTGCAACCGACCGAAATACACCTATTATAATTAATCGGTGTGACGAAATCAAATTAGTATTCACCGGAAGCCCCCTACCCGACTACAGCCACATCTTAACCCAACATAGATTTCTCCAGCCATGCGACACGGGATGCGCAGAAAATAACAAGACCATACTCAAGCAAACCGTAGATTATTGCAAAGCACATCCTGAATGGAGACTTTCCCTTCAAACACACAAGTTGATTGACATTCCTTGATAAGTAGATACCTTAACATCTATCAACGCCGTGAAAACAAATGCATTCGTTTTCACGGCGTTGATTATTGCCAGATTTCACCCACTTATATACGTATTTTTATCCTAAAAAAAGCATTCACCCCTTCACACGGAGCGTGTTTCTTGCTGATTTTCAGAAGTTTCAAGTGTGAATGCTTGATTTTTCAAGCATTCACACCACAGAAGGCGTTTTTACCGATTAGCTCCTGATTTCCAGCGGTTTTTCCAGTGTAAAGGCTTCTCTTTAAACCCTTCACAAGCATTCACCGCCCGTGTG
>JALEYW010000020.1:0-32745 GCA_022773145.1 Bacteroidales bacterium
CAACCTTACCCCTGATTTTGAGCCTTGTATCAAGTTTCTGTGCGTGGAGCCAGACTTTTGTCCTTAGCTTCCTTCCGATTCTCCTCGCGGTAGACACCGTTGCCTCGGACTATGCGCTTCCCGCTATCGGGGCGCGCTCGGGACTTTCACCCATTAGATTATGCCCATGTCGGGCGAACTATTCAAAGTGGGTGTATGATTTTTCATACACCCACTTTGCTTTGGTACGCTCGACATGAGCTTTGTCTAACTGGTGCAAGTCCTGAAGCCACCCTAATAGCGGCACAGTAGAAATTTAGAAATCGAAAACTGGAAGGCACCCATTAGATGTACATATGCATGTCAAACATAATGGCCGTACCTCCTTTTACTATCAGGAAGTACGGCCTCTGTGGACCAGGAGGGAGTCGAACCCTCGTCCAAACGAGGAAGCAATATGCTTTCTACACGCTTATCACTGCTTAGGTTTTCGTGCGCAAGCAAGACCGGTGCCACCAACTTACGCCTTATCCTCTAAGAACTTCATCCCGGTTGCGAGGCCAACCGGAACTATCTCCGATTTCTCTGCACCACCTGTTCAAGACGCTTCGGAGCGATTAGCTCTTGGGTGATGTCTCGTTCCCGCACCTTGTGCAGGAATAAAGCCAATCTACTATACTTCGATTAAGCAGCGAGAGCAAACTTGTTTTCGCCAGTTAAATTGTTGAAAGCCGAGATTAAAGTGCCCACTTTCAGGCGCACTGCGTGCTTACATACCACTCCGACCCGCTGTCAAATCCAGTCTGGCCCGTAATATGGAGTGCAAAGATAGTGCAAGGCGAGCGCAGAAAAAAGAAAAACCGCAGGATTTTCATTTTTTCTGCCGAGCCGCCGCCTATTTTATCGAAAGATAATGCAAGGCGAGCGCAAAGGAAAGGAAATGCCGTATATTTTCTGCTTGTTCTGGAAAAATGTGTAGGAAAACTGTATGGATCATTCAAATTTGGTCCACCCGACAAAAACCGACGAAATCCGCCGACTTGCCTAAGCACAAGTAACGACGGATTTCGTTTGGTTCACTTCACGCCCGGAAGCGGGAGTGAAAAGATAGTGAAAGTATTGATGCGGATGGATTATTCTTCGTCCATATCAGCCCAAATCTGATCGCTGAAGTTTTGCTTTCCGCTCAAAGAGCTTTTGGCATCCACTGTTTCAGTGCCATAGCCAACTGTGGGAGATTGGGCTATCAGCGTATCAAGGTGCATGGCGATGATATGAGCAGAGGGTTGTTGATAGTTCTTTTTCATGTCAAATAGATGCTATGCTGTTATTTCACAAAAAGTTTCTTACCGTTTTGGATAATGAGGCTACCCTTGGCCAGTTGGAACACACGGCGACCCTGCAAGTCATACATAGGAGCTTCGGGGTCAAGAGCCACAACGGTTTCAGTCAGCCCCGTCTGCGTGCTGCCAAAGTTCAGTTGCAATGCGCCTTCTGTGACAGCCATGTGCAGGTATGCCTTATTCATGGCCAGTGTGCCCGAGGCAGGATAGAAGGCAATGCCCTCTGATTCTGTTTTGGCCAAGATATAGTCGCCTGCAACGATAGTGTGTGCTGCTCCGGCAGAATGCTGGAGGAAGTTGGCATCGATGCTTGCCTGCGTTTCGTCCGCAGCGGGCACCATGCAGGCCGAGCTTACACCATTGCCCACCAGCAGCACGCCCAGGTTAGCGGGCAAAGCCGTTGCTTCGGTGATAGCTTTGAGCGTCACGCAGTCCGTTCCTTGCTCGGCATAGTAAGCCGTTACATTCTCGGGGATGACAACGGGGAAGGGCGCACTGAATGTACCGATAGTAGCTCCAGGTGCCAATCCCGTGATCTTGGTATCCGAAGCAGATACCTCAGCGAGATTTACGTTGTTGGGATAGGTGGCATCTTCAATGAGGAGGGCGGAAGAGTTGGTGTCATCGAAGTAGGGATCACGGGCTTGGCTGTAGCCGTTGCTTGTAAGGACGGTGTAGGCGAAGGCATTGCCAGTATCATTAGCATTGATTTCGCGACGCCCTCTGAAAGTAACATAGCCGAAAAGTTCAGCCTGTGTGCCCGATACCTTTTCTCCAGTAACCATCTTGGCGATGGTGATGTGTGTCCAGTCTGCTTTCGTAATGTTATTACTGGTCACGGAATGCGCATAGCTGTCTACATAGCCCCTTCGGTCATTTGTTCCCGCAGAACTTCCTTTCCAAACCAGATACTTGCCTTCGTTGCAAACAAAGAGGCATGTGCCATCGGAGAGCTTACGGCAAACAAATACAGAAGGCTCATTGGTAGTGGAGAAAGTTACACCGCTTTCTGCATCATACTTCATATACTGTCTAACGCCGGCCTTGCTCACACCTACAAAGGTATAAGCCTTGCCATCCTCTGGCAGTTGGATGTCGGTAGTGCTGGCCTTGTATATGCTAACTGCGCCATTCAGCGTAGAAAGTACATCATCAATGGCATCTTCGCTGGTCTGGGCAGCAGCAATGGCATTGCTCAGTGTGGTGCGTGCAGTAGCACCTTCTTTGGGATAACCCACACCCTTCTTGTCCAAAACGCTTTGTGCGTAGTTAGTAACTACAGCCAGACTTTTCTCGTCGGAATATAAGGTATAGGTACCGCCAGTCACGTCTTCGATGCTCAGCGGAGTATAGATAATGCAGTAGCCGCCCGGTTCTTCTTCAAAGAGGAAACCGATACGGTTATCCTGCTGCAAGGTCATGGTGGAGTAGGCAGAGTTGCGGAAGCTCACCTGCTTGCCCAGTGTCCAGTCGGCGGCGAAAGTAGCCGGTGTATAAGTGGTGGCGGGGTCAATCACCTTGTACCAGATAGCAACGTTCTGTCGTCCGCTGCCGAGAGGAACAGACTGCAACATGATGGTCTTCTTCTCGCCCGTGGTCTTGTCCATCACATTGTCCAGCGAATAGATTTCGCCGTTCGTACCGCTGTCAGTATTGCTGATACCGGTGGCAACTGAGCCCCATGAGCCGGTAGTGTATTCGCTGCCCTCATCAAAAGTGAAGAGGTTAAAGTAACGGCCATTGTCACGTCGGCTGCTCAGTACAACCGTGCCGTCGGGAAGTTCTTCGCACTTAGGCTCATTACCACCACTGGCAGGACGGTCGTCCACTGTGCCCAGAATAGCCCAAGTTTCACCGAAGTCATCGGAATAGATGACGCGGTTGCCCTCGTTGTTCGTCCACAGGGCAGCGTAGAGGCGATAGTATTGGTCTTTCTTCACCACGCGACTCTGCATGATGCGGCCTGAACCAACGAAGAGAGAAGGCAAGCTACAAGTAGTTACACCATCTGTAGTAACATTGAACAAAGGATAGATATCCTCAGTGACTTCAACAGGATCAGTCCACTCCCATTCATTGGTTAAAGTGTTGAGCGTACCCTTCACCTTGGCCACGCGGTTGGGGTTGCCTTCATTATAGTTGGCAGCGCCGCAAACAGTCTTTCCGCAGACAGAAAGCACAAGCACTTCATTGCGTTCGCAGTCAGCAACAATAGCAGCATCACCAAAAGCGTAATCAAATTGAAGTGGAGTATCTTCTGTTGCTTCAACACCTGTTCCTTCTGCCACATAGAACTCTTCGCCCCAAGTTTTGCCGTTATCCTTGGAGATACGACCCTTGATGTGTACAAGACCAAAGCCTATGTCGCTGCCGCAGGGGCGGTTGTCAGACAGTGCAATCACATCGCCGTTCAGTGCGGTGGCTATGGCTGGAATGCGGTAGGGCTTGCCGTTGGCATCGGGTGTCTTGAAGAGGATGCGGTCGTTGTTGGCCGTATAGGTTACGTCTACCACAGTGGGAGTGCCTTCAACCAGAGTCAAGTCGTTCAGTTCAGTTTTCACTTCACCGTTGAGTTTCATCTCGCAGTCAAAGCCACGATAGGTATAGGAGCTGACACTGAAGGTGGCATTCATGGGCAGATAGACAGCCTTGCCCTCTTGTGAACCCGTCACGCGTGTCTGGGTGTTAGTACCGTCAACGGTGAAAGTGAGGTCTGCAATGGGGTTACTTTCGAAGGCTTCACCGTTAACCATGACGTTCATGGTGAGGGACTTTTCAGTGTCAATTACCTCAAAGAACCAACGGTTGCCACCGTCACCATTGCCATAGAATTTCAGGATATTGCCTATGGCTCCATGAGGGTTAAGACCTATACCTGTGTTTGCCGTCGGAACGATGGAATAGCCTACCACTGCGTCACTGGTATAGTCTACCAATTTCCAAGCGGCATTAGCTGAAGTTTCATTCTGGAAGGTCACTGCCTCGCCACTGGCGGGGCTTCCGTCGTGGCCAACTACCAGGTTGCTTGCTTCATGGCTGTATATCTTGAAGTTATTGGCAGTACCCACAAAGCACCAGAGGTTGTCAAGACGCGAAGCGTCGAGCACTTCGGTGTCCACGTTTTTTCCTACTGTGGGCGTGGCGTTGTCCACCAGGGTGAAACCGTTGTTCGGGTTTCTGGAGTTGCGCACACGAATCCACTTTTCTCCGTAGGTGTTGGAGAATATGTTGGGCATGAATTCAGCCGTGTAAGTCTTGTTGGTGGTGAGTGCGCTTACCTCAACCGTATTTCCCACATTGTTGCTGCCCTCCAAGAAACCATTGAACACATAGGTAGCATCGCATTCTGTAATGCTCAGCGTGGCATCGGAAATGCTCTGGCCTGTTGTCAATGCAAAAGCAGCCGGGATATTCTGCGTCAGTCCGTTCCAAGTAGCTTTGGCTTCTGCCAGTGCGCTGCCGTTGACGGTCAGGACGGGAACATTCTCAACAGGTACGAAATAGTAGTTGGCAGCGAAGGCATTGCCATCATCCTTCGTGTAGTTGGCATGACTGGAATTGTCAAAACTGCCATCATTTTTCATCACCAAGTAGGCTCCTGCAGCATTGGCTTTCAGATGCACGGCCCCACCGGCAGGAACACCGTCTTCCACAAGGTAGTTGTATGCTCCGTCGCTGAATGCCTTAAAGCCAAAATATTTTCCGTTGCTTACATTCTGGAACTGGTGATAAGTGCCGTCGAAAGTACAAGTGAACTTGTAGAGTTCAGCGTTGCCCGTGATACCGTTACTCACCTTCAGCGTACCGTTGTCATTGTAGAAATACTGGCTGGTATTGTTGTCGCAGTAAATGTAGTAAGTCTTGCCGGGCACGGGATAGTTGGCAGCCAGCGTGACCTCAGTCTCGTTCACCGTGTAGAAGGCATAGGGATGGCAGTTTGACCATTTAGTCCAAGAGCCTGTGTTGCCATTCCAGCAATTACTGCTTCCGCTCAGTGTTTCGCTGATTGACCATACACCGCTGGGGGCGGTGAGGTTTGTAATTAGCGTCTTGGTCGAACCATCATGGCCCAGAGTATACACTTTATCATTTGCCCCGTTGGGTATGGGTGCTTGGGTTGTGGCATAGTCCTGGATGAACACTTGGTTAGTGGCAGCATCCGTATAGGTGCCTGTGGCACTCGCGTACTTGTTCAGGGCTTCGGAGTGGAGGTAATAGCCGCTTGCGTCCGTACCTTTAGACAGCGTCCAGAGATAGGCTTGGCTGTTTGTCTTGAAAGCTGCGGGACGGGGATGGCTATCGCCTGTATGGCCGAAGCCTCCGGCACTATTACTGCTGATGAAACCGGTACGATCCTGCGTGTCATTATAACACGTGTTGTAGATCATGTACATTTCACCGGTTTTCAATGTTGTCACGCGTTCACTCGGGGCATAGATCTTTATTGTAGTCTGTGCCTCCGAGGTCAAAACGCCTGTCAGGAGCAAAGTTGCGCCTGTCAAAAATAGACGTAATCTGTTCATTGAAATGGTTTATTAAGGTTTGATAATTGTATTGATTCAAAGTGAAGAAACATATCGTGCTTTCACCAAGCAGCATCTCAGTCTGCAACTCGGGCACAACAGGTATGAGTCCGATGTTCTATGGAGTAGAAGATTTAGGGTTAGAAAATTCATCATAAGGCAAGTGGGGCGCAAAACCGGGAAGGTGCATTGCGTCATTTGCCTTGACTTGGTTATAAACATTAAATTTCTGTGGGCAAAAGTAAATATATTTAATTAAAATCGGGGGGGGTAATTTTCAGTATTTTCATACGAACAGAACATATTCTTCACTAGCCCCCCTTAAACGTCAAGTATTTGTTGGCAAAAAAGTGCCTTATGCAAACAGGAAATGGCTCACCCACACACGAAAAACCGCCGCACAGACACATCTGTCGTGCGGCGGAAGATCAACCAAAATAACATATCCAGTTTAGTAAGCCTCTTGGTGTACGCCCGCAACGGCTCTGCCGCTGGGGTCGTTCAGATTTTTGAAGGAAGCATCCCATGCCAACGCCTCGGCTGTGGAGCAAGCCACGCTCGGCACGCTCGGCACGCTGCGGGCAGCACTTTCGCTGGGGAAGTATTCCTCAAAAATGGAACGATAATAATATTCTTCCTTGTTCATGGGCGGATTGATGGGGAAACGCTCCGCAGCCTTTTCCATCTGCTCGTCAGTTACCGCAGCGGCGGTAATTTCCTTTAGCGTATCAATCCACGAATAGCCCACGCCATCGGAGAACTGCTCTTTTTGTCGCCATGCCACACTTTCAGGCAGCATATCGGCAAAAGCCTCTCGCACGATGCGCTTTTCTATCGTGCTGCCCGGGCACATCTTGGCCGAAGGGTTCAGCCGCATGGCCACGTCCAGGAACTCTTTGTCCAAGAAAGGCACACGTCCCTCCACGCCCCATGCCGACAAACTCTTGTTGGCACGCAGGCAGTCGTACAGATGCAGTTTCGACAGTTTCCGCACCGTTTCCTCGTGGAAAGCCTGAGGCGTGGGAGCCTTATGAAAATACAGGTAGCCGCCAAACACCTCATCGGCACCTTCGCCCGAAAGCACCATCTTGATGCCCATCGACTTAATCACGCGCGCCAGCAGGTACATCGGCGTAGAAGCCCTAACGGTAGTCACGTCGTACGTTTCGATGAAATATATCACGTCGCGTATGGCATCCAGTCCCTCTTGGATGGTATAGTTGATTTCATGGTGCACAGTTCCAATATAGTCAGCCACCTCGCGTGCCTTCGCCAGGTCGGGTGCGCCTTTCAGTCCCACCGCGAAAGAGTGCAGCCGAGGCCACCAAGCATCCTGCTTGCCATCCGTTTCCACACGTCGTGGCGCGTATTTACGAGCCACAGCCGAGATGACAGAACTGTCCAAGCCGCCGGATAGGAGCACGCCATACGGCACGTCACTCATCAGTTGCCGTTTCACTGCATCCTCCAGCGCGTTGCGCACATCCTCCACACGGGCATCATTTTCCTTCACGGCATCAAACTGTTCCCAGTCTCGGGTGTACCACCGTTTCAGTTCGCCTTCCGAGCCTTTGTAATAATGTCCCGGAGGGAAAGGCCGGTATTCATCGCAGAAGCCTTCCAGTGCTTTCAGCTCACTGGCGCAATACACCAAACCGTCCTTGTCCTTTCCGATATATAAAGGTATCACCCCGATAGGGTCACGGGCAATCAAGAAATCATCCTTTTCCTCGTCGTAGAGTGCAAAGGCGAAAATGCCGCTCAGCTCTTCCAGGAAGTTACATCCCCGCTCCCGGTAAAGCGCCAGCACCACCTCGCAGTCCGATCCTGTCTGGAAATCATATTTCCCGGCATATTTTGCCCGGATTTCGCGGTGATTGTAAATTTCTCCATTCACCGCCAGCACCTCCTTGTGGTCGGGTGCGAACAGCGGCTGTTTTCCGCTCTCGGGGTCCACGATAGACAGACGTTCATGGCACAGTATGGCCGATTTGCCACAGTATATGCCACTCCAATCCGGTCCTCTGTGTCTTATCTTTTTGCTCATCATGAGGGCTTTCTGCCTCAATTCCGGCGTTTGTTCCTTGATATTGAAAATTGCTACGATTCCACACATAGTGTTAGATTTTTTAGGAACGAAGTCCGCCGATGCAACATACATTCGGCCCCAATGCCACATTGCTTCATCAATGAAGGGGTCAAAATCCGGCTAACGACTTCTTCAACTTACTTTTTGTTTTTAATTTTCGTTATTTTGATTTCGTGGTGCAAATATATAAAGAATATTTATCGCAAATTGTTTTCATAGATATTTTTTCAATGAATTTTTGTTTTACACCTCCTATTTATCTCCCGGCTTCCCGCAACACACAAAAAGAGCTGTTCCGACAAGCGAAATATTGCTTGAGAGAACAGCTCTTTCTGATAATGGAAATTCTGCGATTAGAAATCCGCCGTCTTGGGTGTACGCGGGAAGGGGATGACATCGCGGATGTTCTGCATACCCGTCACGAAGAGGATCAGACGCTCGAAGCCCAAGCCGAAGCCGGAATGGGGGCAGGTGCCGAAGCGGCGGGTGTCCAAGTACCACCACATGTCCTTCATCGGGATATTCAGCTCCTCGATGCGTGCCATCAGTTTCTCGTAGCTCTCCTCACGTTCCGAACCGCCGATGATTTCGCCGATTTGCGGGAAGAGCACATCCATGGCGCGCACCGTTTTGCCGTCGTCGTTCTGCTTCATGTAGAAAGCCTTGATTTCCTTTGGGTAGTCCGTCAGGATAACGGGCTTCTTGAAGTATTCCTCCACCAAGTAACGCTCGTGTTCGCTGGCCAGGTCGACTCCCCAATATACGGGGAACTCAAACTTGCGTCCTCCGGCGATGGCCTCCTCCAGGATGCGGATACCTTCGGAGTAAGTCAGGCGTACGAAATCGTGTTCCACCACAAAGTGCAATCGTTCTAGCAACGTCTTGTCAATCATCTTGTTGAGGAATTCCAAGTCGTCCTTGCAGTGCTCCAACGCCCAACGCACACAGTACTTGATAAAGTCCTCGGCCAAGTCCATGTTGTCGTTGATGTCGTAGAACGCCACTTCGGGCTCGATCATCCAGAACTCGGCCAAGTGGCGCGGCGTGTTGGAGTTTTCGGCACGGAATGTGGGTCCGAAGGTGTAGATGGCGCCGAGTGCTGTGGCACCGAGTTCGCCCTCCAGCTGTCCGCTCACCGTCAGCGAGGTGGTTTTTCCGAAGAAATCGTCGCTGTAGTCAATCTTGCCATCCTCCGTCTTCTTCAGGTCATAGAGGTTCTTGGTGGTCACCTGAAACATCTGTCCGGCACCCTCGCAGTCGGAAGCCGTGATGATGGGCGTATGGAAATAGCAGAAGCCGTGTTCGTGGAAATAGGTATGAATGGCCATGGCCATGTTGTGGCGAATGCGGAACACCGCGCCGAACGTGTTGGTACGCAGGCGCATGTGGGCATGTTGGCGCATATACTCGAAGCTCTGTCCCTTCTTTTGCATGGGATAGTCTGCAGCGCAGGTGCCCAACACTTCGATGCTTGTGGCCTGCACCTCGCTACTTTGTCCGGCACCCTGGCTTTCTGTCAGCACGCCCTCCACACTCAGGCAGGCTCCCGTGGTGATTTGTTTGAGCATTTCGGCATCAAACTTGTCCACGTCGGCCACGATCTGCACATTCTTGATGGTGCTGCCGTCGTTCAGGGCGATAAAGTTCACGGACTTGCTGCCTCGGCGGGTGCGCACCCATCCTTTTACACATACGTTTGCTCCGTAATCCGTACGTTGGAGCAAATCGATGATTTTTGTCCTTTGCATTGTTTATAGGGGTGTTCTAAAAATGTCTTTATTGTCAGTCAACTTTCATTTTACGTAAAGGCGAAACATTTGAGTTTAAGCGGTCTCAGAAAGGCTTTTGCCCCTTCGGGGCGACAAGGCCGGATGTCTGGGTAACCCAGGGTGCCGCCTCGCTACGCTCGGCTCTGCCCTGGGCTGGGTGCTTGCAACCCCTTCGGGGTGTTACCTTGAACGCAGGATATAAAACTCTTGATTGCAGGGATAGAACCTGAAGCCGCATGCACCCCGTGGGGGAAACTTGTTGCTGCACTCAACTCTACGCAGAGAAGAGAGCGAGCTTGTGACCACGCTTAGAATTCAATGACAATCGTCATCCATGAAACTTTACCTGACACAAAATAGTGGGGAATATTTATTCAAATGCTCCCATGCGCAACATCTGCACTTCCTTCTCAGTCAGGTAGCGCCAATCGCCACGACGCACGTTCTTCTTTGTCAGTCCGGCAAAGTAGACGCGATCGAGTTTAGTTACATGGTAACCCAGACTTTCAAAGATACGGCGCACAATGCGATTCTTGCCGCTGTGGATTTCGATGCCCACTTGTTTCTTATCCGTGGGATGCGCATATTCCACCGCATCTGCCTTGATGATGCCGTCATCCAGCGTGATGCCTTCCGCAATGCGTTGAATGTCGGCTGCGGCCACGTTCTGATCGGCCGTAACATGATATATTTTCTTCTTCAAGAACTTGGGATGAGTCAGTTTGGAAGCCAATTCGCCGTCGTTCGTCAGCAGTAAAACACCAGTCGTATTGCGATCCAATCGGCCCACGGGATAGATACGTTCGGGGCAGGCATTTTGAACGAGGTCCATCACCGTCTTGCGGTTCTGGGGGTCTTCGCTTGTCGTTACGTAGCCTTTGGGCTTATTGAGCAACACGTAGACTTTCTTTTCCAGCTTCACCACATTGTCGTGGAATTTTACTTCATCCGTGCGCAGCACTTTGGCGCCCAGTTCCGTAACCACTACACCGTTCACGCTCACCACGCCGGCCTCAATGTATTTGTCGGCATCACGACGCGAGCACACACCGGCATTGGCCAGAAACTTGTTCAGACGAAGAGGCACCGTGGGATCATAGTTTTCCTCTTTGTATTCCATCCGTTTCTTGTGCGAATATTTAGCATGCGGATCATATCCACCTCTGCGTTGCGGACGGGCGTACCCCCCTTGTCCCTGGTAACGCGGACGGAATCCACCCTGTCCACCACGGGGTTGGTATCCCCCACCCTGGCGACGAGGCTGATAGCCGTTTTGTCCGCCACGGGGCTGGTAACCACCGTCCTGTTCGTAGCCTTCGTGATTGTAGCGGGGCTGATAGCCGTTTTGTCCGCCACGGGGCTGGTAGCCACCACCTTCTCCGCCATTCTGTCCGTAGCGCGATTTGCCCCAGCGGTTCTCCCTGGGTTGATAGCCATCGCGTGCCTGATAACCGTTGCGCGGTTGATAGCCACCATCGCGACCGTCCTGTCTGCGCGAGGGCTGGTAACCACCTTCAGCATTATAGCGCGGGCGATACTCGCCGGCCTGACGTTGTGCGCCATAGGCACGCTGGTTACCGTAATCACTGCTTCCGGCTTGGCGGAAACTCCGGTTGATACGGGGGCGAGGGGTATGAGCTCCCTCAAAGCGGCCGGCAGCTTTTGCATTTTCCTCATCTTGCGAACGGAAGCCATCTCGGCTGCTTTCGCCGTTGTTCAAAAAATCTTCACTCATAACTTTAGGTTAATTGTATGTTGTTTATAATCGATTATCCACATACTCACGTATGCGTTATTTTTTACTTGATATGATAGGACTATAAAGTGTAGTCGGTTGTCCGAGTTGCAGACTTTTCGTTAGTCGGCCGAAGCCTTGAACAGCTCCCCACAACTCATGCAATCTCCGGTTGGTTACACGCCTGTATAGTTGTGCGGTGTGATGGCACGCAATTCAGACTTCACCTCCTCGCTCACCTCCAAACCTTCAATGAAGTGATGGATGCGTTCTTCGGTTACAGCCTCGTTGGTTCTTGTCAATGCCTTCAAAGCCTCGTATGGATGGGGATAAGCCTCGCGTCGCAGTATGGTCTGGATAGCTTCGGCCACCACAGCCCAGCAACCATCCAGATCTTCGCGGATGCGCTCCTCGTTCAACAAGAGTTTACGCAATCCCTTCAGCGAACTTTGGAATGCTATCAGCGCATGTCCCATAGGTACGCCGATATTGCGAATTACAGTAGAGTCTGTCAAATCACGCTGCAAACGGCTGATCGGCAATTTCCGGCTTAAATGTTCTAACAGTGCATTAGCCAATCCCAAGTTACCCTCGGAATTTTCAAAATCGATGGGGTTCACCTTGTGCGGCATGGCACTGGAGCCCACCTCGCCCTGTTTGATGCGTTGTTTGAAATATTCCATCGACACATACTGCCAGAAGTCGCGGTCCATGTCGATTACGATGGTGTGGATGCGCTTCATGGCATCAAACACGGCAGCCATGCAGTCGTAGTTGCTGATTTGCGTGGTATATTCCTCCCTTTCAAGACCCAACTTCTCTGCTACAAAACGATTGCCAAAGGCTTTCCAATCGTAAGCCGGGTATGCCACGTGGTGTGCGTTGAAGTTACCCGTAGCACCGCCGAACTTGGCCGTGAAGGCACACGCTTTGAGTTGTGTCAACTGTCTTTCCAAACGATAGGCAAACACCTTTACTTCCTTACCCAATCTTGTGGGCGAAGCGGGCTGTCCGTGTGTGCGTGCTAACATCGGAATATCTTTCCACTCCTCAGCATACTTATTGAGTTGGGCTATCAGCTCTTCCAACAAGGGCACATACACCTGCTCCACAGACTCTTTCAGCATCAGAGGGAAGGACGTGTTGTTGATATCCTGGGAGGTCAGACCAAAGTGGATAAATTCCTTGAACCGATCCATACCTTCCAGCTTGTCGAGTTGTTCTTTGATGAAATACTCAATAGCCTTTACGTCGTGGTTCGTCACCTTCTCGATATCCTTCACGCGAGCGGCATTTTCCTCGGTGAAATCGCGGTAAATTGCACGTAAGGCTTCAAATTTATCATGAGGGAAATCTGCTAACTGCGGCAGGGGAAGTTCGCAAAGCGTGATAAAATATTCTATTTCAACGCGCACCCTGTATTTCATCAAGGCATATTCTGAGAAATACGGTGCCAAAGGTTCTGCTTTTGAACGATAACGTCCGTCAATCGGCGACACTGCTGTCAGGATGTCCAATTCCATTGTCTGAAGGAATAAAATTTTGTGATGGTGTTAGCTTTTACAGGCTGCAAATATAGTAATTCTTCGTTGAACGATGGAGTCATTTCCTTTTTTTTATAACGTGTGGTTCCCAATAATGGACTTATTTTGTTTGAGAATAGGCAGGTTGCAACTTCTTTTTCATGGTGTTGACACCGACCCGAGCCACGTTGGAAATCTGAAGTGAAATCACGCATTATAACGTCCATACAATCTAATCGTATATAATTGATTTACAATCAATATAAACCTATTATTTAAAATATTACTTTAATATTGGTGAATGCTTGCATCGCGCTCCTAAAGGCGGCGAGTAGTTTCAACAAGTCCTGGAGTTGAAAAAACTAATCGCCGAGTTGAAAAAACTAATCGTCGAGTTGAAAAAAATCGTTCGCCACTTGTTCATGCCTTTTCACAGCCTGAACACATGGGGCGTTACACCGGAACACGACAAGCTATATATACGTATTTTATGCCTTTAAAAAAATGGTTCAAACCTTCATATATCCTATATTTCCTACTGATTTTCAACGAATTTAATGATGAATGATTAAAAAAACAATCATTCATCGGTTACACTCCCATGGAAGTAAGCTATGAATATTTGAAATAATAAAACCTTCATACATAATGCCACTGAAAATCAGTAGAAAACGCATAGAATATGAATATTTGAAGCTTATTTTCAAAAAGTAAAAACACGTATATAGAGGGCTCAAAGTAAGGAAAAACCTTCAGCTTCGTGAGTATCTACAGCTGAAGGTGATAAGGGGATGGTTACTTCACGCCTACGTTATGAGGTTACGATTGCTCTCGCCTTGCGTCACTTTGCTTCGCCAATTTAGGCGGCGGCTCGGCTATGATAAGCAAAAAACTGCGTTTTTCCTTTTCATTGCTCTCGCCTTGCACACTTTGCTTCGCCAAATTAGGCGGCGGCTCGGCTATGATAAGCAAAAAACTGCGTTTTTCCTTTTCATTGCTCTCGCCTTGCACTAACTTTGCACCCGAATGACTACATATTAAAAGAAATCGATATTTATATATTTATTCCACTTTCAGAAGTATGGACGGCTTGTGCATGTGAGAGCAGAGTCAGGCTTGCTTGAGCTATGCCGCACTGCAAAGGAAGAATACCGAGTCAATCTTATGCCATGCTAAAGGTTATAAGGTTAACGGCACTTCAATCTTTGGGTATGAGGATTAGCAGGATACTATCCATGGTAGATACATTGCTGCAACCCGACAGATGTATCTTCCCAAACTTCAAACCCCAATCTCCATTCCTCTGAAGCATCTACAACTCAGAAACTATTAAGACTTTTACACACCAGAGAACCTATGAACTACGAAATACCTGCCGACACGGCACGCATTCTCAACGAGAGCAAAGCCATAGCACTACGCTACGGTTTTATTGAAATTACTTCGCTCTGCCTACTGCGAAGCACATTGGACGTACCCTTTAAGAGCACGGAACGATTGAAGGAAATGAATACGGACATGGATGCCATTCGCCAAAAAGTGGACGATATGCTGGCAAACAGCGAACAACTTCACGCAGCACCGGAACGGGATTTTATACCTCCTTTCGACACAGAATGTACACGCATCATCAAACTGTTAGCCTTAGAAAACAGACTGACCGGCGACGAACGCGAACCGGCACTGCTCATGTTGCGCGCCATCATGCACGACCGCAACAACGAGGCAAAAAGTTTGCTCCAGTCTTTTGGCATTACTTACGAGGCGTTGGTGAATAAGGGGGGGAATAAACAAGTGAAAAGCAACTTCGATTTTCCCGATGAAGCCGATGCTCCCTACCCCGGCGATGACAAACCGGGACAGGGATTTACGTCGTCATCGCCCAAGACGCAGGAGAAAAAGCCTTCAAGCGACACACCTATCACGGACAACTTCGGCACGGATTTGACAGCCGTGGCCATTAAAGGCGGGCTGGACCCCGTGGTAGGTCGCGAAGGGGAAATTGAACGAGTAGTACAGATTTTGTGCCGCCGCAAAAAGAATAATCCCATCATTATTGGCGAACCGGGTGTGGGAAAAAGTGCCATCGTGGAGGGACTGGCCGACCGCATAGCACATCGGCGGGTGCCTCGCCTGCTTTTGGGAAAACGCATCGTGGCCCTTGACATGGCTTCTATCGTGGCGGGCACGCAATACCGCGGACAGTTTGAAGAACGCCTGCGCCGACTGATTGCAGAACTGAAGCAACATCCGGAAATCGTGCTTTTTATCGATGAAATCCATACCATCATCGGTGCCGGCTCGGCACCCGGAAGTCTGGATGCCGCCAACATTCTCAAACCGGCCTTGGCTCGGGGCGAGGTGCAATGTATCGGTGCTACCACAACGGGCGAGTTTAAAAAGACCATCGAGAAGGATGGAGCTTTGGACCGACGTTTCCAGAAAATCATGCTGGAACCGACCACAACGGATGAAACGCTCGCCATTCTGCAAAACATCAAACAACGTTACGAGGAACACCATAACGTTACCTATACGGAACAAGCTTTGGAAGCGTGCGTCAGACTGACAGCGCGCTACATCACAGACCGTGCATTGCCCGACAAAGCCATTGACGCGCTCGACGAGGCCGGCGCACGTAAGCATCTGGCCGGCTCGGAAAACCCGAAGTTCTTAGAAGAGAAGGAAAAGGAAATAGAGCATGTGCGTGAGGCCAAGATGCAAGCGGCCCAGGCACAGAACTATGAGGCTGCGGCCAATCTGCGCGATGAAGTTACCCGACTGACGAAGGAACTGGACGAACTGACACTGCGCTGGCAAAACGAAGTGGCCGCCCACCCGATTGTGGTGGACGAGGCTGACGTGGCAGATGTGGTTTCCTCCATGAGCGGTGTGCCGGCTGCCCGCGTGGCTGCAGCAGAAAGCGAACGGCTCCAAGGCATGAAGGCGGCACTTTCGGCCAAGGTCATTGCACAGGACAAGGCGGTGGAACGACTCACCCGAGCCATCATGCGCAACCGCATGGGCTTGAAGGGTCCCGACCACCCCATCGGAACTTTCCTCTTTGTGGGTCCCACGGGTGTGGGAAAGACACACTTGGTAAAGTGTTTGGCACAATGGATGTTTGCTACCAAGGATGCACTGATACGCATCGACATGAGCGAATACGGCGAGAAGTACAGCGTGAGCCGTCTGCTCGGAGCACCTCCGGGATATGTGGGCTACGAAGAGGGCGGGCAACTCACCGAAAGGGTGCGCCGCCATCCCTACTCCGTGGTGCTGCTCGACGAAATAGAGAAGGCACACCCCGACGTGTTCAATACCTTGCTGCAAGTGATGGATGAAGGCCGACTCACCGACGGCAACGGCACCACGGTGGACTTCCGCAACACCATCATCATACTCACCTCGAACAGCGGCACCAAGCAGCTCCGTGAGTTCGGTGCAGGGGTTGGCTTTAACCGACCGGAGGAGGGATTGACGGGTGAAGCAGCCGAAAGCATTGTGCTGAAAGCACTGCGCAAACAGTTTGCCCCCGAATTTCTCAACCGATTAGACGACATCATCATGTTCAACCCGCTCAACAAAGAGAGTGCGGCAAAAATAGCCCTCCTGGAAATGAACGAGCTAAAAGAGCGGATGGGACAAAACGGATACCGCTTAGAATGGACCGACGAGGTGGTACAGTTTATCGTGGACAAAGGTTTCGACACCCACTATGGTGCCCGCTCACTCAAACGGGCCATTCGCCAGCATATTGAAGACGTCCTCTGCGACGGCATGGTGGAACATCCCGAACAGACAGAGTTCTGGCTGACTATAAACGAAGGAAAGATAGACCTTCATTGATTATATACCCTTCATGAAATATATTCAAACAAATATCCAGGATGTGTTCATCCTCGAACCCCGTGTGTTTGAAGACGCACGCGGCTACTTTATGGAAACGTGGCGCGAAGAGGATTTCAACCGTTCGATGGGCCATGAAGTCCACTTTGTGCAGGACAACCAGTCCATGTCATCGCGCGGTGTGCTACGCGGCCTCCACTACCAGCGGGGCGAAGCTTCACAGGCCAAATTGGTGCGCGTGTTGCAGGGCACGGTGGTAGACGTGGCGGTTGATTTGCGCCAGGACTCTCCCACCTTTGGCCGACACGTGATGGTGGAGCTCTCGGCTGAGAACAAACGCCAGCTGTTCATCCCGCGCGGATTTGCCCATGGCTTCCAGGTCATCAGCGACACCGCCGTGTTCACTTACAAGGTGGACAATCGCTACGCCCCTGAGTGTGAGTGTTCCATACGCTATGACGATCCTTCCTTAGGCATCGACTGGCCCATCCAGGGCGATGAGGTGGTGCTTAGCGAAAAGGACCTCTCCCACGCAGTCAGCTTCGAGGCGGCAGAGAAATTCTGACCACAGCAGACATAAGCACATCCCCCTTCATCAGTTCATACTCAATATTATATATAGGAACACGCTCGGATACGACCTGCAAGCACCGGCTACAGACCGGCGATTTCCTACAATCTCAATTTCCTTCCTCACGTGAAGCACATACGCAATTTCAGTATCATAGCCCATATCGACCACGGCAAAAGTACCCTGGCCGACCGTTTGCTGGAGCGCACACAAACTATCCAAGTTACAGAAGGGCAAATGCTCGACGACATGGACCTGGAGCGCGAAAGAGGCATCACTATCAAGAGCCACGCCATACAGATGGAGTATACGCTCAACGGCGAAACCTATCGGCTCAACCTTATCGACACACCGGGACACGTAGACTTTGCCTATGAGGTGTCGCGCAGTATTGCGGCATGCGAAGGTTGCCTCCTGCTGGTGGATGCTACGCAGGGCGTGCAGGCGCAAACCATCTCCAACCTCTACATGGCTGTTGAGCACAACCTGGAGATCATTCCCGTGCTCAGCAAATGCGACATGGTGAACGCCATGCCGGAGGAGGTGGAAGACGAAATCATTGATTTGCTCGGCTGCAAGCGCGAAGAGATTATCCGCGCCTCAGGACGCACCGGACAGGGGGTTGACGATATCCTGCGCGCCGTGATTGAACGCATTCCCGCTCCTACGGGCGATGAAAACGCGCCGTTGCAGGCACTAATCTTCGACTCCGTGTTCAATCCCTTCCGGGGCATCATTGCTTACTACAAAATTGTCAATGGCTCCATCCACAAGGACGAAGAGGTGCTCTTTGTCAATACACGCAAACGGTATCATGCCGACGAGGTGGGCGTACTGAAAATGGACCTCTCGCCGCGAAAGGAACTGAAATGCGGCGACGTGGGCTACATCGTGAGCGGCATCAAAACAGCCACCGAGGTGAAGGTGGGCGACACCATTACCAGTGTGGCAACCCCCTGCGAGAAGGCCATTTCCGGCTTTGAGGAGGTGAAGCCCATGGTGTTTGCCGGTGTGTATCCGGTGGAAACAGAGGACTTTGAGCAGTTGCGCGCCAGCTTGGAGAAGTTGCAGCTCAACGATGCCTCACTCACCTTCCAACCCGAATCGTCCGTGGCACTGGGCTTCGGATTTCGCTGCGGCTTCCTGGGGCTGCTCCACATGGAAATCGTGCAGGAACGCCTCGACCGCGAGTTCAACATGAACGTCATCACCACCGTGCCCAACGTAAGCTACAATGTATACGACAAGCACCAGACGCTGTTAGAAGTGCATAACCCCGCCGGTATGCCCGACCAAACGGAAATTGACCACATCGAGGAACCGTACATCCGCGCCTCTATCATTACCCGCACAGACTACATCGGGAACATCATGACGCTCTGTCTCGGTAAACGCGGCGAATTGATTAAGCAGGAATATGTTTCGGGCAACCGCGTGGAACTGTATTACGACATGCCGCTGGCGGAAATCGTCATAGACTTCTATGACAAACTCAAAAGCCTCTCCAAAGGCTATGCCTCCTTCGACTATCACCCCATCGGCTTCCGCCCCTCACGACTTGTGAAACTGGACATTCTGCTCAACGGCGAACCGGTGGATGCGCTCTCCACATTGACCCATGTGGACAACTCGGTGTACTTCGGACGACGCATGTGCGAAAAACTGAAGGAACTGTTGCCCCGGCAACAGTTTGACATTGCCATCCAGGCGGCCATCGGCGCCAAAATCATTGCACGCGAAACGGTGAAACAGGTGCGCAAGGATGTTACAGCAAAATGTTATGGCGGCGACATCAGCCGTAAACGCAAACTTCTTGAAAAGCAGAAACGAGGCAAAAAGCGCATGAAGGAAATCGGCAATGTACAGGTGCCGCAAAAAGCGTTCCTCGCTGTTCTCAAACTTGACTAATTCGCAGAAACCATGCTGATAGATCTCAACGATGTGGCACTCTGCCATGAAGACAACACTGTGCTATCCCATGTTAACTTTCAGGTTGACCGAGGCGACTTTGTTTACATCGTGGGCAAAGTGGGTAGCGGAAAGAGCACTCTGCTCAAATCGCTTTACGGCGAAGTGCCCGTGAAACAGGGGCAGGCCCGCATCCTTGACTACGACCTGCGCAAACTGAAGAACAAACATATTCCGCCACTGCGGCGTAAACTGGGCATCGTGTTCCAGAATTTTGAACTGCTCCACGACCACACAGTAAGACAAAACCTTGATTTCGTACTGCGGGCCACGGGGTGGAAAAAGAAATTGCGCCCCGCTCGCATGGAGGAGGTGATGGAGCTTGTGGGGTTGGCAGACAAAATGGACCATTACCCTCACGAACTCTCGGGCGGCGAACAGCAGCGTGTGTGCATTGCCCGGGCATTGCTCAACCACCCGGAAATCATTCTGGCGGACGAACCTATTGGCAACCTCGACACGGAAACGAGCCGACAAATCATGCAGCTGTTACTGGATATCCGGGAAAAAGGCACGGCGGTGGTCATGGTGACGCACAACCTGCACCTGCTCTCCGAATTTCCCGGTATTGTCTATCGACTGCAAGATGGAGAGATCCGGCTCGTTACAGAGGAATATAACCAGGCCATGGAACTGTCCATTTAACCCAATCCGATTTTGTAAATAAGGAAAACAACCTATCACTCAAACATACAGCGCATGAAAATCCTGAAATTTGGCGGCACCTCCGTAGGCTCGCCCCAACGCATGAAAGATGTATGCCAACTCATTCACGATGGCGAACCGAAAATCGTTGTACTTTCTGCCATGTCGGGCACTACCAACTCGCTGGTGGAAATTGCCGACTATATCCAAAAGCGCAATCCAGAAGCGGCCAACAATGTCATCAACAAACTCCGCAATCTCTACATGCAACATGTAGAGAACCTATACGCTCTGGCCGAAACGGCAGAAAAGACCAAGGACCTGCTGAAAACAATCTTCCGAAACCTACATAACTTCACAACACAGGAATATTCCGCGGCATTGGAGAAGGAGATTCTGGCTCAGGGAGAACTGATGAGCACCAACATGGTGACCAACTACCTGCTGGAGTGTGGCGTAAAAGTAAAACTCCTTCCGGCACTCGACTTTATGCGCACCGATGACAACGGAGAACCGGATATGCTCTTCATCAAGACGCACATGGCCGAACAACTCCAACAGCATCCCGACTATGAACTCTATATCACGCAGGGATTTATCTGCCGCAATCATCTGGGTGAAATAGACAACCTGCAGCGCGGCGGCTCCGATTATACGGCCTGCCTCATAGGAGCCACGCTCGGAGCAGAGGAGATACAGATTTGGACAGACATCGACGGTATGCACAATAATGACCCGCGCTTTGTGGAAGACACTACGCCCGTGCGACAACTCAACTTTGAAGAAGCAGCCGAACTGGCCTACTTCGGTGCAAAAATTCTGCATCCCACCTGTATCCAACCGGCCCGTTACGCAGGGGTTCCCGTGAAATTGCTCAACACCATGGACCCCGGGGCTCCGGGCACTATCATCAACAACGAGATGCAGTGTGGCACGATCAAGGCTGTGGCAGCTAAAGATAACATCACTGCCATCAAAATTGTGTCATCGCGTATGCTGTTGGCTACGGGCTTCCTCCGCAAGGTGTTTGAGATATTTGAAACTAACCATACGCCGATTGATATGGTCACCACCAGCGAAGTGGGCGTTACGGTAACGATTGACAACACGGCACACCTGGCTTCCATCACCGAAGAACTGAAAAAGTACGGCACGGTGGAAACAGATGAAAACATGTGCATCATCTGCGTGGTGGGCGACCTCCGCTGGGGTAACGTGGGCTTTGAAACACGGGTGGTGGAAGCCGTGGCAGAAATACCCGTGCGCATGATTTCCTACGGCGGCAGCAACCACAACATTTCTCTGCTGGTGCGCGAATCAGACAAGCGAGCCGCACTCTGCGCACTGAGCAGTAAGCTGTTCGTTTCCGAGAATAGAGCTTAAAAACATCACCTATTTCCCTGTCCTCACCTGGGGACAGGGATTTTCAACGCTGATAACTTATGAACTTCCCTTTAGCACAAATTCAAAAACTGGACACTCCTTTCTATTATTACGACCTGGAGCTGTTGCATTCGACGCTCCAAACCATTCAACGCTGCACTGCCAACCTGCCCCAATACCATGTTCACTATGCCATCAAGGCCAATGCCAACCCACGCCTGCTGCAAATCATCAGTGCGGCCGGATTGGGGGCTGACTGCGTTTCGGGCGGAGAAATACATGCTGCACTGCAAACCGGTTTTAACCCTTCAAGCATTGTCTTTGCCGGGGTGGGCAAAACGGACCGGGAGATTATACTGGCTCTCGAAGCGGGCATTCACAGCTTCAACGTGGAAAGCTTGCCGGAACTGGAGGTTATCAACGAATTGGCCGTTTCTCTTGGGACAAAGGCGCGCATTGCTTTCCGGATTAACCCCAACGTAGACGCTCACACCCATGCAAAAATCACTACGGGCCTGAACGAAAACAAGTTTGGCATTGACTGGGACGATACTCTGTCGGCCATCCGTCGGGCCCAGGAGTTGCCCGGAGTAGAGTATGTCGGCCTGCATTTTCACATCGGCAGCCAAATCACAGACATGGAACCTTTCAGAAAGCTTTGCGAGAAGGTGAACGAGTTGCAGAATGAATTGGAAAAAGCCGGCATATATACGGAAAATATCAACTTGGGCGGCGGTCTGGGTATTGACTATGAGCATCCCGACGAACACCCCGTCCCCGACTTTGCCCGATATTTCAAAACATTTGTGGATCATTTACAATTGCGTCCGAATCAACAAGTGCATTTTGAACTGGGCCGCAGCGTGGTGGGGCAATGTGGTACGCTCATCGCCCGCACACTCTATGTGAAGCAGGGACACACCAAACAGTTCGTTATTGTGGATGCCGGCTTCACGGATCTCATACGCCCCGCCATGTATGGTTCACACCACTGCACGCAAAATATCAGTGCTGACCCTGAACTGTCCAGCGAAGCTTACGATGTGGTGGGCCCCATCTGTGAAAGCAGCGATGTATTCGGCAAGGGCGAAATTCTGCCCCAAACGCATCGGGGAGATTTCATCGCCTTCCGTTCCGCCGGAGCATACGGCGAAGTGATGGCCTCGCAGTACAACCTCCGCCCCATCGCTCACGCGTATTTCAGCGACTTAATATAAAAACCCGTTTTCCCCAAGGTTAAAACACGAGAAAAGCGTAGCCCGGAAAATGACCTGCCTCTATCAGCAAGCATCTTCCGGGTTACGCCTTTGTTGGTATAGACATGCCTCTTTGTGGACCACGACTGATGGCAACCGGCTTAAAAGCCGAAGAAAGGATAGGCTTTGTGGAAACGATTAGCTATTTTTAAATACTATGTAGATGTTCGTATGTTGAAAAGAGGTAATTTTGCGTTGTTTTTTGGAACAGCGGTGCAGTAGCGGGCATCTTTTGGAACAGATATCCGACTACTATGCTCTATTCCTTATACATAAACGCTTTCAGATTATGTCAGCACAAACAGACATTCGCAGCCTGAACGCCATGATTGAGGCAGAAACGGGCTTTATTGATGATTTGACAGGTGGTATGCACCGCCACATCGTGGGACAAAAGCATTTGATTGATACTTTGCTCATCGGATTGCTTGCCGACGGACATATCCTGCTAGAGGGTGTTCCGGGGCTGGCTAAGACGCTGGCCATCAAAACGATGGCGGGACTGATTGACGCACAGTTCGGACGTATTCAGTTTACACCGGACTTGCTGCCCGCTGATGTGGTAGGCACACTCGTCTACAGCCAGAAGGAGGAATCATTCAAAGTGAAAAAAGGTCCTGTCTTTGCCAATTTCGTTTTGGCCGATGAGATTAACCGTGCACCGGCCAAGGTGCAAAGTGCATTGCTCGAAGCGATGCAAGAGAGACATATCACCATCGGGGATAACACTTATGCCCTACCCGACCCCTTCTTGGTGATGGCCACACAAAACCCGATTGAACAGGAAGGTACTTACACTCTGCCGGAAGCGCAGCTGGATCGCTTTATGCTGAAAGTAATGGTGGATTATCCTACACTGGAAGAAGAGAAGGAAATTGTGCGAGCACACATTAACGGTTCATTCTCCCAACCATTGCCCACAACAAATCCGGCTCGCATCGTTCGAGCTCGCGAACTGGTGAAACAGGTGTATGTAGACGAACGTATTGAACAATATGTAGCCAATTTGGTATTTGCCTCACGCTACCCTGAACAATACGGGCTGAAAGAGATGAAAGGGTACATCGCTTTCGGCGGTTCTCCCCGCGCAAGCATTAACCTGGCACTGGCAGCACGCGCCAGAGCTTTCATGGAACACCGAGGCTATGTGGTGCCGGAAGATGTGCGCGCGATTGCACCGGATGTACTCCGCCATCGCATCGGACTGACTTACGAGGCCGAAGCGGACGATGTGAAAGCCGATGATGTGGTGCGCGAGATACTTAACAAGGTGGAAGTGCCTTAGGCTTCTATTGATTATTAAAGCCATAGGTAACTATAGGTAACTTCAGAAATCTATATAAAAACACCCCCTTCAATTCATGGAGACAGCCGAACTACTCAAACGAGTCAGACGCTTGGAAATCAAGACCAAAGCACTGTCGAACAACATCTTTGCCGGAGAGTATCATGCCGCTTTCAAAGGACGCGGCATGTCGTTCGCCGAAGTACGCGAGTACCAGCCGGGCGATGATGTGCGCGATATTGACTGGAATGTTACGGCACGCATGAACAGACCTTACATCAAGGTATTTGAAGAAGAACGTGAACTGACGGTGATGTTACTGGTTGATGTCTCCGCCAGCGGCTGGTTTGGCACGAGAGATCGCACCGTGAGGGAACTGGCGGCGGAAATTGCTGCCACGCTGGCTTTCTCGGCCATGCAGAATAACGACAAAGTGGGTGCTATCCTTTTCTCCGACAGAATTGAAAAATTTATTCCACCGGCCAAAGGCAAACGCCACATTCTCTGTATCGTACGGGAACTGCTCAACTTCACACCGCAAGGCAAACGGACTGATGTAGGAAATGCGATGGAGTACTTTATGCGCGTGATGACCAAACGCACCATCGCTTTTATGATGAGCGATTTCTTTGATACCGGAAATTTTGCTAAACCGCTTTCTGTGGTAGCACGCAAACACGACTTGATAGGACTGCGCCTCTACGATGAACGTATGGCCGAACTACCCAACGTGGGGCTACTCCGCGTGGCAGACGCTGAAACGGGGCACGAACAGTACGTGGACACGGGCAACCAATGTACACGTGAACATCACCGAAGATGGTGGCGCGAAAGTCAGGAACAAATAGCAGACCTCTTTAAACGCTGCGGAGCCGGCTTTGCGGCTATCAACACGGAAAGCGATTTTGTAATACCCCTGATGACTCTTTTCGCAAGAAGAGGATAATCGGTGTGCCCCTTTTAATAATTGCTATTGATTGTGTACTTACTCTCTGACTGATTACACTAACTATGAACTTGAAGACTATTTGCATCTTGGCCTTGTTGTACTTTGCGATGGCTTTGCCGCAATGGGGACAAACGGTGGTGGAAGTACGAGCTGACTCAGCTTCTCTACTGATTGGCGAACAGGTGCACTTACAAGTGAAATGTACCACGCGGGCCGAGGCCAAGGTGACTTTTCCCACCTTTCAACCGCAACAGGAGATTGTGCCAGGTGTAGAAGTGGTGGAAAACGGACCCATCGACACCTTACGTGCAGCCGGGAAACAGATGATTACACTCCAACGCAACTATACGATTACAGCATTTGACTCTGCCCTCTATACCATTCCTCCCTTTAAGGTACAGGTAGACGGTAAGGAATATGCCTCGCGTGGCAATATCGGATTGAAAGTAAGTACGGTGGCTGTTGACACAGTACACGTGGATAAATTCAACGGGCCGCACGATGTGGTTGAACTGCCTTTTGAATGGACATTCCGACAAACGCTATTGGCCTTACTGGCGATGCTGGCAGGCTGGGGAGCCTTTGTCCTGGCTGTGCGACTGTCTGACCCTCGGCTCATCACCCGCCGCATCGTAGTACACCCTCCCACTCCACCACATGTTACGGCCCTGAAAGATATGGGGGCATTGAAACCGGCAGAAACCGGTGATGCCAAACAGTATTATATGGACCTGACCGAGACACTCCGTGAATACATTGAAAAAAGATTTGGCTTCAATGCACGTGAAATGACAACCTCGGAAATCATTGACGAACTGACAGCCAGCGACCACGCTGATGCACTAAGCGAGTTGCAAGATATTCTGCGCACGGCGGACTTGGTAAAGTTTGCCAAACACGAGGCTTCACTGTCAGAACAGGACCACAGCCTGATGCTGGCCTTGAACTACGTACAGACCACAAAGTTTGTACCGGCTGAGGCTCCCCAACCGCACATAGAATATGTTACGCTTTCAGGAAAACAACAAAAAGGATTGCGCATTGCGATGCAAACAGTGGCCATAGTACTGACAGCGCTGGCATTTGGCTTAACTGCCTACGTGGGCTACGACCTGTATCTTTGCTTCATGTAACAAACACTTTATGTAGTTCTCTGCTTGGGTTTTAAGTGATTAGGGACTAAAGAAATTAAGATGCGCACGCTGCATAGGTGATATGGTTATCAATATCTGATTGAACGGAAGAGACTGTCGCACTATTTGTGACTTTATAACCTCATACCTCTATTCTCCTAACCACCCCGATATAATCTATAATAAACCGTAAACAACCGTGTATTTCGCCTCACCTACATATTTACTGCTTTTACTGCTACTCATACCTTATATATTATGGTATTTCCTTTTTAGGAAAAAACATGAGGGCACTTTTACGCTGGCTACGACAGAGGCATTCCGCACCGTACCCACCACCTGGCGCACCCGGATGATACATCTGCCGTTCTTCTTGCGTTTATCGTGTCTGGCTCTGGTCATTATCGTGCTGGCCCGCCCCCAAACCAGCTATTCATGGAATAAAGGAGAAACGGAGGGCATAGACATCATGATGACCATGGACGTTTCAACGAGCATGGCAACACCCGACATCGCCCCCAACCGCATCACTGCGGCAAAAGATGTCGCGATGAATTTCATATCCAACCGTAAGGACGACAATATCGGTCTCACATTGTTCGGCGGCGAGGCTTTTGTTCAATGCCCTCTCACCACGGATCATAGTATGTTACTCCGTACCTTCAAGGATGTGAGTTGCGAACTGCAGGCACAAGGCATCATCCAGCCCGGAACTGCTATAGGCATGGGATTGGCCACAGCGGTGTCCCACTTGGAAAAAAGCCCAAGCAAAAGCAAGGTGGTTATCTTACTGACAGATGGTGCGAACAATACAGGCGATATTTCTCCACTAATGGCAGCGGATATAGCCAAAGCCTGCCATATCAGGGTATATACCATTCTTCTGGGTAGTGATGGGAAAGTCAATGTGCCCGTGACCCGGCTCCCCAATGGCGAGGTCTACACCCAACAAATGGATGCCACGCCAGACCCATCTACATTAAAACAAATTGCCACGACCACCGGCGGTATCTTTTACCGTGCAACCTCGCGCAGCTCTCTCCGCGAGGTGTACGACGACATTGACAAGCTGGAGAAGACGAAACTGAAAGTAAGCCATTACAACCGGCGTTATGAAGCCTACCAGCCCTTTGCCATTGCAGCTTTGTTGGCACTATTGCTTGAGATATTCGTGCGCATCACCTGGTTGAAGAGGCTGTAACGCCCTCACACGGATTTATTCTTCAAGTAATATTCATATTTACTCATTGAGCGGCAAATCAGCCTTTAAGAAGTACCTATGTTCCAGTTCTTATATCCATCCTATCTACATCTTCTGTGGCTGCTACCGGTAGTAGTCCTGCTTTACGTTTGGTCTTGCATGAACACGCGCAAGCGATTGTCTAAGTTGGGCCAACCTTCCATGGTACTCGCATTGATGCCCGGCCATTCCGTATGGCGAAGACATATAAAGTTCGCTCTTGTCCTGATGGCGGCCGCATTGCTCATTGTAGCTGTGGCACGTCCTCAATACGGATTGAAACAGCAAACAGAAACCACCCAAGGCATCGAAGCTGTGGTAATGGTAGATGTATCCAATTCAATGATGGCAAATGACGTTCAGCCGAGCAGATTAGACCGTGCTAAATTGCTGGTTTCCAATCTGGCCGATCGGATGGCGGGCGACAAGATAGCACTCGGTGTATTTGCCGGAGAAGCATATCCCCAACTGCCCATTACGTCTGACCACGCGGCAGCCAAACTTTTCATTGATGCCATCTCCACCGGCATGGTTTCGCTTCAAGGAACCAATTTGGCAGCTGCCATAGAATTGGCGCAAAAAAGTTTCACCGACAACAAAGACGTGGGAAAGGCCATCATCCTCATTACCGACGGCGAAAATCATGAAGGCGGAGCGGAAGAGGCAGCTGCAGCCGCTGCCAAAGAAGGTATCAACATCTACGTAATCGGAGTGGGCACGTCTACCGGCAGCATAATACCTACAACCGGAGGAGCCATGACCGATTACGAAGGCAACCCTATCCACACTGCCCTGAACGAGGAGATGTGCCGCAAGGTGGCCAAGGCTGGCAAAGGCATATACCTGCATCTGGACCAAACCAACTCAGCCCAAGAAGAACTACAATCCCAACTCGCCCGGCTGAAACGGGCGGGTAGCACCACCTCTTACACCGCACGCGACGAACAGTTCCAAGCCGTTGCCCTGCTGGCACTACTACTGCTTGTATTGGAAATCTGCATCTACGAAACGCAGAATCCTTTCTTCAAACGCTTTAAGCTATTTACCAAATGATACGCTTCATCTTTATCTCCCTGCTCATGCTTTGCCTTGGCTCTATCGCTACTCCAATGACTGCACAGACTGCTACTTACAGACTGATGCACCAGGGAAACGCCCTCTTCAGAGCCGGACAATATGACCGTGCCGAAAAATACTATCTTCTAGTCCTGAAAAGTCAGCCGCACAACAGCCGAGCTCATTTCAACCTGGCCGACACTTACCTGGCAAAAGGAAACCCCGGTGCGGCAGACAGCTTGTACAACATTGTAACGCAAAGCGAAAAGAACAAACAAGTTCGTTCCATGGCGTGGCACAACAGGGGGTATATCTGCCAAACGGCAGCACTCCACGATGCACAGAAACAGCAACAACTGCTCCGCCAGGCCATAGAACATTACAAGCAGGCTCTCAGACTGAACCCCAACGACAACGACACAAGGTACAACCTGGCACTCTGCCAACGACAGCTCAAAAAAGGGAACAGCCAATCCCAACAACAGCAGCAAGAGCAGCAACAGAAGCAAGAGAACCAACCTGATAATGATAAACAAAAGCAACAGCAATCCCAATCACAAACGAACAACCCCCGACAGGATGACGACCGCCAACAAACGGAGCAATACCTAAACCTGGCTCGGCAAGCTGAAAGACGCGCACTGGAAAAGCTTAAATCCATGCAGCCCCGTCAAAAGAGTCTGGACAAGAATTGGTAATAAGTTAGTGTTTTAAACATTTTTACAGGATTACTCAAAGATTAGCTCATTTCATTTTCATCGCCTACTTTCAAAAGAACTTCCTACCCATGAAGTACCATTATATATTATGGCTATTTTGCCTAATCTTTCCCGGTTGGGTATCAGCACAGCAGTTCACAGCCAAGATAGAAGATGTCGGCGGCTATTATCGCTTGGCATTTACTGTCGCAGCTTCCGGAGCAACAGATTTCACCCCACCCTCTTTGGCATCATTTGAAATACTGAGCGGGCCGAGCACATCCACCTTCAGTAATTATCAAATGATAAACGGTAGGACATCCCACAGTGCATCAACTACATTCACCTATATCCTCTCAGCGCGCAAAAGCGGCAACATCACCATCGGTTCCGCTTCGGTTCGTGTGGACGGCCGCACCCTCCATTCCAAGCCCATTAGTCTGCAAGCCCATAGCGGGAACCATGGCCGTCAGCAGGACAAAACTTCCAACCAATCCCGCCGTCCTACCACCACGCCACAGGAAGAACAGCTTCAGCAAGCAGGAAGCAGCGTCACGGGGCGCGATCTTTTCATTGATGTCAAGCCCAGCAGGACCAAGGTAATGGAACAGGAAGCCATATTGCTTACCTACCGCATTCACGCACGGGTTGGTGTCGGATTGGCTAATACCCAACTCACCACAAAGCCCGATTTCAAAGGCATTATCTCCCACGAAATACCATTGCCCGGCAATCAAATACAGACTACTATAGAACAGCTGAACGGCACAACTTACAAAACAGGCACGATACTGCAATATCTCATTTTTCCGCAACAAACGGGTAAGGTCACCATACCCGGTATCACCTTCGACTGTACCGTGGTACAGCAGGACCATCACATGGACTTTGCCGATGCCTTCTTCAACGGAGGCGGCCACATTGGCGTGCAAGTAAGGCGTACGGTGCCTGAGATGCAATTACACGTTGATGCGTTGCCGCAGCCTAAGCCGGCATCATTCTCAGGGGCCGTGGGCCAATTCAGTATCAAGGGCGAAGTGCTTAACAACTCCGTTAAGACCAACGATGTGGCAACATACCGAATCACCATCAACGGTTCGGGCAACATGAAGCTCATCACGCCGCCCACCGTTACTTTCCCCAAAGACTTTGACAGCTATGATGCCAAAACGGTGGACAACACGAAAGTAACTACCTCAGGGCTTTCCGGACAGCTGCGTTTTGACTACACCTTCGTTCCCCGTAACGTGGGAAGCTACGATATTCCTGCCGTCAGCTTTACATACTACGACACGCAAACGCAGTCCTACAAGACATTAACTACAAGCCCTATACACCTCGACGTGCAACAGGGCCGGCAGTCGAACGCAGATGTGGACAAACAGCTGGCCATGCTCCGCAGCGACATTCGCGACATTCACGTGCAAGAAGAAGACAATCACTTGCCCGCCATCCTCACATGGGGAACAACCGGTTACCGCTTAGCAGAACTTCTCCTGCTCATACTTTTCGGGCTGAGCATCGTTTATCTTAAGCGGGCAAGGCGTGGTGAACTTCCTGGAGGAAAACGACAACGCAACCGTAACGTCCGGAAGGCCATGGACAAGCTGAACGAAGCCGAAGGACTATTCCCCTCACAACCCGGCCAGGCATACAGCCTGCTGTCTTCCGCCTTGAACGACTTCCTTTGTGAATTGCTCCGTATCGGACAAGCGGAATTGTCGCGAGAGCGGCTCCAACAGATTTTGCATGAGAAGCAAGTGGACGAAACAATTTGCCGCGAACTGCTGATGCTACTCGATGACTGCCAATATGCCCAATATGCACCTACCACAGAGAACCAGGGTGCAGAATGCGTCATACGTGCCAGGGCTATCATCAAGCAAATGTCCAATCAAAATGTTTAATAGGAAACAGTTTGATTTCCAGCATTTCCGGTAGTTGATTATAAAGTAAATATTAAAATCATCCATGAAAGAAATATCCCTCTTCCTTCTGCTCACCCTATCCTGCATCCTCCATGCCCAAGCGGGCAACGACAAGGCCACAGCAGACCAAGCATACCAACATAAAAATTACGTAGAAGCCGTGAGGAGCTATGAAGCCTGTCTGAAACAAGACGAGAAGTCGCACACGCTGACCGATAAACAGCGCGCGGAATTGCAGTACAACTTGGGAAACGCCTACTATCGTCAGCAGCGTTTCGCCCATGCCGTGCTGGCTTACCGCAGGGCACTCCAGCTAAACCCCGCACACACGGATGCTGCCTTCAATCTGCAACTCACCACTACCAAGTTGACCGATCATTTCGATGCTCCTTCGGAAATGTTCTTTGTCAGCTGGACCAAACGGATCATCTACTCCCAAAGCGCGGCCACCTGGGGCATCTGCGCGCTCTTAGCCCTCATCGTGACCTTGAGTGTCGGAATGTGTTGCTTATTTCCCTGGAAACTCTGGTTACGGCGCACAGCCCTCACAGTTGCGTGCTTGGCAGGTAGTTGTGCCATGGCCTTTGAATGTTTCGCCCACTTGCAGACAAACCGCCTCACCGACAACCGCCTGGCAGTCGTTATGCAAACAACCATCGTACGCAACAGCCCTTCCGCCACAGCTAAAGAAATCCGCGAACTGCACGAAGGAACCACAGTGACTGTCAAGGAAATCTTCAAGGATCAATGGTTGCAAGTGCAACTACCTGATGGCACAGAAGCCTACGTTACCAAAGAAAAGCTGGCATTTGTATAAAAGGAAAATCTCCCTGCCCGACCATAAACGCAGATTTATCATCTTATAACCTGCGCGAAACACAAGTTCCCACAACCATCGAGAAGAAAGAATCATACCATGTTCACCCACATAGACCAAATACTTACCTTGTGGCTCAACGGCAGCCATTCCCTCTACGTCGACGGCATAGCCTGGGCCGCCACTCATACCGTTACCTGGATACCCACAATGATAGTACTCGTCTATGTCATTGTTCGCAACAACAATTTGAGTGGCATGGCAACAGTCATTCTGTCATTAGGCTTGTGCATTCTGCTGGCCGACCAAGTGGCCTCCACCATCTGCAAGCCGTTGGTGGCGCGTTTCCGCCCCACGAACGACCCCTTCATCATGTATTCCGTCGATGTGGTCAATGCCTATCGTGGAGGCAATTACGGCTTCTTCTCCAGCCACGCAGCCAACACCACCGCCGTGGCCACCTTCCTGTCGCTCATCATCCGCCATCGCCCCCTGACCTGGTGTGTTTATTCCTGGGCATTGCTCAACTGCTGGACACGGGTATATTTAGGGGTTCATTATGTGGGCGACCTCCTCACCGGCATCCTTTGGGGACTATGCGTGGGTTACGGCATCTACAAGCTCTGCGAACGCTACAGTGCACCCTTAGCGCTGAGGCGTGAACAGTTCGGCCGTCGCACCGGGTTCACCACCTCGGGCTACAATATAGCCACTATCCGACTACTTGAAGGCGTTTTACTCCTCAGCTATTTGGCCATTGCCTTCTACGCACTCTTCATGAACATCATCCGCTAAAGCCAAGAACGAAACAAAAACTTGCCTGCGTCAAGATGTACAAAACTGAAGGTTCAAAGAAAAAAGTAGCAAACCTTAATTCCGCAACACTTTGATTTAAATTAATTTATAAGTTCCTGAGCAACAAAAAGTTGCCCAGGATTTTGCCGTGTCAGATTTTTCACTTATCTTAGTGTTGCAATTAGAAAACAAGCGAAAATCGTAACAAGGC